>LRTP01000096.1 GCA_001550305.1 Streptomyces diastatochromogenes
CGGGCCGCGGTGGCGGCGCGGCACGGGGTGCCGGTGGAGCGGGTGCTCCTGACGGCGGGCGCGGCGGAGGCGTTCGTGCTTCTGGCGCGTGCTCTGAAGGTCCGTCAGCCGGTCGTGGTCCACCCGCAGTTCACCGAGCCGGAGGCGGCGCTGCGGGATGCCGGCCACACGGTCGACCGGGTGCTGTTGCGTGCGTCGGACGGCTTTCGGCTGGACCCCTCGGCCGTACCCGAGGACGCGGACCTCGTCGTGATCGGCAACCCGACCAACCCGACGTCCGTGCTGCACCCGGCGGCCTCGATCGCCGCGCTCGCGCGGCCCGGGCGGACGTTGGTGGTCGACGAGGCGTTCATGGACGCGGTGCCGGGTGAGCGGGAGGCGCTGGCCGGGCGGACGGACATCCCCGGGCTTGTCGTGCTGCGCAGCCTCACGAAGACGTGGGGGCTGGCGGGGTTGCGGATCGGGTACGTGCTGGCCGCGCCCGACACGGTTCGCGAACTGTCCCGTGCGCAGCCGCTCTGGCCCGTCTCCACGCCGGCCCTCGCGGCGGCCGAGGCGTGCGTGTCGCCCCGGGCGCTCGCCGAGGCCGCGCACGCGGCCCGGAAGGTCGCCTCCGACCGGGCCCATCTCGTCGCGGGACTCCGGGAGTTCGAGCCCGACGGGTTGCGGGTCGTCGAGCCCGCCGAGGGTCCGTTCGTGCTGATTCGGCTGCCTCGGGCGGTGGTGGTGCGGCGTCAGTTGCGGGGGCTGGGGTTCGCGGTGCGGCGTGGGGACACGTTTCCGGGGCTGGGGGACGACTGGCTCCGCCTGGCCGTACGAGACCGGGCCACCGTCAATGGATTCCTCCAGGCGTTGGATCGGGCGGTGGTGGTGGCTGGGCGGTGAGGGGCGTGCGGCAACGGCCTTTCTCGCCCCCGCCGCCCTTACCCGTCCCCTCCTCAACCTGGGGGCTCCGCCCCCAGACCCCCCGGGTGGGTTCGTCGACTGCGGGCCGGTGGGGGGCTGGTCGCGCAGTTCCCCGCGCCCCTCAAGGGGCGCTGCGCGCATCTTCAGCCCGTCCGGCGTTTGAGGACGAGGCCGTTCAGGCCGATCGGGGGTTTGGGGGCGGAGCCCCCAAGTAGGGATGGG
>LRTP01000959.1 GCA_001550305.1 Streptomyces diastatochromogenes
TGCCGGCCTCGGCCACGGCACGGCGACGGCGGCGCTCACCCGCGGGGGCGTCGTCGCTGGCCGGCTGGCCGGGGATCTCGATCTGCTGCTGGGCCACGGCCTTCTCGGCCGCGGGCTTCTCGGCGGCCTTCTTCTCGGCGGCCGGAGCGGCGTCGTCGCCGGTACGGGCCTTGGAGGTGGCCCGGCGCTTCGGCTTGGTCTCGGTGGCGGCCTCGGCGGTCTTCGCCGGGGCACCCCCGCCCGCCTGCGCCTCCTTGATGACCTCGATCAGCTGGCTCTTGCGCATCCGCGCGGTGCCCCTGATACCGAGGCCGGACGCGACCTGCTGCAGCTCGGCCAGCACCATGCCCTCAAGGCCGGTACCGCGGCGCCGCCGGGAGCCGGCACCGGAGGCAGGCGACGCAGAGGCGTCCGTGGCGGGCGCGGCAGCGGTCTCCTCGACACGTGCGCCCATCAGATCGGTGGTGTCGCTCACGAAGGGTCCTTCCCTGGAGCGGACGTCGGCCTGTCTGGCTCGGCGACCGGTTGTGCTGTCCGGCATTGGTCCTTGCTGTGTGGACCGTGCCGGGGCGGTGGTCCGCCAAAGAGGCGGAAGACATATCTGGTGATGACGATTCCGGAGCCGTGGCACTGAATTGCGGTGTCATCGGCACGGTCACGCCGGTTCCGGAGCGTGCTCAGCACTGCTCAGCGCATAGCACCCAATGCATGGCACAAAGCAGTTTGGGAGGCTCCCGGAAGAATGGTTGTCCCGGACGGGGACACGAAGCACCTCGCCATGGTGGGGTCGGGTGCAGACTTGAGGTTAACACTACCGGATCCAACAAACATTCCCCCTCTCCAAATCCGGCAACCGCGCGCTTTTAATGGACGCCCGCCGGGGCGAGCGGCAGAACGCACGCCCCCGCCTCGTCGAGGTCCAGCCGATTGGCGGCCCAGCCCTGACCTGCGAGATGAGCGACCTTGTCGGCGGATTCCTCGTCGGCCAGCGCGAGGACTGTGGGGCCCGCGCCGGAGATCACCGCGGGGATGCCGTCGGCCCGCAGCCGCTCCACCAGCGCCGCGCTCTCCGGCATGGCCGGGGCGCGGTACTCCTGGTGCAGCCGGTCCTCGGTGGCGGGCAGCAGCAGCTCGGGGCGCCGGCTGAGGGCCTCGACGAGCAGTGCGGCCCGGCCCGCGTTGGCGGCGGCGTCGACGTGCGGAACGGTGCGCGGCAGCAGACCGCGCGCGGTCTCGGTGAGAACCGGCTTTCCGGGAACGAAAACCACCGGAACGATGGAATCGGCAGGGTCCATCCTGATCGCCCGCGCGGCTCCGGCCTCCATCCAGGAGAGCGTGAATCCGCCGAGCAGACAGGCCGCGACATTGTCGGGATGGCCCTCGATCTCGGTGGCGAGCTCAAGAAGCGCGGTGTCGTCGAGTTTGCTGTCGCCGCCTATGGTCACGGCGCGCGCGGCGACGATTCCGGCGCAGATGGCGGCCGAGGAGGAGCCGAGGCCCCGCCCGTGCGGAATGCGATTGGCGCAGACGATCTCGAGGCCGCGCGGTTGTCCGCCCAGCAGATCGAAGGCGGTGCGCAGGGAGCGTACGAGGAGGTGATTCTCGTCGCGGGGCAGCGTCTCGCTGCCCTCACCTGCGATGTCGATGTGCAGCCCGGAGTCGGCCACCCGGACGACCACGTCGTCGTACAGCCCCAGTGACAGGCCGAAGGCGTCGAAGCCCGGCCCGAGGTTGGCGCTGGTGGCGGGGACGCGCACCCGGACGGCGGCGGCGCGGAACGCTGGACCGGCCATCGCTCGATGACTCTCCTTGAGCTGCGTGATGTACGAGATTTTCGATGTGCTGCGAGAGGGACTGCGTGTTTCGGATGAACTCGGATGAACTGAGAGAGGGACTGCGATACGTACGGAAGACCCGGAGACCGCAGTGACTGTCCTGACTGCACCGACGGCGCGGCACCGCGGCATATGCGGCGGGCGGGTTCGGTACAGCCTATCGAAGGAAGGTTCTGTGGCGACATAGGGCGCACAGGAGGCGCACGATGCGTGTCGTAAGCCCCCCGTGCACCCCCTGTCGGGTTGCGGTAGGGGTGGCCTCGGCGGGGGCCGGATTCCGCCAACTTCTGGCGAATTCCGCCCGCCGCTGATGGCCTCTGACAGGCCCCGACGGCATTTGGCGGATGTACGCCAGGCGGCTTTACGCCACTCTGCCCACTCCGCCGTCCGCCGGTCCGAGCCCCTTTGCCTTGCGGCCCTTTTGCCTTACGCCAGTCCGAGCCGCTCCGCCGCCGCGGCCGCGTCCACAGGAACGGTAACCGGCTGCGGGGCGCCCGCAACGGCCCAGTCCGGATCCTTGAGCCCGTTTCCAGTGACCGTGCAGACGATCCGCTGGCCGGGGTCGACCTTGCCCTGCTCGGCGGCCTTCAGCAGACCGGCGACCGACGCGGCGGACGCGGGCTCGACGAAAACGCCCTCCTGCGCGGCCAACAGCCGGTAGGCGCGCAGGATCTCACGGTCCGTCACCTCGTCGATGAAGCCGCCGGACTCGTCCCGCGCGGCCAGCGCGAACTTCCACGAGGCGGGGTTGCCGATGCGGATCGCCGTGGCGATCGTCGACGGGTCCTTGACGACCTCGCCGCGCACGATGGGCGCGGAACCGGAGGCCTGGAAGCCCCACATGCGCGGGGTGCGCCCGGCGATGCCGTCGGCGGCGTACTCCGTGTAGCCCTTCCAGTACGCGGTGATGTTGCCCGCGTTGCCCACCGGCAGGACGTGGATGTCGGGCGCGTCGCCGAGCATGTCCACGATCTCGAAGGCGGCGGTCTTCTGGCCCTCGATGCGCACCGGGTTGACCGAATTGACCAGCGCCACCGGGTAGTTGTCGGACAGTGAGCGCGCGAGCGTCAGGCAGTCGTCGAAGTTGCCGTCGACCTGGAGGATCTTCGCCCCGTGCACGAGGGCCTGGCCCATCTTGCCGATGGCGATCTTGCCCTGCGGGACGAGCACGGCACACACCATGCCCGCACGCACGGCGTACGCGGCGGCGGAGGCGGACGTGTTGCCCGTGGAGGCGCAGATGACGGCCTTCGCGCCCTCCTCCTTGGCCCGCGTGATGGCCATGGTCATACCGCGGTCCTTGAAGGACCCGGTCGGGTTGGCGCCCTCCACCTTCAGGTGGACCTCGCAGCCCGTGCGCTCGGAGAGCACCTGCGCGGGCACGAGCGGCGTACCGCCCTCACGGAGCGTCACGACCGGCGTGCTGTCGGACACCGGAAGCCGGTCCCGGTACTCCTCGATGATTCCGCGCCACTGGTGGGTCATTGCTGGTTACTCTCCTTCAACCCGCATGATGCTGGCGACACCCCGCACGGTGTCGAGGCTGCGCAGCGCCTGCACGGTCCCGTTCAGGGACGCGTCGGACGCTCGGTGGGTGACGACGACGAGAGAGGCCTCGCCGTCCTTGCCCTGCTGGCGCACCGTATCGATCGATACGCCGTGCTCGGCGAAAACGGTGGCCACCTGGGCGAGAACACCAGGTTTGTCCGCCACGTCGAGGCTGATGTGGTAGCGCGTCACGACCTCGCCCATGGGCGAGACGGGCAGCTGGGTGTACGCGGAGTCGCCGGGCCCGGTCGCGCCGCTGAGCCTGTTGCGGCAGACGGCGACGAGGTCACCGAGCACGGCGGAAGCGGTCGGGGCGCCGCCGGCGCCCGGCCCGTAGAACATGAGCTGCCCGGCGGCGTCCGACTCGACGAACACCGCGTTGTACGCGCCGCGCACGGAGGCGAGGGGGTGGCTCAGCGGAATCATCGCCGGATGCACGCGCGCCGTCACCGATCCCCCGTCCGCCGCCCGCTCACAGATGGCGAGCAGCTTGATGGTGCAGCCCATCTCCTTCGCCGAGGCGAAGTCGGCGGCGGTGACCTCGGTCATGCCCTCGCGGTACACGTCGTCGAGGCGCACACGCGTGTGGAAGGCGATTCCGGCGAGGATGGCGGCCTTGGCGGCCGCGTCGAACGCCTCGACGTCGGCGGTCGGGTCGGCTTCGGCGTACCCGAGCGCGGTGGCCTCGTCGAGGGCTTCCTGATAGCCGGCCCCGGTGGAGTCCATCTTGTCGAGGATGAAGTTCGTCGTCCCGTTGACGATCCCCATCACGCGGTTGATCTTGTCACCGGCGAGGGACTCGCGCAGCGGCCGGATCAGCGGGATGGCGCCGGCGACGGCGGCCTCGTAGTAGAGGTCCCGGTCGTTCGCCTCCGCCGCCGCGTGCAGGGCCGCCCCGTCCTGGGCGAGGAGCGCCTTGTTTGCGGAGACGACGGAGGCGCCGTGCGCGAAGGCGGTGGTGATGAGGGAGCGCGCGGGCTCGATACCGCCGATGACCTCGACGACGACGTCGATGTCCCCGCGTTTGACGAGGGCGGTGGCGTCGGTGGTGACGAGCTCGGGATCGATGCCCTCGCGCACCTTGGAGGGCCGGCGGACGGCCACGCCCGCCAGCTCAATGGGGGCCCCGATCCTGGCCGCGAGGTCGTCGGCGTGCGTCGTCATGATGCGCGCCACCTCTGAGCCGACAACCCCACAGCCCAGCAGCGCCACCTTCAGCGGACGCGTACGCATCATCCGACCTCGTTTCCTCATACCGTCTACGGTTGGACCAGTCTCACTCACCGGACGGGAGTTTCTATCCCTGGTCCGGATCGTGAGACATCTATTTCATTTTTCCGACAGGCGGCGGCAGGAGATCTTCCACCTGCGCCGACCGTCCGTTCCGACGTCGATCAGCCGGTCGTTCCGACCTCGACCGGCCACGGACATTCCGGCCGCGACCGGCCACGGTCATTCCTCCCTCGACCAGCCACGGACACTCCGGCCTCGACCAGCCGCAGCCATTACTCCCTCGACCAGCCACGGACACTCCTCCTCGACCGGCCGGTCATCCGACGTCGAGGCGCAGGAGGTCCTCCTCCGTCTCCCGGCGGACGATCACCCGGGCCTCGCCGTCGCGCACGGCGACGACCGGCGGGCGCAGGGCGTGGTTGTAGTTGCTGGCCATGGACCGGCAGTAGGCACCCGTGGCGGGTACGGCGATGAGATCGCCGGGGGCCAGGTCGGAGGGCAGGAAGGCGTCCTTGACCACGATGTCGCCGCTCTCACAGTGCTTGCCGACGACACGGACGAGCATGGGATCGGCGTCGGAGGTGCGCGACACGAGGGCGACGCTGTACTCGGCGTCGTACAGCGCGGTCCGGATGTTGTCGGACATGCCCCCGTCGACGGAGACGTACGTCCGCAGCCCATCGAGCGGCTTGATGGTGCCGACCTCGTAGAGCGTGAAGGCGGTGGGCCCGACGATGGCCCGCCCCGGCTCGACCGAGATCCGGGGCGTCCGCAGCTTCGCGGCCTCGCACTCCCGCGTGACGATCTCGCCCAGAGCCTTCGCGATCTCGTGCGGCTCGCGGGGATCGTCGTCACTCGTGTACGCGATGCCGAGACCACCACCGAGGTCGATCTCGGGCAGCTCGACCCCGTGCTCGTCACGAACGGCGGCCAGCAGCGACACCACCCGCCGGGCGGCGACCTCGAACCCGGCCATGTCGAAGATCTGCGAACCGATGTGCGAGTGGATGCCCACGAGCTCGAGCCCGTCGAGCGCGAGCGCCCGCCGCACCGCCTCCGCGGCCTGCCCGTCGGCCAGCGCGATCCCGAACTTCTGGTCCTCGTGGGCGGTGGCGATGAACTCGTGGGTGTGCGCCTCGACCCCCACGGTCACGCGGATCTGCACCCGCTGCCGCTTGCCGAGGGACTGCGCGATGTGGGCGACGCGGACGATCTCCTGGAAGGAGTCGAGAACGATCCGCCCGACCCCGCTCACGATGGCGGTGGTGATCTCTTCCTCGGACTTGTTGTTGCCGTGGAAGGCGATGCGGTCGGCGGGCATCCCGGCGGAGAGGGCGGTGGCGAGCTCACCGCCGGAGCACACGTCGAGGTTGAGCCCCTCCTCGTGCAGCCACCGCACGACGGCGCGCGAGAGGAAGGCCTTCCCTGCGTAGAAGACGTCGGCGTCGTGCCCGAAGGCGGTCCGCCAGGCACGGGCGCGCTCGCGGAAGTCGGTCTCGTCGATGAAGTAGGCGGGAGTGCCGAACTCCTCGGCGAGCCTGGTCACTTCCATCCCGCCCACGCTGACGACGCCGTCGTCCGTACGGCTGACGGTGTGCGCCCAGACCTTGGGGTCGAGGGCGTTGAGGTCGGCGGGCGGCGCGCTGTAATGGCCCTCGGTGAGGACATCGGCATGACGGGGCCCGGCGGGGTGTGCGGAACGGCTCATTTTTCTCTCACAGACGGTCACAGATAGTCAGGGGCGCTGATGCCGAGCAGGGACAGGCCGCCGGCCAGCACCGTCCCGGCGGCTTCGGCGAGCGCGAGCCGGGCGCGGTGGGCGGCCGAGGGTTTCTCGTCGCCGAGCGGCAGCACGGTGTGCTGGAAGGCGAGGAGGGCGTCGGCGGTGGTGACGAGGTGCCGGGCGAGCCGGTCGGGCGCGCGGTGCAGGGCCGCCTGCGTCAGCACGGCCGGATACCCGGCGAGCGCCCCGACGAGCTCGCCGCCGCCGGGTACGTCTTCGGGTACGTCACCGGGGTCGCCGGTGCAGCCGAGCGCGGCGGCGTTACGGGTGAGGGCCCGGGTGCGGGCGTGGGCGTACCGGACCCGGAAGAGGGGGTTGCTCTCCCGCTGCAGCAGGTGATCGGCACTGATCCGCGGCCGGTCGTGGGCCGCGGGGTGCAGCAGGGCCCACCGGGCGGCGTCGGGGCCGAGGTGGGTCGGGACGGTACCGCATGGCGGGAGGGGAGGAAGTGCT
>LRTP01000960.1 GCA_001550305.1 Streptomyces diastatochromogenes
CGCGCCGGTCCCGGGTCGCGGTCGAGGTCGATCACCAGCGCCTCGCCGGGCCGGTTCGGCGCGAGGTCGTCGTCCGGGTGGAGGGTCAGCCGGGCCAGTTCCGCGGGGGTCGGGACCGGTGGGGGCCCCACCGTCACCCGGCCGGTCAGGAACGGGCCGAGCACGTCGAGCACGTCCTCCCGCCGCTCCTCGCTGAGCAGATTGACGCGGGCTGCGTCACGGTCGTACCAGGCGACGTTCCTCCCGTCGGTCAGGCACACGTACAGGCGCTCCTGCCCGTGGCGCCAGGTCGGTATGACGCGCAGTCCGTTCATGCACCATCACCCCATGACCATGGGACCAGGCGGGGTGCTCCAGGGGCAAGAACCCGGTTACCTTTGTGAGCAGTTGGGGGAGTTGTGGGAGGCGCTGTTGCGGACTCGCAGAAAGCAACCCGATGTGCCCGCTCCGGACAGCCCGTGGAGCGAGATCGTGCCTGGCCTGTGGATGGGCGGACACGCGTTCGCGGGGCGTGCCGGCGAGCCGGAATTCGCGGTCGTGAGGAATGAGTTCGACCTGGTCCTGACGCTGCTGCGGCTGCCGGGGCACGGCCCCGACCCGGGCGTCGAGCACCATGTGTGGCCGATTCCGGACGGTCCCCTGGACGGGACACAGCTCGCGGGGGTGATCCGGCTCGCGCGGGCCGCGGACGACGCGCTGGAGGACGGGCGCCGGGTCCTGGTGCGCTGCTACCACGGCTACAACCGCTCGGGGCTCGTGGTCGCGCACGCGCTGGTCCTGGCGGGACACACCTCCGACGAGGCGATCCGCCTGATCCGCAGCCGCCGCTCACCCTGGGCCCTGCACAACGAACTGTTCGTGGAGTACCTGCGCGCCGGTCTGCCCACGGCCCGCCTCCTGGAGGAGCTGGCGGAGTAGCCCCCCCTGGGCCTCCGGCCTCCGCCGCCCGCACGTCCGGCACCCCATGGCGCATGGCCTCACGCCGTCGCGCCTCCCGGCCTCACGCCCCCCGCCGGCCCGCCCTCACCAGCCCCACCGACCCCACCCGCGAACAAAAAGGACTTCCCTACGAATATGGTGTAGGGCGTTGGTTCCGTCGATTTCACGCCGACCTCGCGCACCGAGCCGTCCCCCTGGCCCCGGGCCGAGACCGGCCCGGACGCAGGAGCGCAGTGACCCCCACCCGGCCCAGCCGTCTCGTGCTCGCAGCCCTCGCCGCCCTGCTGGCGGCGGCCGTGGCGGGCTGTGGCGACTCCGGTGCGCTGCGGGG
>LRTP01000961.1 GCA_001550305.1 Streptomyces diastatochromogenes
CGCGAGCTGGCGACGGACGGGCGCCGCGGCACGATGGTCGGGGACAACGACCCGCACCCCACCATGTGGGCGGCCGGACCCGCGAGCGGCGGGCGGGCGCTCGCCGTGCAGTTCGACTACTCGCAGGGCGCGCACGCCATCGACGCCCTGGACCGGTCGATCGTGTGGTCCTCCGCGCTGGCGATCGGCGCGACGCTGCTGGTGGGAGTGTTCGCGGTGACGCGGGTGACCCGTCGGCTGCACGCGACGGCACAGGTGGCCCGGCGGATCAGCGCGGGCGACCTGGACGCGCGCGTCAACGATCCCCGTACGGCCGTGGACCCCCGTACGCGGTACCCGGCCGGCCCCCAGGACGAGGTGGCGGCGGTCGCCGGGGCCCTCGACACGATGGCGTCCTCGCTGCAGAGCAAGCTGACGAGCGAGCAGCGCTTCACCGCGGACGTGGCACACGAACTGCGCACCCCGCTGACCGGGCTGCACGCGGCGGCGGAGCTGCTGCCGCCTGGCCGGCCGACGGAGCTGGTCCGCGACCGGGTGGCCACGCTGCGGACGCTCACCGAGGACCTGCTGGAGATCTCCCGACTGGACGCCGGGCGGGAGTTGCTGGAGCTGGACTCGGAGCCGCTGGCCCCGCTGGCCGAGCGGGTGGTGCGGGCGTCGGGCACCGAGACCGAGGTGCGGGTCGTGGACGACGTCCGGGTGGAGACCGACCGGCGCCGTCTGGAGCGGGTGCTCGGCAATCTGGTGGCCAACGCGCACAAGCACGGGGAGGGCCCGGTGGTACTGACCGTCGACGGCCCGGTGGTGACGGTGCGGGACCACGGCGGCGGCTATCCGGAGTACCTGCTGGAGCACGGGCCGCAGCGGTTCCGTACGGAGGGCGGCTCGAAGGGCCATGGGCTGGGCTTGACGATCGCGCTCGGTCAGGCGGAGGTGCTGGGCGCGCGGTTGGTCTTCGCCAACGCTCCCGAGGGCGGTGCGATCGCGACACTGACGCTTCCTCAGGACGAGCGGGGCGCGCCCGGACCGACCGGTGGGGAAGGGCCGACCGGGGCACGCTGAGCGTCCTCGCGTCCCCGATGGCTCAGTGCGGCCTGCGCGTGCCCGAGCTCACTCCTAATGTGGCGATTAGTCAGATTTACCACCTTTCCGGAGGAGTCCCCATGTCCCTGCGCCACACCCTTGCCCGCACCGGGATGGTGCTCGCCGCCGGCACGCTCATCGCGGCCGCGGGCGCCGGACCCGCCCTCGCCGCCGGCAAGCCCACCGCGACCACGGGCATCGGGCCCGGCCTCATCGACGACACCGGGTCCCTCGCCCGCGACTGGGACAGCCTCGACTGGGACAACGGCGACTGGAACTACGGCGACGACCCCTACTTCGACGAAGACGGTCTGGGCGACTTCAGCTTCGAAGACCCGTTCCTCGACGGACGGCCCGACGACCACCGCCGCTTCGAGGGCCGGATCCTCTCCCGCGACGGCCTCGCGCTGCACAACCGGCCCGACCGTCGCAGCCGGATCATCCGTATCGCGCCGCACGACGAGCGGGTCCACATCTACTGCAAGACCAGGGGGGAGCGCGTCGGCGGCAACCCGATCTGGTACCTGATCACCGACGGCACCTGGTCCTGGGGCCCGGCGCAGCACATCGCCAACGTCGGCCGGTCCCCGCGCTGGTGCTGACGCCGGGTCGCGCCCATCGGATCCGCCCGTTTGTCATCACCTAACGGGACATCAGGTTCGGCGCTTGCTACGTTCCGGACATGATTCAGCCCGGAATGCCCGGAATTCCCGGTACGCGGGGAACCACCGTGGCAGCGGACCCGCCCACCCCCGCCGTCCGCCTGCCCCGGCGCCGTGGCATCGAGTTCACCCTGATCGTCATGGCCGTACTGCTGTCCGTGTTCGGCTACTGCGCGGTCGGATACGCCCGGCACAGCACGCTCCCGCCCGGCGCCGCGATCTACGGCGCCGGGCTCGGTGTGCTCGCACTCCTCGCGCATGTCGCGGTGCGGCTGCGGGCGCCGTACGCCGATCCGCTGCTGCTGCCCATCGCCGTCCTGCTCAACGGCCTGGGCCTGGTACTGATCTACCGCCTGGACCTGGAGACCCCCGGCGACCGGGCCGCCCCCACCCAGCTCATCTGGTCGACGCTCGGCGTCGCGCTCTTCATCGCGGCCGTCCTCCTCCTGCGCGACCACCGCGTCCTGCAGCGTTACACCTACGTCTCGGTCGTCACGGCGCTGGGCCTGCTGGTCCTGCCCATCCTCTTCCCCGCCGTGAACGGCGCCCGGATCTGGATCCGGATCGCAGGCTTCTCCATCCAGCCGGGCGAGTTCGCGAAGGTGCTGCTCGCGGTCTTCTTCGCCGGCTACCTCGCGGCCAACCGCAACGCGCTCGCCTACGCGGGGCGCCCCGTCTGGCGGTTCAAGCGGCTCCAGCTCCCCACCGGCCGGGTCCTCGGCCCGATCGTCGCGATCTGGCTGCTGAGCGTGCTGGTCCTGGTCCTGGAGCGGGACCTCGGCACCTCGTTGCTGTTCTTCGGCCTCTTCGTGATCATGCTGTACGTCGCCACCGGGCGCACCGGCTGGATCGCGGTGGGCCTGCTGCTCGCCTGTGTCGGCGCGGTCGCCGTCGGCTGGCTGGAACCGCACGTCCACAGCCGGGTGCAGGACTGGCTGCACCCCTTCGCGACGATCGAGGCGGGCCAGGGGCCGAACCAGCTCGCCCAGTCCCTGTTCGCGTTCGCCGCGGGCGGGATGCTGGGCACCGGCCTCGGGCTCGGCCACTCCATCCTCATCGGATTCGCCGCCAAGTCGGACTTCATCCTGGCCACCGCGGGCGAGGAACTGGGCCTCTTCGGGCTCTGTGCGATCTTCCTCCTCTACGGCCTCCTCGTGGAACGCGGCTACCGCGCCGGCCTCGCCCTGCGCGACCCCTTCGGACGGCTCCTCGCCATCGGCCTCGCCTCGATCGTGGCGCTCCAGGTCTTCGTGATCGCGGGCGGCGTGACCGGTCTGATCCCGCTGACCGGGATGGCGATGCCGTTCCTCGCCCAGGGCGGCTCCTCGGTCGTCACCAACTGGATCATCGTGGCGCTGCTGATCCGCGTCAGCGACTCGGCACGCAGCCAGTACGACGGGACGGCGGCGCCATGACCAAGTACATCCGCCGGGCCGCCGCACTCTGCGCCGTGCTGCTGCTGGCGCTCCTCGTCAACGCCACCCGCGTCCAGGTCTTCCAGGCCGGGGCGTACGACGACAACCCGGCCAACCGCCGCCAGACGATCGCCCGTTACGGCCAGCCGCGCGGTGACATCCTCGTCGGGGGCCGGCCGGTCACCGGCTCCAGGGACAGCGGCCAGCAGCTCCGCTACGAACGGACCTACGCGGACGGACCGTTGTACGCGCCCGTGACCGGCTTCGCCTCGCAGGTGTACGGGGCGACGTTCCTGGAGAACTCCGAGGACGGCATCCTCTCCGGCAGCGACCCGCTGCTCTCGCGTTTCCCCCTGTGGAACGACGCCACCCGCGCCCAGAACCCCGCCGGCAAGGTGGTCACGACGATCGCCCCCGCCGCACAGCGCGCCGCGTTCCGGGGTCTCGGTTCGCGGCGCGGGGCGGTGGCCGCCATCGAGCCGTCCACCGGCAGGATCCTCGCGCTGGTCTCCACCCCGTCGTACGACCCCGGGGAGCTGTCCGGGACGGGGAAGGCGGTCACGCACGCCTGGAAGCGGCTGAACGGGGCGGCGGACAAGCCGATGCTCAACCGGGCGATCCGGCAGACCTATCCGCCCGGGTCGACGTTCAAGGTGGTGACGGCCGCGGCGGCTCTCGACGCGGGGGTGGTGACGGACCTCGACACGTCGACCACCTCCCCGGACCCGTACCGGCTGCCCGGTACCACGACCCGGCTGACGAACGAGAGCGAGGGCTGCGAGGACGCCTCGCTGCGGTACGCCTTCGAGTGGTCCTGCAACACGGTCTTCGCCAAGCTGGGCGTGGACGTGGGGCTGAGCGACATGACCCGCACGGCGGCGGACTTCGGTTTCAACGACCGCCTGCGGATCCCCTTCTCCGTCGCCCCCAGCAACTTCGACACGACGCTCGACAAGGCGCAGCTCGCGCTCTCCTCCATCGGTCAGTTCAACACCAGGGCCACTCCCCTCCAGATGGCGATGATCTCGGCGGCCGTCGCGGGCGGCGGGTCCGTCAAAACGCCCTATCTGGTGGAGAGGACGACCACCCGGAACGACAGCACGGTGTCGACGACCGGTTCCCGCACGCTCCACCAGGCGATGAACCCGGCGACCGCCATGCGGATGCGGGAAATGATGACGGACGTGGTGACGGAGGGCACCGGCACCAACGCCGCGATTCCCGGAGCGACGGTCGGCGGCAAGACCGGGACCGCCCAGCACGGCATCGACAACCTGGGGATGCCGTACGCCTGGTTCATCTCCTGGGCCCAGGCGGACGGCGCGATGGAGCCCGCGGTGGCGGTCGCGGTCGTCGTCGAGGACGCGGCGGCCGACCGCGGGGACATCAGCGGGGGCGGGGACGCGGCGCCGATCGCGAAGGCGGTGATGAGGGCGGTACTCGGGTTCTGAGCCGGGAGTTGGGGCCGCCTTGCGGGAATGAACACCCCCGCCTGAACGGACGTACCGATACGGGCGTATTTATGGGGAGGGGAACCCACCCACGAGATTCCAGCCCGTGCCCTGCCGGAGGTACCTCGCCCGTGAGCATCACCAAAGCGGCCCCGCCCGGGGCCGACCACCGCGACGCGGACGCACCGGACGGTCCACGGGAACAGACGGACGCACCGGACGGTCCGAGGGAGCAGGCGGCCGCGTCCCAGGGCTGGCAGTTCAACTCGCCGCTCGTCCTGGTCATGCTGCTGCTCGTCCTGGTGGTGGCGCAGGGGCCGATCCGCCGGGCGCTGTCGGCGCCGGTGATGCAGAGCTGGATGACCGTGTTCGTCGCGGTGGTCTGCCAGGCGCTGCCCTTCCTCGTCCTCGGTGTGCTCCTGTCGGCAGCCATCGCGGTGTTCGTGCCGCCGGCTTTCTTCGCCCGGGCGCTGCCGAAGCGGCCCGCGCTGGCCGTGCCGGTCGCCGGGATGGCCGGCGCGGTGCTGCCCGGCTGCGAGTGCGCGTGGCTGGGACGGGTCCTGG
>LRTP01000962.1 GCA_001550305.1 Streptomyces diastatochromogenes
GAAGCCCGCTGTCGCCGCCCCGGCCCCCGTGAAGGCCGCTCCGGCCGCCGCGAAGCCGAAGGCCGAGCCCGCGACCGAGGCCCCCGAGGGTCCCGAGTACGTGACGCTGCGTGGTCCCGCCGGTGCCGTCGCGAAGAACATGAACGCCTCCCTGGAGCTGCCCACGGCCACGTCCGTGCGCGCGGTCCCGGTGAAGCTGCTCTTCGACAACCGCATCGTCATCAACAACCACCTGAAGCGCGCCCGGGGCGGGAAGATCTCCTTCACCCACCTCATCGGCTACGCGATGGTGCAGGCCATCAAGGCCATGCCGTCGATGAACTGGCACTACGCGGAGAAGGACGGGAAGCCCACCCTCGTCAAGCCCGCGCACGTCAACTTCGGCCTCGCCATCGACCTGGTGAAGCCGAACGGCGACCGCCAGCTCGTCGTCGCCGGCATCAAGAAGGCCGAGACGCTGAACTTCTTCGAGTTCTGGCAGGCCTACGAGGACATCGTCCGCCGCGCCCGCGACGGCAAGCTGACGATGGACGACTTCACCGGTGTCACGGTCTCCCTGACCAACCCCGGCGGCCTCGGCACCGTCCACTCCGTCCCGCGTCTGATGCCCGGCCAGTCGGTCATCATGGGCGTCGGCTCCATGGACTACCCGGCGGAGTTCCAGGGCACCTCCCAGGACACCCTGAACAAGCTCGGCATCTCGAAGGTCATGACGCTCACGTCGACCTACGACCACCGGGTGATCCAGGGCGCCGCCTCCGGCGAGTTCCTCAGGATCGTCGCGAACCTCCTCCTCGGCGAGAACGGCTTCTTCGACGAGATCTTCGAGGCCCTGCGCATCCCCTACGAGCCGGTCCGCTGGCTCAAGGACATCGACGCGAGCCACGACGACGACGTCACGAAGGCCGCCCGCGTCTTCGAGCTGATCCACTCCTACCGGGTCCGCGGCCACGTCATGGCCGACACCGACCCGCTGGAGTACCGCCAGCGCAAGCACCCCGACCTCGACATCACCGAGCACGGCCTCACCCTGTGGGACCTGGAGCGCGAGTTCGCGGTCGGCGGCTTCTCCGGCAAGTCGATGATGAAGCTGCGCGACATCCTCGGCGTGCTGCGCGACTCGTACTGCCGCACCACCGGCATCGAGTTCATGCACATCCAGGACCCGAAGCAGCGCAAGTGGATCCAGGACCGCGTCGAGCGCCCGCACTCCAAGCCGGAGCGCGAGGAGCAGCTGCGCATCCTGCGCCGCCTGAACGCGGCGGAGGCCTTCGAGACCTTCCTGCAGACGAAGTACGTCGGCCAGAAGCGCTTCTCCCTGGAGGGCGGCGAGTCCGTCATCCCGCTCCTCGACGCCGTCATCGACAGCGCCGCGGAGTCCCGCCTGGACGAGGTCGTCATCGGCATGGCCCACCGCGGCCGCCTGAACGTCCTCGCCAACATCGTCGGCAAGTCGTACGCGCAGATCTTCCGCGAGTTCGAGGGCAACCTCGACCCGAAGTCGATGCACGGCTCCGGCGACGTGAAGTACCACCTGGGCGCCGAGGGCACCTTCACCGGCCTCGACGGCGAGCAGATCAAGGTCTCGCTGGCCGCGAACCCCTCCCACCTGGAGACGGTCGACCCGGTCATCGAGGGCATCGCCCGCGCCAAGCAGGACATCATCAACAAGGGCGGCACGGACTTCACCGTCCTGCCGGTCGCCCTGCACGGTGACGCGGCCTTCGCAGGCCAGGGTGTGGTCGCCGAGACGCTGAACATGTCGCAGCTGCGTGGCTACCGCACCGGCGGCACGGTCCACATCGTCATCAACAACCAGGTCGGCTTCACCGCCGCCCCGGAGTCCTCGCGCTCCTCCATGTACGCCACCGACGTGGCCCGCATGATCGAGGCGCCGATCTTCCACGTGAACGGCGACGACCCCGAGGCCGTCGTCCGCGTCGCTCGCCTGGCCTTCGAGTTCCGCCAGGCGTTCAACAAGGACGTCGTGATCGACCTCATCTGCTACCGCCGTCGCGGGCACAACGAGTCGGACAACCCGGCGTTCACGCAGCCGCTGATGTACGACCTGATCGACAAGAAGCGCTCGGTGCGCAAGCTCTACACCGAGTCCCTGATCGGCCGCGGCGACATCACCCTCGAAGAGGCCGAGCAGGCGCTGCAGGACTTCCAGGGCCAGCTGGAGAAGGTCTTCACCGAGGTCCGCGAGGCCGTCTCGCAGGGGGCCGAGGTGCAGATCTCGGACCCGCAGGCGCAGTTCCCGGTGGCCGTGCAGACCGCGGTCTCCCAGGAGGTCGTCAAGCGGATCGCCGAGTCCCAGGTCAACATCCCCGACAACGTCACCGTCCACCCGCGTCTGCTGCCGCAGCTGCAGCGCCGGGCGGCGATGATCGAGGACGGCACGATCGACTGGGGCATGGGCGAGACCCTCGCCATCGGCTCCCTCCTCCTGGAGGGCACCCCGGTCCGGCTGTCGGGCCAGGACTCCCGCCGCGGCACCTTCGGCCAGCGCCACGCGGTCCTGATCGACCGGGTCACGGGCGAGGACTTCACCCCGCTCCAGTACCTCTCCGACGACCAGGCCCGCTACAACGTCTACGACTCCCTGCTCTCCGAGTACGCGGTCATGGGCTTCGAGTACGGCTACTCGCTGGCCCGCCCGGACGCCCTCGTGATGTGGGAGGCGCAGTTCGGCGACTTCGTCAACGGCGCGCAGACGGTCGTCGACGAGTACATCTCGGCCGCGGAGCAGAAGTGGGGCCAGACGTCCGGCGTCACCCTCCTCCTCCCGCACGGCTACGAGGGCCAGGGCCCGGACCACTCCTCGGCCCGCATCGAGCGCTTCCTCCAGCTGTGCGCGCAGAACAACATGACGGTCGCCCAGCCGACGCTCCCGTCGAACTACTTCCACCTCCTGCGGTGGCAGGTGCACAACCCGCACCACAAGCCGCTGGTCGTCTTCACCCCGAAGTCGATGCTGCGCCTCAAGGCCGCCGCGTCGAAGACGGAGGAGTTCACCACGGGCGCCTTCCGCCCCGTCATCGGCGACGACTCGGTCGAGGCCGCGGCGGTCCGCAAGGTCGTCTTCTGCGCCGGCAAGCTGTACTACGACCTCGAGGCCGAGCGGCAGAAGCGCGGCGTCACGGACACCGCGATCATCCGCATCGAGCGCCTGTACCCGCTCGCGGGTGCCGAGCTCCAGGCGGAGATCGCCAAGTACCCGAACGCCGAGAAGTACCTGTGGGCCCAGGAGGAGCCGGCGAACCAGGGCGCGTGGCCCTTCATCGCCCTCAACCTGATCGACCACCTGGACCTGGCCGTCGGCGCCGACATCCCGGGCGCCGAGCGGCTGCGCCGCATCTCCCGCCCGGCGGGTTCGTCCCCGGCCGTGGGCTCGGCGAAGCGGCACCAGGCCGAGCAGGAGCAGCTGGTGCGTGAGGTGTTCGAGGCGTAGCCCTCGACCCGCTCACGTCCGGTGAAGGGCCCGGCCTCCGAGAACACCGGAGGCCGGGCCCTTCCCCGTGCCACCGTTCCGGCGGCGCTACGGGGTCCGAGGCCCTCCGGGCGCCCCGTGCGCCCACTTATCCTTTTCTCAGCGTTCCCCTTCACTTTCACCGACGGAGCACCATCCATGTACTTCACCGACCGTGGCATCGAGGAACTGGAGAAGCGGCGCGGCGAGGAGGAGGTCACCTTCGAGTGGCTCGCCGAGCAGCTGCGTACGTTCGTCGACCTCAATCCGGACTTCGAGGTGCCGGTGGAGCGGCTGGCGACGTGGCTGGCGCGGCTGGACGACGAGGACGACGAGGAGTAGGCGCCCCCGACGTCGGGAGCGGGTGGGCGTCAGTCGAAGGCGCGCAGCCGGTCGTACGCGAGGCCGAGCGCCCCGTGGAGCATCAGGAGCGTCCCCGCGACGATCCAGCCTGCGCTGTGGCGCCGTACGCCCCACACGGTGAGCGGCAGCCCGGCGGCCAGCTGCCCGGTCGCGAGGACACGGGCCCGGCGCCCGCGCAGCCAGGAACCCCCACCGGCGCCTTCCACCGCCCCCAGCTCCGCCCGGACCGCCGCCCGCCACCCGTTCCACTCGATCTGCTCGGCACCGGGCTGGGTCCGGGCCACCTCCAGGAGCCGGTCGGCCGGTTCCCCGGGTCCGAGCCCGGCCGGCAGCAGCACCC
>LRTP01000963.1 GCA_001550305.1 Streptomyces diastatochromogenes
AGGCCGCCGCCGTCCATCGGGCCAGCGCCCGTACCCGCTCCGCCGCGTCCGCGAGGCGCTCCTCGGGGAGTTCACCGGTGCGCACCGCCGTGACGAGGGCGTCGCGCAGGCGCCGTACCGTCTCGTCGTCCGCGAGCCCGCCGCCCACGCAGATCGCGTCCGCGCCGGCCGCGATGGCGAGGACGCTGCCCCGCTCGATGCCGTACGTCCCGGCGATGGCCTGCATCTCCATGCCGTCGGTGACGATGAGGCCGTCGTAGCCGAGTTCCTCGCGGAGCAGGCCGGTGAGGATGCGGCGGGAGAGGGTGGCCGGGCGGTCCGGGTCCAGCGCCGGGACCAGGATGTGCGCGCTCATCACGGCGCGTGTGCCCGCGGCGATCGCGGCGCGGAACGGGGCGAGTTCGCGGGCCTCGATGACCGACAGGTCGGCGTCGATGCGCGGCAGCGCGTGGTGCGAGTCGACCGCCGTGTCGCCGTGGCCGGGGAAGTGCTTGGTGCAGGCCGCGACGCCCGCGGACTGGAGCCCGGTGACGTAGGCGGCGGTGTGCCGGGCCACCAGGTCGGTGTCGGCGCCGAAGGACCGTACGCCGATGACCGGGTTGTCGGGATTGGAGTTCACGTCCGCGGAGGGGGCCCAGTTCAGGTTCACCCCGCAGGCCGCGAGGCGGTGGCCGAGTGCCGAGGCCACCTCGCGCGTCAGGTCGACGTCGTCGACCGCGCCCAGCGCGTGGTTGCCGGGGTAGGAGGAGCCGGCGCGGACCTCGAGGCGGGTGACGTCGCCGCCCTCCTCGTCGATGGCGACCAGGACGTCGTCGCGCTCCGCGCGCAACTGGGCGGTCAGGGCCGCGAGCTGTTCGGGGGAGGCGATGTTCCGGCCGAACAGGCCGACGGCGGCGAGCCCCTCGCCGAGGCGGCGCAGCAGCCAGTCGGGGGCGGTGGTTCCGGTGAAGCCGGGCTGGAGGACGGTGAGCGCGTCGCGTGCCAAGCCGTTCTGGCCGGAAGAGGACGCGGTCGTACCACTGGCGAGTGTCGTCATCGGGTGGCGTTATCCCTTCACGGCGCCCGCGGTCAGCCCCGCGGCCATCTTGCGCTGGACGATGAGGAAGAGCACGACGATCGGCACGGCCATCATCGTGGCGCCGGCCATCATCGGGGCGTACTCGGTGCCGTGCTTGGTGGTGAAGTTGCCGAGCCAGACGGTGGCGGTCTGGTGCTCCTGGCTCATGAGCATCAGGGCGTAGATGTACTCGTTCCAGGCCTGGATGAACGCGTACACGGACGTGGCGACCATGCCGGGCGCGAGCAGCGGGAAGACCACCCGTATGAAGGCTCCGGTGCGCGAGCAGCCGTCGACCATGGCCGCCTCCTCCAGCTCCTTCGGGATGTTGACGATGAAGCCGCGCAGCGTCCACACCGTGAAGGGGAGGATGAAGGTCAGGTACGTGATGATCAGGCCGGTGAGCTTGTCGTACTGGTTCAGGTCGTTGAGCAGCAGGAACACCGGGATGATCATGGCGACCAGCGGGATCATCTGGACCGCGAGGATGCCGACGATCACGATCTTGCGGCCGCGGAAGGCGAAGCGGGAGATGGCCAGCGCGGCCAGCATCCCCACCACGACGCCGATCACGACGACCGACAGGGAGACGATCAGGCTGCGGCCGACGGGGCCCCAGAAGTCCGCGATGTCCAGCGCGCGACGGAAGTTGTCGAGCGTGAGCCCCGTGGGGAACAGGCTCGGGTCCGGGTCGATGGCGTCCTTCGCCGGCTTGAACGCCGTGTTCAGCATCCAGTAGACGGGGAAGCCCGCGGTGACGAAGACGAGGAGGCCGAGGAGGTTCCAGCCGAGCTTGGACTTCCCCCGGCGCCGGCCCGCCGTGGCGAGGGTGCTCATTCGACCTCTCCGATCTGCAGCATCTGACGCATGTACACGGCGACCACGCCCAGCAGCAACAGCACGGTCAGCAGGGCGATCGCCGACCCCTGCGCGTAGTCGTTGACGACGAAGGCGCGGTCGTAGGAGTACGTGGTGAGCAGTTGAAACTCCGCCTCCGGGTGGCCGCCCCGCATCACGAAGACCTGCGGGAAGACGCCCATGTCCCAGATGACGGAGAGCGTCGTGAGCATCACGACGATGGGCTTGAGGATCGGGAGCGTGACGTAACGGAAGACGCCCCAGGCGCCGGCGCCGTCCAGCCGGGCCGCCTCCTCCAGTTCGCTCGGCACCTGGGTCAGCCCCGCGCTGAGCGTGATGACGACGAAGGGCACCGCGCCCCACACCACCAGGAGCATGATCACGGCCAGTCCCTGGGGCCCGCTGGCGAACCAGTTGTGGCCGATCATGTCCACGCCCGGCAGCTTGCTCAGCAGCGCGTTGAAGACGCCGTAGTCGGAGTCGAAGAGCCACTTGAAGACGGTGGTGGCCACGATGATGGGCATGCCCCAGCTGGCCACCAGCGCGATGTTGATCAGCGTCTTCACCCAGCCCGAGACGCGCTGGAGGAGCAGCGCGATCAGCATGCCGATGACCATGGTGAAGACGACGGACCCGACGGCGAAGACGACCGTGCGGACGACGACCGACCAGAACTCGCTGTCGCCCAGCACCTTGCCGAAGTTGTCGAAGCCGACCGACTCGGCCGGCTGGAAGCCCCACAGCTGGGACTGTCCGAACTTCTGGAAGGAGAGGGTGACCAGGCGGACCAGGGGATAGCCCATGACCAGCGCGAGGATCAGCAGACAGGGCGCGAGCAGGGCCCAGGGGACCGCCCCTCCGCCCGAGGTCCCCCTTCTGCGTGGCGCCTTGGGGACGGCCGGTGGCGGTGCCTGCCGCGGCGGCGGCACCTTGGCGGGGGTGGTCGTGTCTGCGGCACTCATCGCGCGCTCCTCAGCGGTCCCTCAGGTCGTACGTGGTCGAAGCCCCGCACGGGGTCGTACGCGGGGCAGGCCCCACACGGTCGAACACAGGCGAAACCCGCCCGGGCCGTACGCGGCCGGCGCCTCGCACGGTCGTACGCGGCCCGGCTCCGCACGGTCTGCGCGGGGGCGGACCCTCGCGATCCCATACGGGGCGGACCTTCGCGGTCGTACAGGGTCCAAGACCCGGTGCGGTCGCATCCGGGCGAAAGCCGCCCGGGACGCACACGCCCCGAACCCCGGACGGTGGTGCACAGTCCGAGCCCCGCACGGTGGAGCACGGCCCGAGCCCCGCACGGTCGTGCGCAGTTCGAACCCCGCACGGTCGTGCACGGCCCGAGCCCCGCACGGTCGTGCGCAGTCCAAGCCCCGCGCGGGTCGCACGCGGGCCGCCCCGAGCAGGTCGCCCACCAGGGCCGACCCTCTCGGTCGTACGCGGCCCGAACCCCGCACGGTCGTGCACGGGGGCGGACCCCCGCGGTCGTACGCGGGCCGAGCCCGCGCAGGTCATGCATGGGGGCGGGCCCCCGCGGTCGTGCGCGGGG
>LRTP01000964.1 GCA_001550305.1 Streptomyces diastatochromogenes
GTCGTACGCGGGGTGCTCGCCGGGGCGGGCTCTCGGTCGTGCGCGAGGCGGACCGGCCGGTCCTGCCCCGCCCTGTCCCGCCCTGCCCCGCCCTGGTCGGTCCAGTTCGGTCCGAGTCCGGGGCGGGTCGTGCGTGGTCCGAACCTGGTGCGGTCGGTTCCGGTCGGGGGCCGTCCGGGTCGTGGACCGGCCGGACCCACCCGGTCGTACGCGGCCCGGCCTCGCACGGTCGTACGTGGCCGGGGCCCCGCGCGGTCGTACGTCTCCGGGTCCCGCGCGTCGTGCGGGAAGCGGCTGGAACCCGGGCCCGAAGAGGACCCCGGCAGGCGTACCCAGGAACACCTCTGGAACGTCCCGGGATCGCCCCCGACGTACTCGGACGTACCCCCAGAGGCACACCCCGGGCGGACCCGGGGCGGACCCTGGGTGAAGCCCCGGACGCGCCCCGGGGTCCCACCACGCCCCGCACTCACGTCACTTGGTGTTGATGACCTTGTCGATCGCGGCGTCCGCATCCTTCGCGGCGGCCTCGACCGACTTCTTGCCGGTGCCGATGTTCTGCAGCATGGTCTGCAGGACCTGGGCCTTCTCGACCTGGCCCCAGCCGGGAGCCATCGGCACGAACCAGTTGGACTCGGCCGCGGTGGCCGGAACCACGGTCGCCGGGTCGTTCTTGAGGGTGGCGAGGTCGGTCTTGTTGTTGGGCAGGTTGCCCTTGGCCATCAGACCCTTCTGACCGGCGGAGCCCGTGAAGGCGTTGATCCACTCGGCGGCGAGCGCCTGCGCCTTGGACTTCACCGGGACGGCGAGGTCGGAACCGCCGAGGAAGACGGGGATGTTCTTGCCGGACGGGCCGGGCATCACGAAGTTCTCGAGGTTGCCCTTGAGCTTGCCGGTCTTGTCGTTCTTCGGGTCCTCGGAGGTCGCACCCTCCCACGCGGCGCCGAAGATCATGGCGGACTTGCCCTGGCCGTAGACGATGTAACGGTCGGACTCGTCCTTGGTCTTGTCGCCGTGCATGTACTTGTCGACGATGGTCTTCCAGTCGTTGAGTCCCTTGATGGACTCCGGAGACGACAGGTTGGCCTTCCACTGGCCGCCGTCCTCCTTGGCGATGGAGCCGCCGGCGTCGTAGACGAAGGACATCGCGGCGTACCAGTCACGCGTCGGCTGGTACCAGGCGCTGAACTTGCTCCCCTCCTTCTTCTGGATCTTGTCCAGGTCGGAGATGAGCTCCGTGTACGTCTTCGGGGGCGTCTTGACACCGACCGAAGCCGCCACGTCCTTGCGCCAGTTGCCGACGCGGCCACCGGCGTAGTACGGCACGCCGTAGGTCTTGCCGTCGTAGGTGACGGAGGCCTTCAGGCCGTCCAGCCACGCGGCCGAGTTGTCGAGCTTCGACGCGTCGATGGGAGCGAAGGCGCCCTTGACCATGTAGCCGAGCATCTCGGTGTTGCCCATCTCGACCACGTCGGGCGCCTTGTCGGTGGCGAGGACCGCGTCGAGCTTGGTGTTCTTGTCCGGCCAGCCGTAGTACTCGTGGTTGATCTTGACGCCGGGGTGCGCCTTCTGCACCGCCGCGTCGGCGGCCTTGACCAGCTCGGGCCAGTTGTTCTGCGCGTCCACCGTGAGCCAGACGGTCAGTGCCTTCGCGTCCGCGCCCTTGTCCGACCCCCCGGACTTGTTGTCGCTGCTCCCGCACGCCGCGATGGAGACCATCATGCCCGCGATACCGATCGCGGCTGCCAGCTTCCGCTTCACGCCACCCTCCTCAGGGATGCCATAAACCCCCCTGCCCACCGCGGTGACACATGCCGAAGCGCTGCCGAGTACGGCCCGTGGGACTGGGACTGGACCAATGGTGTAGACCAGTACGGGGAGCTTGGCCTAGACCTAGAGGGGTGTCAAGGGTGTGTAAGCCCGACTGGTCGTCCGTTATGGGACCTACATATGCAAGGACCTTTAAGTAGGTAAGTGGCATAAACGGCGGGGCCGTTCACCGGCCCCACATGCCCCTCCGTCGACCCGAGTCCACACTATGGACTAGACCAACGGGTACGCCGACGGTATATAGAGGGGATCACGGAGCGTGCGGGGGGACACTCGCACACGAAGCCGTGCCACGATGTGAGCCGTGGCCGACGGGATGTCGGTCGCTTCGGCACCCGGAGCCGGGAAGGCAGAGCATGAGCACCGACGTCAGCAGTGCGGAGAACGAGGGTGGGGCCCCCATCCGTACCGCGCGCGTGCCCAAGTACTACCGCCTCAAGAAGCACCTGCTCGACATGACGGAGACCTTGCCGCCCGGCACGCCCGTACCGCCCGAGCGCACCCTCGCCGCCGAGTTCGACACCTCGCGCACGACCGTGCGCCAGGCCCTCCAGGAACTGGTCGTCGAGGGCCGCCTCGAACGTATCCAGGGCAAGGGCACGTTCGTCGCGAAGCCCAAGGTCTCCCAGGCGCTCCAGCTCACCTCGTACACCGAGGACATGCGCGCCCAGGGCCTTGAACCCACCTCGCAGCTCCTGGACATCGGCTACATCACCGCCGACGACACCCTCGCCGAGCTGCTCGACATCTCGGCCGGCGGCCGGGTGCTGCGCATCGAGCGGCTGCGCCTCGCGAGCGGCGAGCCGATGGCCATCGAGACGACCCACCTCTCCGCGAAGCGTTTCCCCGCCCTGCGCCGCAGCCTGGTGAAGTACACGTCCCTCTACACCGCGCTCGCCGAGGTGTACGACGTCCATCTCGCCGAGGCCGAGGAGACCATCGAGACCTCGCTGGCCACCCCTCGTGAGGCCGGCCTGCTCGGCACCGACGTCGGTCTGCCCATGCTGATGCTCTCCCGGCACTCGCTGGACCGGCAGGGCGAGCCGGTGGAGTGGGTGCGGTCGGTGTACCGGGGCGACCGGTACAAGTTCGTGGCACGGCTCAAGCGCCCGCAGGAGTAGCGCACCTGCCGCGTTGCCCGGACCGAGATACGGACGAGGGGTTCCGCACGGCTGACGCCGTCGCCTAGATTGCCTGCGCATTGCACAGGTGAACAGCGAGGGGACGGAGTCGCCGTATGTCAGACGTGTCGGACGTGCCAGACGTGCCGAAGGTCGAACCGCCGGTGGTGACACCGATCCGGGTGGTCATCGCCCTGTGCCTGATAGCCCCGTTCGTGGCGATGCTGTGGGTCGGCTCCTACGCCAAGACCGACCCGGCGTTCATCGGCATCCCGTTCTTCTACTGGTACCAGATGCTGTGGGTGCTCGTGTCCACGGCGCTCACCGTGACCGCGTACCAGCTGTGGCAGCGTGACCAGCGCGCCCGCGCGTCCCAGGGCGGGGGTGCGGCGAAGTGAAGGACGGCGTGAACGGCGTCGCGCTCGGCGTCTTCATCTTCTTCTTCCTGGCCGTCACGGTCATGGGCTTCCTGGCCGCGCGCTGGCGCAGGGCGGACGACGAGCACAGCCTCGACGAATGGGGCCTGGGCGGACGGTCGTTCGGCACCTGGGTCACCTGGTTCCTGCTCGGCGGCGACCTCTACACGGCGTACACCTTCGTCGCCGTACCGGCGGCGATCTACGCGGCGGGCGCGGCCGGCTTCTTCGCCGTTCCGTACACGATCCTCGTCTACCCGCTGATCTTCACGTTCCTCCCCCGCCTGTGGTCGGTCTCCCACAAGCACGGGTACGTGACGACCTCGGACTTCGTGCGCGGGCGCTTCGGTTCGAAGGGCCTGTCCCTCGCCGTGGCCGTGACCGGCATCCTCGCGACCATGCCGTACATCGCGCTCCAGCTGGTCGGCATCCAGGCCGTCCTGGACGTGATGGGCGTGGGCGGCGGCGAGAACACCAACTGGTTCGTGAAGGACCTTCCGCTCCTCATCGCGTTCGGCGTGCTGGCCGCGTACACCTACTCCTCGGGGCTGCGGGCCCCCGCCCTGATCGCGTTCGTGAAGGACACCCTGATCTACATCGTGATCGCGGTGGCCATCATCTACATCCCGATCAAACTGGGCGGGTTCGACGAGATCTTCAAGGCGGCGAGCGACAAGTACACGGCGGCGGGGGCGGGCGGGCTCGTGCCCGCCGAGGCGGGCCAGTGGACGTACGCCACGCTCGCGCTCGGATCGGCGCTCGCGCTGTTCATGTACCCGCACTCGGTCACGGCGACGCTCTCCAGCCGCAGCCGTGAGGTGATCCGCCGCAACACCACGATCCTCCCGCTCTACTCCCTGATGCTGGGGCTGCTCGCCCTGCTCGGGTTCATGGCGATCGCGGCCGGGGTAAAGGTCACCAACGGCCAGCTCGCCATACCCCAGCTCTTCGAGAACATGTTCCCGGACTGGTTCGCGGGGGTGGCCTTCGCGGCGATCGGCATCGGAGCGCTCGTGCCGGCGGCCATCATGTCCATCGCGGCCGCGAACCTCTTCACCCGCAACATCTACAAGGACTTCATCAAGCCGGACGCGACCCCGCAGCAGGAGACCAGGGTCTCCAAGCTGGTGTCGCTCCTCGTGAAGGTGGGCGCGCTGGTCTTCGTCCTGACGATGGACAAGACGGTCGCGATCAACTTCCAGCTCCTGGGGGGCATCTGGATCCTCCAGACCTTCCCGGCGCTGGTCGGTGGCCTGTTCACCCGCTGGTTCCACCGCTGGGCGCTACTCGGGGGCTGGGCGGTGGGCATGCTGTACGGCACGTTCGCCGCGTACGGGGTCGCCTCTCCCACCCAGAAGCACTTCGGCGGCAGCTCGAAGGAGATCCCGGGCATCGGGGAGATCGGCTACATCGGCCTGACGGCCTTCGTCCTGAACGTCGTGGTCAGCGTCGTCCTCACCTTCGCCCTCCGCGCCTTCAACGCGCCGGACGGCGTCGACGAGACGTCTCCGGAGGACTACACGGCGGACGCGGGCGACGCGGGCGTCGAGGCGGAGCTCCCTCCGGCCACCGCCGGTTCCACCCACTGAGCCCGGGGGCTGCACCCCCAGACCCCCGGGTGAGTGCGTTGGCTGCGGGTGGGTGGGGGCTGGTCGCGCAGTTCCCCGCGCCCCTAAAGGCCTGGGGCACCGGGGCGCAGCCCCGTGCCCCAGGGGCGCGGGGAACGGCGCGCCAAGCCCCCACCCACCCGCAGCCGAAGAACCGCGTCAACAACCCCCACGGGCCGTCGGACATAAATCCGGCGGCCCGTTCCCGCGCCCTGTTGCACACTCACCGGCATGGACATCCGCATCCGACACGCCCACCCCCGCGAATACGACCGCATCGGCGAGATCACCGCACAGGCCTACCTCGGCGACGGCCTGCTCGACTTCGGGGAGAGCGACGAGTACCTCGACGAACTGCGCGACGTGGCGAAACGGGCCACCGCCGCGGAGGTCCTCGTCGCCGTGGACCACGACCACGTCCTCGGCGCCGTGACCTTCGTACCGCGCGGCGGCCCCATGGCCGACATAGCCCGCCCCGGCGAAGCCGAGATCCGGATGCTCGCCGTCGCACACGAGTCCCGCGGCCGAGGCGTCGGCGAGACCCTCGTCCGCGCCTGCGTCGACCACGCACGCGCCACCCCCGGCTGCGTACGCGTCGTGCTCTCCACCCAGCGCACCATGCACGCCGCCCACCGCATCTACGAACGCCTCGGCTTCACCCGCACCCCCGACCGCGACTGGAACCCGCTCCCGGACCTCGACGACATCACTCTCCTCACCTATGAGTTGACACTCTGACACCGGCACGACACAACATGTGGGGGTGTCACCTCAGCCCGGCACAAGATGTATGCTCATGCTCGCTGTCGCCGCAGGGGAATCCGGTGCAAATCCGGAACTGTCCCGCAACGGTGTACTTGTACGTGTTCGCACACCCGTGCTCATGTACTCGCGTCAGTCCGAGGACCTGCCGACAGCGCGCCCGGCCATCCGGCCCGGGTGCATGACGTCCGGGCCTCGCGGAATGGGCCGGTGGACGCGACGCCGTGTGCGCTCGTGAGCTGCCCTGCCCTCCGCCAGGCCCCGTGCCGAGCGAGGGAGAGCCCCAAGTGACCATCGCGCCAGCCGATCCGGCTTCAGCTACCGCTTTCGCACAGCAGAAGCAGGAGCAGCAGCGGAAGCAGGCCCCGGTGGAGACGGACGGTCCCGGTACCACGCTGCTGCGTACCCTGACCGACCTCACCGCCGACCTCCCCGACGCCGACCCCGGCCGGGTCGCCGCCGCCGCGCTGCGCGGCCGGTCCGCGCACGCGGACGACACGGAGCTGCGCGAACTGGCCACCGAGGCGGCCGCGGGCCTCATCTCCGAGGACCCCGTCTACTCCCGGCTGGCGGCCAGGCTGCTGACGATCAGCATCGCGGCGGAGGCCGCCTCGCAGGGCGTCACGTCCTTCTCCGGGTCGATCGCCGCGGGTCACCGCGAGGGCCTGATCGCCGACCGCACGGCGGAGTTCGTCCGGCTGCACACGGCCCGGCTGGACGCGCTGATCGACACCGAAGGCGACGACCGCTTCGGCTACTTCGGCCTGCGCACCCTGCACAGCCGCTATCTGCTCCGGCACCCGATCACCCGCAAGGTCATCGAGACGCCCCAGCACTTCATGCTGCGCGTGGCGTCGGGCCTGGCCGAGGACGACACGAACCGTGCCCTGGACGAGGTCGCGGCGCTCTACGGGCTCATGAGCCGCCTCGACTACCTCCCCTCCTCCCCCACGCTGTTCAACTCCGGTACGCGGCACCCGCAGATGTCGTCCTGCTACCTCCTCGACTCCCCGCTGGACGAGCTGGACTCCATCTACGACCGCTACCACCAGGTGGCCCGCCTCTCGAAGCACGCGGGTGGCATCGGTCTTTCGTACTCCCGGATCCGTTCGCGCGGTTCGCTGATCCGCGGTACGAACGGGCACTCCAACGGGATCGTCCCGTTCCTGAAGACCCTCGACGCCTCGGTCGCCGCGGTGAACCAGGGCGGCCGGCGCAAGGGCGCGGCCGCGGTCTACCTGGAGACCTGGCACTCCGACATCGAGGAGTTCCTGGAGCTGCGCGACAACACCGGTGAGGACGCCCGCCGTACGCACAACCTGAACCTCGCGCACTGGATCCCGGACGAGTTCATGCGCCGGGTCGACACCGACGGGCAGTGGTCCCTCTTCTCGCCCTCCGACGTGCCCGAGCTGGTCGACCTGTGGGGCGACGAGTTCGACGCGGCGTACCGCAGGGCGGAGGCGGCCGGCCTCGCCAAGAAGACCATCCCGGCCCGTGACCTCTACGGCCGCATGATGCGCACCCTCGCCCAGACCGGCAACGGCTGGATGACCTTCAAGGACGCCGCCAACCGCACCGCCAACCAGACGGCGGAGCCGGGCCACACCGTCCACTCCTCGAACCTCTGCACCGAGATCCTGGAGGTCACGGACGACGGGGAGACGGCGGTCTGCAACCTCGGCTCGGTCAACCTCGGCGCCTTCGTGGTCGACGGGGACATCGACTGGGAGCGGCTGGACGAGACGGTCCGTACCGCCGTCACCTTCCTCGACCGTGTCGTCGACATCAACTTCTACCCGACCGAGCAGGCCGGCCGGTCGAACGCGAAGTGGCGGCCCGTCGGCCTCGGCGCGATGGGCCTGCAGGACGTCTTCTTCAAGCTGCGCGTCCCCTTCGACTCCCCGCGGGCCAAGGCCCTCTCCACCCGGATCGCCGAGCGGATCATGCTCGCCGCGTACGAGGCCTCGGCCGACCTCGCGGAGCGCAGCGGCCCGCTCCCGGCCTGGGAGAAGACCCGTACGGCCCGTGGCGTCCTGCACCCCGACCACTACGGCGTGGAGCTCACCTGGCCGGAGCGCTGGGCGGCGCTGCGGGAACGTATCGCCGTGGTCGGCATGCGCAACTCCCTCCTCCTCGCCATCGCCCCCACCGCCACCATCGCGTCCATCGCGGGTGTGTACGAGTGCATCGAGCCCCAGGTGTCCAACCTGTTCAAGCGCGAGACGCTCTCCGGTGAGTTCCTCCAGGTCAACTCCTACCTGGTGGACGAGCTGAAGAAGCTCGGCGTGTGGGACGCGCAGACCCGCGAGGCGCTGCGCGAGTCCAACGGTTCGGTGCAGGGCTTCACCTGGGTGCCGCAGGACGTCCGCGACCTGTACCGCACGGGCTGGGAGATCCCGCAGCGCGGCCTGATCGACATGGCCGCTGCCCGCACCCCGTTCCTGGACCAGGCGCAGTCCCTGAACCTCTTCCTGGAGACGCCGACCATCGGCAAGCTCTCCTCGATGTACGCGTACGCCTGGAAGTCGGGTCTGAAGACGACGTACTACCTGCGCTCGCGCCCGGCGACCCGTATCGCCCGTGCCGCCCAGGCGCAGGCCCAGCCCGAGAAGACCATCCCCGTGCAGGCGATCCCCGACGAGGACGCCGTCGCCTGCTCCCTTGAGAACCCCGAGTCCTGCGAGGCCTGCCAGTAATGAGCTCCACCGAAAAGAACCTGCTCGACCCGGGCTTCGAACTCACGCTCCGCCCCATGCGCTACCCCGACTTCTACGAGCGCTACCGGGACGCCATCAAGAACACCTGGACCGTGGAGGAGGTCGACCTCCACTCGGACGTGGCCGACCTGGCGAAGCTCTCGCAGGGCGAGCAGCACATGATCGGCCGACTGGTCGCGTTCTTCGCGACGGGCGACTCGATCGTGTCGAACAACCTCGTGCTGACCCTCTACAAGCACATCAACTCCCCCGAGGCGCGCCTGTATCTCTCCAGGCAGCTGTTCGAGGAAGCGGTCCACGTCCAGTTCTATCTGACCCTGCTGGACACCTACCTTCCCGACCCGGAGGACCGCGCCGCGGCCTTCGACGCCGTCGAGAGCATCCCCTCGATCCGCGAGAAGGCCGAGTTCTGCTTCAAGTGGATGGACTCGGTGGAGAAGCTGGACCGTCTGGAGACCAAGGCGGACCGGCGTCGCTTCCTGCTCAACCTCATCTGCTTCGCCGCGTGCATCGAGGGCCTCTTCTTCTACGGCGCCTTCGCGTACGTCTACTGGTTCCGCAGCCGGGGTCTGCTGCACGGTCTCGCCACCGGCACCAACTGGGTGTTCCGCGACGAGACGATGCACATGTCCTTCGCCTTCGAGGTGGTGGACACCGTGCGCAAGGAGGAGCCGGAGCTCTTCGACGACCAGCTCCAGCAGCAGGTCACCGACATGCTGAGGGAGGCCGTCGAGGCCGAGCTGCAGTTCGCGCGCGACCTGTGCGGTGAGGGTCTGCCGGGCATGAACACCGACTCGATGCGCCAGTACCTGGAGTGCGTGGCCGACCAGCGTCTCCAGCGCCTCGGCTTCGCCCCGGTGTACGGCTCCGAGAACCCCTTCTCCTTCATGGAGCTCCAGGGCGTCCAGGAGCTGACCAACTTCTTCGAGCGCCGCCCCTCGGCGTACCAGGTGGCGGTGGAGGGCTCGGTCGGCTTCGACGAGGACTTCTGACGGACGGGAACTTCCGGCGGTACGAGGACTTCTGACGGTACGACACCGGTGATGCCGGGCCGCATGGCGCGGCCCGGCATCACCGCGTCTCGTCCATGGGCCGTCCATGCACCGTCCATGGACCCCCTATGGGGCGGCAAAGTTCTTCGGGCGTGGCTATCCGGGCGTCATCGGCCCCGGCTAGGTTCTGGCCGTCCTGACATGTCACGTACAGCGGCATGACAGGGCGATCAAATTGGCATGCCCATGGCACATCTGCACTTCTCTCACGCTACGCGCGTCACGGGCCTGCCACGCAACGCCGAGAACCCCCACTTCCGGCTGTGGAGCCGTGCGCGGCCCTACCCCGGCCCGCACGGCACCCGCCTCAAACCGATGGAGGCAGCACCCATGCGTGAGACACCCCCCAGCAGGCCCGCACGGCGACTGCGAAGACTTCTGACCGCCGCCGCGCCCGCCCTCGCCCTCACGGTCGCCGGACTCATGGCGGCCCCGGCCGCGAACGCGCAGCCGG
>LRTP01000965.1 GCA_001550305.1 Streptomyces diastatochromogenes
AGCGCCACGAGCGCGGCGGCCGACGGCGGCAGCAGAAAGGCCCCGGCGAGCAGCACGGGCAGGAAGGTGCCCAGCCCTCTGGGGGCGCCCCGCTCGGCTACGCGGGCGGCGGCACCCTTGGGGCTGTGCGGGAAGGGGATCCGCTCGCAGCCGGCGTACAGCGCGGCGAGGACGGCGACGATCCACCAGGGTGCGTGAACGGCGGGCAGCGGAGCCAGGCAGGCCACGGCGGCCAGGACGACACAGACGACGTAGACACGGGCCCACGTCGGAATCGACCCCATCGCCTCGTTCCCTCCCCCGGACGTCCCCTGCCCCGGTCAGGATCCGGAGCCTAGGGCGGTGGGAACGGTACGGGGGCGGCAATGGCCGAATCCGCGGGCTCGGAGCCCGCGGATTAGCACGTTCGGGTGATAACCGGACGATCTCCCCGGGGAGTTCAGGACTCCTGGGGCGTCGCGGTGACGTCGTGCTCGGGCACGGTCTGACCGGACCGGATCAGGTCGATGCGACCCATGACCTTGGCGCGCAGATCGGTCGGCACGTCGTCCTGGCCGCAGCACCGCTTGACCAGCTTCTTCACGGCCTGCTCGAGTCCGTACTTCTCGAGACACGGGGAGCACTCCTCGAAGTGCACCTCGAACTTGGTGCAGTCCGAGTCCGGCATCTCATGGTCGAGGAACTCGTACAGGTGGTCGAGTACCTCACTGCAATCCGTCTCGTGCGGCTCTCCGCAGCTCATGAGCCCGAGCCTTTCGCTTCGTTCGACTCTCCGGCGCCGGCCGGGACCAGCCCGCGGTCACGGGCGTAGTCCTCGAGCATGCCGCGCAGTTGGCGACGGCCCCGGTGCAGCCGGGACATCACCGTACCGATGGGTGTCCCCATGATGTCCGCGATCTCCTTGTACGCAAAGCCTTCTACATCAGCGAGATAGACCGCGATGCGGAATTCCTCGGGGATCGCCTGCAGCGCAGCCTTGACATCCGAGTCGGGCAGGTGGTCGAGCGCCTGCGACTCCGCGGAGCGCAGACCGGTCGACATGTGCGACTCGGCACGCGCGAGCTGCCAGTCCTCGATCTCCTCGGCCGCACTGCGCTGGGGTTCGCGCTGCTTCTTGCGGTACGAGTTGATGAAGGTGTTGGTGAGAATGCGATACAGCCAAGCCTTGAGGTTGGTGCCCTCGCGGAACTGGTGGAAGGACGCGTACGCCTTCGCGTACGTCTCCTGCACCAGGTCCTCGGCGTCGGCCGGGTTGCGCGTCATGCGCAGGGCGGCCGAGTACATCTGGTCGAGGAATTCGAGCGCGTCCCGCTCGAAGCGCGCGGTGCGCTCGGCGGACGACTCCGTGCTCGTGCCCTGGCCCTCGGGCTGCTCCGCCTGGCCGTGATCGGTCCCTGCGTCGGTCCCAGTGACCGGACCCACCTCCTCCAGCGACGTGGCAGGACCGAAACCGGTCCCACTCGAATCGGAGGATAGACGAACATCCACACCCGCCGCCGCTCGAACGGGGGCGGTCTTCGCCGCGTGCAGCACCGTCCAGTCCAGCTCAGGGCTACTGCTGCGGTTCGGGCAGATGGTCGAACCCATGCGGCGGACTTCCTCTCGTTCGAACGGTTCAGCACGCTCCGTGCTGTCTGCTCGACACAACAGTGGTCCACCGCCCGACATTCCCGTGCGTCACCCGAGTGACGCGATCCACCTCACGACGCCCTCGGTGATGATCCCCAGGGCCGCATCCTGGTCGATCGGTGCCCGTTTCGGGACGGCGAAGCCATGATCGCCGTACGGCACCTCGATCAGCTCGTGCGAGCCGTTCGGGAACTCCGCGGGCTTGCCGAACGGGTCGTTGCCGCCCTGGACGACGAGGGTGGGCACCCCGGCGCCGAGGAGTTCGTCGGCGCGGGACTTCTCGGGCCTGCCGGGCGGATGCAGCGGGAAACTGAGGGCGAGGACGGCGGTGGCGCCGAGTTCCGTCGCCGTACGGCAGGCGACGCGGGCTCCGGCGCTGCGCCCGCCCGCGACCACCGGCAGTCCGGGCTTCGCGACCGTGGGCCACAGGCCCCGCCATCCCACGTCCAGGGTCTTGGGCGCGGGCGCCACCTTCTTTCCGGCCACCCGCCAGGGCTGCTCGACGAGCGCGACGCTCACGCCGTGCCCGGGCAGCACCGCGGCCAGCGCCTGGAGATCGCGCGCCTCGATACCGCCGCCCGCGCCGTGACTCACAGCGAGCACGAGGCGTGGCTTCTTGGCCCGGTGCCACGTGACGCGGGCCGGACCGGCGTCCGTCTCGACCGTCTCGATCGCGTCCATGATCTCCGTCACGTCGGACTTCCATGGTCTCTGTCAGGGAAGGCTTCCATCGTCTGTGTCAGGGAAGGCTTCCATGGTCTCTGTCACAGAAGGCTTCCATGACCTCCGTCACGTCAGAAGAGTGTGCCCTCTTCGGGGCCTTCCAGCTCCTTCAGCAGCTCCGGCCCGTTGTTGCGGACGTTGCTGACGGCCGTGGAGACGGGATAGGCGCGCATCAGCCCGGCGGGCGGCGGCGCGAGCAGCTCGCGCAGGCCGTCGACATCCGTACGGGCCGGGTCGAGCCAGGCGTCCCAACGGTCCGGGGTGAGCATCAGGGGCATCCGCGGGTGGATGTCGGCGAGGGCGTACGGCCCCTCGGCGGGCGCGACCGCGAGCGGCGAGGTCTCCGCCTCGGTCGTGATCACCGAGCACGTCACCCACCAGGCCCGGGGGTGGTCGTCGGGGAGCGTCCGGTCGCGCCAGAACTCGTACAGCCCCGCCATCGCGAAGACCGAGCCGTCCGCGGGCAGCACGAAGTACGGCTGCTTGCGCGGCCGCTTCTTCTTGCCCTCGACCTCGAGATCGCGCTCGCCGGACCCGGTGACCCACTCGTAGTAGCCGTCGGCGGGGACGATGCAACGCCGGGCGGCGAAGGCACGGCGGTACGAGGGCTTCTCGTGCACGGTCTCCGCGCGGGCGTTGATCATCCGGGCGCCGCCCTCGGGCGTCTTGGCCCAGGACGGGACGAGCCCCCACTTGAGTCTGCGCAGCTGGCGAACCGGCTTCGGGCTCTGGGCGTCCTTAAGGGGGCGGTCGAGGACGGCATAGACGTCCTTGGTCGGAGCCACGTTGTAGTCGGGGTCCAAGGTCTCCTCGGGCTCCCACTTCTCGACCTCAAAGATTCCTGCGAGATCCTCGGGCCTACGACTCGCTGCATACCGTCCGCACATACGTGCCACACTGCCAGATTCCGCGACACCAGAGGGAGCCACCGCAGACAATGGACAGCACCGCAGCCACCTCGCTGGCCTCGCTTTGGGACCAGGTCTCCGGCACCCAGCCGGACCCCGACCTGTGGGTGGTGATAGCCACCATGGCCGCCGCTCTCGCGGTGATCGTCCCGCACGGCGTCTGGCGTGTCTCCCGCAACGCCATCACCATCGCGCACGAGGGCGGCCACGGGCTGGTGGCGCTGCTGACCGGGCGGAGCCTCAGTGGTATCCGGCTGCACTCCGACACCAGCGGCCTCACCGTCAGTCGCGGCAAGCCCACCGGCCTCGGCATGATCCTCACCGCGTCGGCCGGCTACACCGCTCCCCCGCTGCTCGGCCTCGGCGGCGCCGCGCTGCTGGGCCTGGGCCGCATCACCCTGCTGCTGTGGCTGGCCACGGCCCTGCTCGTCGCGATGCTGGTGATGATCCGCAACGCCTACGGGGCGCTCACGGTGGTCCTCACCGGCGGCACGTTCCTGGTGGTGTCCTGGCTCGCCGGACCCCAGGTGCAGGCGGCGTTCGCCTACGCCGTGGTGTGGTTCCTGCTGCTCGGCGGCGTCCGTCCGGCCTTCGAGCTCCAGGCCAAGCGCAGCCGGGGCGGCGCCGGCGACTCCGACGCCGACCAGCTCTCCCGCCTCACCCACGTCCCGGCGGGGCTGTGGCTGTTCCTGTTCCACGCGGTGTCCCTGTGCTCTCTGCTGGGCGGCGGCCGCTGGCTGCTGGGGCGTTGAGTGCGGGGGCGGCGAGCGCGGGGGCGTTGAGGCACCCCTGAAACTTTCGCTCACATTCCGTCACTTTTGATCAAGATCTACCCCCACCCCCACCCACTAAAGTGGGCGCATGACCGCGAACCCCGCCCACACCGCCCTCTGGCCCGCCCCGCACGCGAGCGGAGCCGTCGACGCGACGGTCCACGTGCCGGGGTCCAAGTCGGTCACCAACCGTGCCCTCGTCCTCGCCGCGCTCGCCTCGGAGCCGGGCTGGCTGCGCCGCCCGCTGCGCTCCCGGGACACGCTGCTGATGGCGGGCGCGCTGCGCGCGATGGGCGTCGGCATCGAGGAGACGGTGGCGTCCAGCTCCACGGTCGCCGCCGGCCCGGACGCCTCCGGCGAGGCCTGGCGGGTCATCCCCTCGGGTCTCCAGGGTCCGGCCACGGTCGACGTCGGCAACGCCGGCACCGTGATGCGCTTCCTGCCCCCGGTCGCCGCCCTCGCGGACGGCCCCATCCGCTTCGACGGCGACCCCCGGTCGTACGAGCGCCCGCTGAACGGTGTGATCGACGCGCTGCGTCTGCTCGGCGCCCGCATCGACGACGACGGCCGCGGCGCGCTGCCGCTGACCGTGCACGGCGGCGGCGCCCTGGACGGCGGCCCGGTGGAGATCGACGCGTCCTCGTCGTCCCAGTTCGTGAGCGCCCTCCTCCTGTCCGGCCCCCGCTTCAACCAGGGGGTGGAGGTCCGCCACATCGGCTCGACGCTGCCCTCGATGCCGCACATCCGGATGACGGTCGACATGCTGCGCGCGGTCGGCGCGCAGGTGGACACCCCGGAGTCGGGCGGCGAGCCCAACGTCTGGCGGGTCACGCCCGGCGCGCTGCTCGGCCGCGACCTGATCATCGAGCCGGACCTGTCGAACGCCCAGCCGTTCCTGGCGGCGGCCCTGGTGACCGGCGGCACGGTCGTCGTCCCCGACTGGCCCGCGCACACCACCCAGCCCGGTGACCGGCTGCGGGAGATCTTCACCGAGATGGGCGGTTCCTGCGAACTGAACGACAGCGGTCTGGAGTTCACCGGTTCGGGTGCGATCCACGGCATCGACGTGGACCTGAGCGAGGTCGGCGAGCTGACCCCGGGCATCGCGGCGGTCGCGGCCCTCGCCGACTCCCCGTCCACCCTGCGGGGCGTGGCCCATCTGCGCCTGCACGAGACGGACCGGCTGGCCGCGCTCACCAAGGAGATCAACGAACTCGGCGGTGACGTCACCGAGACCGCCGACGGCCTGCACATCCGCCCGCGCCGACTGCACGGCGGCATCTTCCACACCTACGACGACCACCGCATGGCGACCGCCGGCGCGATCATCGGGCTGGCGGTGGAGGGCGTACAGATCGAGAACGTGGCGACGACGGCGAAGACCCTGCCGGACTTCCCCGATCTGTGGACCGGAATGCTCGGGAACTGACGGGCGGACCGGGATCATGCGCCGCTACGGCAAGCACACCGACGAGGACGACATCCGCCAGCGCCCCAACCGCAAGGGCAACCGTCCGCGTACGAACATCCGCCCCAAGCACGAGGAGGCGGTCGAGGGCATGGTCGTCACCGTCGACCGAGGCCGTCTGACCTGCCTCGTCGAGGACCGCCTCGTGATGGCGATGAAGGCCCGCGAGCTGGGCCGCAAGGCCGCCGTCGTCGGGGACCGCGTCGCGATCGTCGGGGACCTGTCCGGCGAGAAGGACACCCTCGCCCGCATCGTCCGCATCGAGCCGCGCAGCTCGGTGCTGCGCCGCACGGCCGACGACGACGATCCCTACGAGCGCGTGGTCGTCGCCAACGCCGACCAGCTCGCGATCGTCACCGCCCTCGCCGACCCCGAGCCGCGCCCCCGCCTGATCGACCGCTGCCTGGTCGCGGCGTACGACGCCGGCCTGGAGCCCCTGCTGGTGCTGACCAAGTCGGACCTCGCCCCGCCCGACGAACTCCTCGAGCTGTACGGGGCCTTGGGCGTGCCCTATGTCGTGACGAGCCGTGCGGAGCTGGAGAGCGGCGCGGCGGTGGACCGGGTGCGCAAGCAGCTGGACGGCAAGATCACGGCGTTCGTCGGGCACTCCGGCGTCGGCAAGACGACTCTGGTCAACGCGCTGGTCTCGCTGGAGCGCCGGCGCAGCACGGGCCACGTGAACGCCGTCACGGGCCGCGGCCGGCACACCACGACCTCGGCGCGCGCGATCCCGCTGCCGGGCAGTGAGGGCTGGGTCATCGACACCCCCGGCGTCCGCTCCTTCGGCCTGCACCACGTCGACCCGTCCCGGGTCATCCACGCCTTCCCCGACCTCGAACCCGGTACCGAGGGCTGTCCGCGCGCGTGCAGCCACGACGAGCCGGACTGCGCGCTGGACCAGTGGGTGGCGGACGGCCACGCGGACCCGCAGCGGCTCTACTCCCTGCGCCGGCTGCTGGCGACGCGGGAGCGCACGGAGGGTGACTGAGTCCCCTGAGCCCCCTTGTGACCTCCGCGTTGTTTGCGTGGGCGGCCCGTCGGTAAGTGCTTAGCCGGTCGGCAAATGCATAATCGCACCAAGCCGGACCCAGGCCAGGCGAAGCAGTCGACGTGCTTACACGGGAGGACGAGACATGGCGTGGCTGCTGGTCGTTGTGGCGGGACTGCTCGAAACCGGCTTCGCCGTCTGTCTGAAGCTCTCGCACGGCTTCAGCAGACTCTGGCCGACGGTCGCCTTCTGCGTCTTCGCGCTGGGCAGTTTCGGCCTGCTGACCCTCTCGCTGAAGAAGCTCGACGTCGGCCCGGCGTACGCGGTGTGGACCGGCATCGGCGCGGCGGGCACCGCCATCTACGGCATGATCTTCCTCGGCGACCTGGTGTCGACGCTCAAGATCGTCTCCATCAGCTTCGTCATCATCGGCGTCATCGGCCTCCAGCTCTCGGGCTCCGCCCACTGAAAACGCCCCCAAGGGGCGCGGGGAACTGCGCGACAAGCCACAGGGGCGAGTCAGGTCCACTGCCGCGGCAGCGCACCTCGCACCAGCTCCGTCACTCCCCCCTCCCCCGGCGGAGCCGCCACGCACGACAACGACAACCGCACCACCAACTCGCACGCCCCCGCCAACTCCCCCAGGTCCCCCCGCATCGCCCCGGGCCCGGACAACGCCGCGACGGCCCGATCCCGTACGAGCGCCACGAAGTCCGCCGGCGAGGGCAACGGCCCGTCCGCCCTGCGCTGCGCGGGCACCGCGGACGACGACGGCACCGCCGAGAGCGTCGGCGACGGCAGTCGCTCACTCCAGCACCCGGTCAGCATGGCCCGTACGAGCGCGTTGCCCCGGGCCGCCGACGTGGTCCACTCGGCGGTCGCGACCAGCCGCTCGCGCGCGTCCGCGTGGGTGGCCAGCGCGCGCTCGACACCGGCGAGAAAGCCGTCGGCCTCCCTCCGCACGAGGGCGCGTGCGAGCCCCTCCTTGCTTCCGAACTCGTTGTAGAGCGTCTGGCGGGACACACCGGCCACGGCGGCGACGTCGACCATCCGCACCGTGGACCACGGGCGGTGTGCGAGCGCCGTATAGGCGGCATCCAGAAGGGATTCCCGCGCTGCAGGCATCTTTCGCCTCCCTGGGGGCGAGCGGGCGGCACTGCAGCTCAGATTTGACGCGCGCAAGGGCACTGTCAAGGGTTCGCGGCGGCGTCGAGGGGCGTACGTCGACCCCCGCACGCCGCGGTGATCAATCAGGCCGTGCGGCCCGCGCCCCGGCGGCGCCCCGAGCCCCATGACCGTGCCCGATGATCCCCCAGGCCGTATGGCTGTGGCCCGAGTGGGCCATATACGGTGCAGTCATGCCCGACTATCGCGATGACCTGCGCCTGGCCCATGTCCTGGCGGACGCCGCCGACGCGGCGACGATGGACCGGTTCAAGGCGCTCGACCTCAAGGTCGAGACCAAGCCGGACATGACACCGGTCAGCGAGGCGGACAAGGCCGCCGAGGAGCTGATCCGCGGCCACCTCCAGCGGGCACGGCCGCGCGACGCGATCCTCGGCGAGGAGTACGGCATCGAGGGCACCGGTCCGCGCCGCTGGGTGATCGACCCGATCGACGGCACCAAGAACTACGTCCGCGGGGTGCCCGTCTGGGCCACGCTGATCTCCCTGATGGAAGCCGCCGAGGGCGGCTACCAGCCGGTGGTCGGAGTGGTCTCCGCACCCGCGCTGGGCCGCCGCTGGTGGGCGGCGAAGGGGCACGGCGCGTTCACCGGCCGCAGCCTGTCCTCGGCCACGCGCCTGAAGGTCTCCCAGGTCTCGCGGATGGCCGACGCGTCCTTCGCGTACTCCTCGCTGTCCGGCTGGGAGGACCAGGGCCGCCTCGACGGCTTCCTGGACCTGACGAAGGCGGTCTGGCGCACGCGCGGGTACGGCGACTTCTGGCCCTACATGATGGTGGCGGAGGGCTCGGTGGACATCTGCGCGGAGCCCGAGCTGTCGCTGTGGGACATGGCGGCGAACGCGATCGTGGTGACCGAGGCGGGCGGATCCTTCACGGGCCTCGACGGCCGCCCGGGCCCGCACAGCGGCAACGCGGCCGCGTCGAACGGCATCCTCCACGACGAGCTGCTGGGTTATCTGAACCAGCGGTACTGAGCCGACGGCTGCCGGGACCAGCGGTGCTGAAGAGCCGTTGGCGCGCCCTTGTGACCCATGGGCGCCCCCGAAACTCACCGCACGCCCCCTTGTTGACCCTCCCTTTAACTGCGACTCTGAGAGTCCCCCCACTTGTGATCTTGTGAATCGCTTCTCTTGGCGCTTCACCAAGGAGGTGGCTCCAGCCCATGCTCGTCCGCGACGCCATGAGCACGGTGGTCCTCACCATCGGCCCGGCACACACACTCCGCCAGGCGGCCTGCCTGATGTCCTCCCGCCGCGTAGGCGCGGCCGTCGTCCACGACGAGGACTCCTCCGGCCTCGGCATCCTCACCGAACGCGACATCCTCAACTCGATCGCCCTCGGTCAGAACCCGGACACCGAGACCGCGGGCACCCACACCACGACCGACGTCGTCTTCGCCGCCCCCGTCTGGACCCTGGAGGAAGCCGCGGCGGCGATGGCACACGGCGGTTTCCGACACCTGATCGTGCTCGACGACAACGGCCCGGTCGGCATCGTCTCGGTCCGCGACATCATCCGCTGCTGGGCCCCGACGCGGCAGCGGGTACCCGCGTAGACGCCCCGGCACCCCTCCCGGGCACCACTGCCGGGCCCGCTCATGCCGACGGGCCGGACCCCTCATCACTCAGAGGGATCCGGCCCACCGCCCACGACAAGCGATCCAGTGCTGGTTGTCAGCCGCGCAGGGCCTGGACCGCGGCCTCCAGCCGCTTGCCGAAGTCTTCGTCAGCCTGACGGAAGTTGTTGATCGCGCGCTCGGCGATGTCGTCACGGGAGACCTTGGCGATGAAACCCGCCAGATTCGCGATCAGACGCCCCTGCTCGTCCTCCGACATCAGGCGGTACAGACTGCCCGCCTGCACGAAGTCGTCGTCCTCGGAGTGGGACGGCGCCTCGGTCTCACCGGTGTGGCCGGTCACCGCGATCGGCTGCCACAGCGGGCGGTCCGTCTGGAACGGACCGCCGAAGCTGTTCGGCTCGTAGTTCTTCGCGCCCTTGTGGCGACCGTCGTACAGGGAGCCGTCACGGGAGTTCGTACGCGCCTCGGCGGCGTGCGGGCGGTTCACCGGCAGGTGGTCGGCGTTGATGCCGACGCGGTAGCGGTGCGCGTCGCCGTAGGCGAAGAGCCGCCCCTGAAGCATCTTGTCGGGGGAAGGCCCGATACCCGGCACGAAGTGTGCCGGCGAGAAGATCGACTGCTCGACCTCGGCGAAGATGTTCTCCGGGTTGCGGTTGAGCTCCAGCCTGCCGATCTCGATCGGCGGGTAGTCCTCGTGCGGCCACACCTTGGTGAGGTCGAACGGGTTGAACCGGTAGGTCGCCGCGTCGGCCGCCGGCATGATCTGCACCTGCACGGTCCAGGACGGGAACTCACCGCGCTCGATGGCCTCGCGCAGGTCGCGCTGGTGGGAGTCGGGGTCCTCACCGGCGAGCCTGTCGGCCTCCGCCTGGGTGAGGTTCTTGATGCCCTGGTCGGTCTTGAAGTGGTACTTGACCCAGAAGACCTCGCCGGCCTCGTTGTTCCACTGGTACGTGTGCGAGCCGTACCCGTTGAGATGCCGGTAGGAGGCGGGAATCCCCCGGTCGCCGAAGAGCCAGGTGACCTGGTGCGTGCTCTCGGGGCTGAGGCCCCAGAAATCCCACACGTTGTCGGCCTTCTGCGAGCCGGTGTACGGGTCGCGCTTCTGCGTGTGGATGAAGTCGGGGAACTTGATGGCGTCCTTGATAAAGAACACCGGGGTGTTGTTGCCGACGAGGTCGTAGTTGCCCTCCTCGGTGTAGAACTTCAGCGCGAAGCCGCGGGGGTCACGGACCGCGTCCGCAGAGCCGAGGTTGCCGGCCACCGTCGAGAACCGCAGAAAGGTCTCGGTCTGCTTGCCGACCTCGGAGAGGAACGTGGCGCGGGTGTACGGGGTGACATCCGCCGTGACCGTGAAGGTGCCGTAGGCGGCGGCGCCACGGGCGTGCACGACACGCTCCGGGATGCGCTCACGGTTGAAGTGGGCGAGCTTCTCGAGAAGCAGCTGGTCCTGAACGAGCACCGGGCCTCCGACGCCCGCGGTCTCGCTGTTCTGGTTGTCGGCCACCGGCGCGCCGGCCTCCGTCGTAAGCGGTCCCTGCGTCACGTGCGCCTCCTGCGTCATTCCGGACCGGTCCTGCCCGGTCCCACCCAACATCCAATGCCGAACCGATCCTACATTAGACATAATCTAAATCAAGCACTCATCCAAAACCACACCCATTCGGGATCTGGTCACCTTGCTGTTAAGCTGACGTGTATGAGTGACCTGTTGGAACGACTGCGCGGACGCGGATGGCGAATGACCGCGCAGCGGCGTGTCGTGGCCGAGGTCCTCGACGGCGATCACGTCCATCTGACGGCCGACGAGGTGCATGCCCGGGCCGTCGCCAAGCTGCCCGAGATCTCCCGGGCGACCGTTTACAACACGTTGGGTGAGCTGGTCTCGCTCGGCGAGGTGCTGGAAGTCGCGACGGACAAGCGCGCCAAGCGCTACGACCCGAACGCGCACCGTCCGCACCACCACCTGGTCTGCGCCCAGTGCGGCTCGATCCGCGACGTCCACCCGAGCGGCAATCCGCTCGCCGACCTCCCCGACTCGGAGCGTTTCGGCTTCACGGTCTCGGACGTAGAGGTGACATACCGGGGCCTGTGCCCCACCTGCGCCTCAGCCTGACTCCCCCGAAGCCCCGGCCTCCACGGACGCCGGGGCTTCGCCGTGCCCGCCGCACCCCGAAAACGCCGAAGGACCCGGATCTCAATGATCCGGGTCCTTCGTCTTCAAGTAGCGGGGACAGGATTTGAACCTGCGACCTCTGGGTTATGAGCCCAGCGAGCTACCGAGCTGCTCCACCCCGCGTCGATGAACTGAACATTACGTCAACCAGGTGGACCAGTGCAAATCCCATAGACGCCACCTTGAACACGGGGCGAGGAGAGCCTCCAGGCTCCGCGAGATACAGAGCCTCCGGCCCCGCGAGATACGCCGAGAAGAGAAGCACCCACGGGGCACGGGGCGAGGCCCCTGCCGGGGTTGCAGGGGCACAGCCCCGCCGGGGTCGCAGGGGCACAGCCCCGCCGGGGTCGCAGGGGCGCAGCCCCGCCGGGGGCCG
>LRTP01000966.1 GCA_001550305.1 Streptomyces diastatochromogenes
GACCCGGCGACGGCGGCGATCCGCCACCACCCGGCGGCCTCGTCGGTGTACCCGCGCTGGTGCAGGAGGACACCAAGGTTGTTGGCGGCGGCGCGGTCACCGGCGGCGGTGGCCGCGCGCAACTGAGGCTCGGCTCCGTCGAGATCGCCACGGCGCAGCAGCATCGCCCCGAGGACACTCATCGCCTCGACGTCGCCGGCCTCGGCGGCGAGCCGCTGACGTGCTTCCTCGGCAGCCTCGCCGGTTTCGTCCCGGTCTGAAGGCTGCACAAAACGCCCTGTATCCAACAGAGTTGCCTTGTCCCCCATAACGTCCATCGTCGCACCACCTGCAACCTGGGTACACCTGGTATACCGCAGTCAGTGAGGTCACTTCAGCGTTTTGTCGACATGCCCACAGAGAGACAAGTCAAACACAGTTCTCCCAACTCCCCACGGATGGCGCAGTCTTCGGCGCGTCGCCCATGGTCGTCGCACGCACCCCGCGCACGCGTCCTGCTCAGGTCGTCATACGGGTGCAGTACACGTGTGCGCACACAGCGAAGGCCCGGATCCTGTGAGGATCCGGGCCTTCGCTTTTCAGTAGCGGGGACAGGATTTGAACCTGCGACCTCTGGGTTATGAGCCCAGCGAGCTACCGAGCTGCTCCACCCCGCGCCGTTGTGTTGCAACCGTACCACGGCGCGGAGGGGGCCTCTGACCAGCGGCGAAAGGGGCCTCCGACCAGCGGCTGCCCCAGGAACCGGACCAGCCGCCGACCGGCCCGAGGGACCGGCCGGCGCCCCGGCCCGTACCGCCGCCCTAGGTCGTACCGCCGCTGGGACTACTGCTGCCGCTGGGGCTCGGACTGCTGCTGCCACTCGGGCTCGGACTACTGCTCGGGCTGCTGCCCTTGTCGTTGCTCTTGCTGCCGCCGCTGCCGCCGGTGGCGCTCTTGTCGGCCTTGGCCTGAGCGTCCTCGGCCCGCTTCAGCGCGTCCTGAAGATCCTTCTGCGCCTGCCCGTACGCCGTCCAGTCGCCCTTCTTGAGGGCGTCCTGGCCCTCGTTGAAGGCCTTCTGGGCGTCGGTGAGCGCCTGTTGGACCGTCGGGTTGCTCGACGTCGGCGGTGGGGTGGTCCCCGTGTCGGCCGGTGGACTGGTCGTACTGTCCGTCCCGAAGATCTTGTTGAGCGCCTGGTCGAGCGTGTCCTCGAAGGCGGTGTTGCCTCCGTAGGTCACCAACACCTTGCGCAACAAGGGGTACTTGAGGTCGCCACCGCGTACGTAGACGGGCTCCACGTAGAGCAGTCCTCCGTCGAGCGGCACCGTCAGCAGATTGCCGTACTCGACTTCCGAGTCCCCGCCCTTGAGAAGTCTGATCGACTCGGCGATGTCCTGTTGGGAGTTGAACTGGCTCTGGACCTGTTTGGGCCCGTCGACGGGTTCGCTGGTCGGCAGTTTCAGGATTCTGATCTTGCCGTAGTCACTGGTGCCCGCCTCGGAGTCGACCGACATGAAGGCGCTCAGGTTGTCCCGGCCGTTCGGCGTGAACGTCGTCGTCAGTGAGAACGTCTGCGCCTGCTGGTCGGGCATCCGCATGCTCAGGTAGTACGGCGGCACCGCGTTGCCCGACTTGTTGGTCGGGTCGTCCGGGACCTGCCACACCTCGCTGCCGCTGAGGAACGTCTGCGCGTCCTTCACGTGGTAGCGGGTGAGCAGCTCGCGCTGGACCTTGAACAGGTCCTGCGGGTACCGCAGATGGTCCATGAGCGACTGGGAGATGGCCGTCTTCGGCTCCACCGTGTTCGGGAACGCCTTCATCCAGGTCTTGAGGACCGGGTCCTTGGTGTCCCACTGGTAGAGCTTGACCTCGCCGGTGTACGCGTCGACGGTCGCCTTCACCGAGTTGCGGATGTAGTTGACCTGGTTCTGCTGGGCCACCACCGCGCGCTGGTTGTTGGTCGCGGTGAGCGAGTCCGCCGTCGTGTCACCGAGGGTGGTGCGGGAGGCGTACGGGTAGCCGTTGGTCGTGGTGTAGGCGTCGACGATCCACTGGATCTTGCCGTCGACCACGGCCGGGTAGGCGTCGCCGTCGATGGTCAGCCAGGGGGCCACCGCCTCGACGCGGTCCTTGGGGGTGCGGTTGTAGAGGATCCGGGAACCCTCGCCGATCGCGCCCGAGTAGAGGATCTGCGGCTCGCCGAACGCCACCGCGTACGCGGCACGGTTGATCGGGCTGGAGAGGCTGACCCCGCTCTTGCCCTGGTAGCTGGTGGTCTTCTCACCGCTGTCGTCGGAGTAGTCGATCTCCTTCTGGGGACCGCCGACGATCGAGTACTGCGTGGTCTTCTCGCCGTAGTAGACCCGCTGCTCGTACGTCCCCAGGTCGCCCTTGGACGGCAGGTCGGACTCGGTGAAGACGGGCCGGCCGCCGGAGGTCGCCGTGGTGCCCTTGGCGGCCACCACGCCGTATCCGTGCGTGTAGCGGAAGTGGTCGTTGATCCAGTTGTTCTTCGGAATGCCGTTCAGGTTCAGCTCGCGCAGTCCGATGACCGTGTCCTGGTCCTTGCCGTCCTTGCTGTACCGGTCGACGTCCAGGTTGGTCGGGAACGCGTAGTAGTTCTTCATCTGCTGCAACTGCTGGAACGTCGGCGAGACGATGTTCGGGTCCAGCAGACGGATACTCGCCGTGGTGTTGGCGTCGTCGCGCTGCTTGGTCTTGTCCTTGGTGTCGCTCTTGCCCGCGTACTCCGAGACCTGGGTGCCGTCGATGCCGTAGGCCTCGCGGGTCGCCTTCAGGTTCTTCTCGACGTACGGCGCTTCCTTGGCCTGCTCGTTCGGCTGGACCTGGAACTTCTGCACGATCGCCGGGTAGAGACCGCCGATGAGGATCGCCGAGAGGACCATCAGGCCGAAGCCGATGACGGGCAGCTGCCAGGTGCGCCGCCACAGGGTGGCGAAGAACAGCAGCGCGCAGATGACGGCGATGCAGAACAGGATCGTCTTGGCGGGCAGATACGCGTTGGCGTCGACGTACCTGAGACCCGTCCAGTTGCCGGTCGCCTTGAAGTCGCTGGACTTCACGGCGAGTCCGTAGCGGTCGAGCCAGTAGGCGACCGCCTTCAGGGCGACGAAGATGCCCAGCAGCACCGACAGGTGCCCGGTCGCCGCGGCCGTGGCACGCGCGCCCGGGGAGGTGATCCTGAGCCCTCCGTAGAGGTAGTGCGTGAGCGCGGCGGCGATCAGCGAGAGCACGGCGGCGGCGAAGCCGAAGCCGAGCAGGAACCGGTACCAGGGCAGGTCGAAGGCATAGAAGGAGACGTCGAGGTGGAACTGGGGGTCCTTCTGGTCGAAGGGAACCCCGTTCACCCACATCAGCCAGGTACGCCACTGGCCCGACGCCGAGGCGCCGGCGATCAGCCCCACCAGTGAGGTGATGCCGACCAGCAGCCACCTCTTGTAGGGCGCGATCCCCATCCGGTACCGGTCGAGGCTCTGCTGCTCCATCGACATCGCGCTCAGCGGCGGTCGCAGCCGGTGGGCCAGCCAGATGTTCACGCCGACCGAGGCCGCCATGATCAGGCCGAAGACGAAGAAGAGCCCGATCTTGGTCCACAGGGTGGTCGTGAAGACGGACGAGTAGTGAACCGACCGGTACCAGAGCCAGTCCGTCCAGAACCCCGCGAACATGACGAACGCCATGGCCAGCACGGCCAGCACGCCCAGTGTCATGAGCAGGGTCCGGACACGCCGGGACGGTCGGCCCACTCTGATCCGTGGCCCCGTCGGGCCTCCGCCGCGGTCCGGCATCTGGAAAGCCAAGGTGCGCACCTCGAAGTTCGCTGTTGATCCGTCAGGTCCCCGTGAAGCGGACCATCCGTCAGGCTCCGTGATCGTGGAGCCTCATCTATGCAACTTACTCACGCTTTACTCGGTTCCCGGATCCGGGTACTAACGAGGCAGGATTGTGACCATGTCCAACACTCCCATGGCAGCGAGCCCGCTCACCCGGGCCGTACTCGAGATCGACGAGTACGCCTCCGGCCTCGGCTGGGACCAGCCCGCTCGCCTCTTCGCCCTCGTAGACACCGCGCGACTGCGGGCCCAGGAGCCCGGCCTCGCGGCCCAGCTCGGCCTGCAGGACGAGCCCGAGACCACCGGTCTCACCCCCATCGAGCAGGACGAGATCCCTGCCGACAAGCCGCTGGACGAGTTCCTCGGCACCATCGCCTGGCCCGACGCCGTGGTCGGCTGCGCGCTCACCGTGGAGCGGCTGATGCTTCCGCCGTCCGCGGAGGCCTCCGTCCCGGAGGGCCTGAGCGACAAGAAGCTCGCGAAGTGGGTCGCCGAGCACCCGGACCGCCAGGAGGTCCGTATGACCGTCGGCGTCCTGCGCGACGGCACCCGCGACTCCGCACTGCGTCTGCGCGAGAAGGACACGCCGACCGAGGTCCTCACGGGCGCGAGCCTGGTGCCGGGCCTGGCCGAGGCGCTGTCGGCGACGTTCGCGGACTGACGTCCTGGTGTACGTGATGGGGCGCCCCCGGACTTCCGGGGGCGCCCCATCACGCCGTACGGCCCATGCGTACCGTCGCCGGTCGGTCCCTCAGCCCTTGGTGGTGCACTTCGGCAGGTCTGCGGTCTTGCCGGAGCTGATGTCCTTCAGGGCGTTCATCGCGTCGTCGATGGTGTTGACCTTGACGAGGGTGAGCCCCTTGGGGGTGTCCTTGGCGGCGGCCGCGCAGTTGTCCTTGGGCGTCAGGAAGTACTGGGCGCCCTTCTCGCGCGCTCCGATCGTCTTCAGCTCGATGCCGCCGATCGGACCGACGGTTCCGCTGTCGTCGATCGTGCCGGTGCCGGCCACGAACTTGCCGCCGGTGAGGTCGCCCGGGGTCAGCTTGTCCACGATGCCCAGCGCGAACATCAGCCCGGCGCTCGGACCGCCGACGTCGGCGAGCTTGATGTCGATGCTGAACGGGAACGTGTGATCGGTCCCGGCCGAGATGCCGACGATGGCGCGGGACGCTCCGCTGTCGCTGGACTTCGCCGTGGTGATGGTCACGTCCGTGGTCGCGGTGGCCGTCTTGCCCGCCTTCTCGGCGGCGGCCTGCTCCTTGGCGGGCACCACCGTGAAGACGACCTTCTCGCCGGGCTTGTGCTTGGTGACCAGCTTGGCGACGTCCTCGGGTGCCTTGACGGCCGTACCGTCGACGTTCTTGATCACGTCACCGGCGTGCAGCCGACCCTCGGCCGGGGAGCCCTTGACGACGGTCGACACGATCACCCAGGACTTCACCGGGATGCCCAGCTCCTTCAGAGCGGCCACCTTGGCGCTCTCCTGGGACTGGCTGAACTCCTCGGCGTTCTCCTGCGTCGACTGCTGCTCGGTCTTGCCGTCCGGGTAGAGCGTGTCGTGCGGCACGACCTTGTTGTCATGCGCGAGCCACCCGTACACGGCCTCTACGAGGTTCATGTTGTAGTTGGCGCTGGTGACCCGGACAGTGGTCATGTTCAGGTGCCCGGTGGCCGGGTACGTCTTGCGTCCGGAGATCTGCAGCACCGGCTCGCCGTCGTGCTCGCCCAGGGTGTTCACCGTCGGCCCCGGCGACATCTCCGAGTACGGCACTTTGATGAACACTCCCGCGCACAGGAGCGCGATCAGGATCAGGGTGGAGGCGAGCATCGTCGCGGTGCGGCGTGGCATGCCACGACAGTACGGGACGGTGCTGTCAGCGCACTGTCGGGGCCGTCCGTACGGGGCCCGGCGGCCCCCGCGGGGCCCTGGCCTCAGACCACGTCGGAGTGCGGCTTCTCCCCGGCACCGGGCCGCACCATGACGGCCTCGGAGCGCTCCATGGCCGCGCGGAAGCGCGCGTACCCCTCGAGCTCGACGCCGTCGCCCACCGTCTTGCGGTTCCGGCTGGCCCAACCGCCCCACAGTCCGGCACCGATCGCAGCCAAAAGCGGAATCAACAACCAGGCGAGCGACGCCATGCCGACCTCCCAACCCCACGAGCGACCGCAACTGACTGATCAGCAGATTAACCATCCGCCTTGTTAACGCTCATACCAGGGGGTCGGTTACGCAACCGGAGCAAGGGTGAGAACTCGGTGAGGCCGGACTCACACGTCCGGCCGACTCCCTCAACAGGCTCCGACCCACTCCTCCGTGCCGTCGGAGAACTTCTGGTGCTTCCAGATGGGCACCTCGTGCTTGAGGTCGTCGATCAGCTTGCGACACGCCTCGAAGGCCTCACCGCGGTGCGGACACGACACCGCGACGATCACCGCGAGATCACCGACGGCCAGATCACCGACCCGGTGCACGGCGGCCAGCGCCCGCACCGGATACTCGGCGACCACCTTCTCGGCGATCCGCCGCATCTCGGCCTCCGCGCTGGGATGACACGAATACCCCAGCCCGTCGACGTCGGCGCCCCCGTCGTGATTGCGCACGGTCCCCACGAAGAGCGCGGTCCCCCCGGCGGCGTCGTCCCCGACGGCCCGGAAGACCTCGTCCAAGGAGAGCGGCTCGTCCCGAATCGCCAGCAGCCGAATAGGATCCTGCGCGCCCAACTCACCCGGATGCTCAAAGGTAGGTGCCATGGCCCCATCGTGCCGCACCCCACGGCACCCACGAAATACGCCGTTCCCCCCGCACACACACCTGCCCTTTTGGAGCCTCCTACAGATCGAACAAGCCCGTACCCACCCACCCCGACGACCCCGTTCACTCCCCCACCGGCGTCCGGGGCGAAGCCCCGAGGCCATCGGGAACACGGACGCACCGAGATACAGGGGCGCAGCCCCACCGGGGCCACCGAGATACCGGGGCGGAGCCCCGCCGAAGTCCAGAGGCGCACCGGTGCAGGGGCACAGCTCCACCGGGATGCGGGGGCGGAGCCCCGTCGGAGGTCCAGGGGCGCAGCCCCGCCAGGGGCCCAGAGGCAGAGCCCCGCCGAAGTCCAGAAGCGCACCCCCACCGGGTGGTGCAGGGGCGGAGCCCCGCCGGAGTGCAGGGGCAGAGCCCCGCCAGGGGTCCAGGGGCGCACCCCACCGGGGGTCCAGGGGCACAGCCCCGCCAAGGGTTCGGGGGCGCAGCCCCGGCGAAGTCCAGAAACACACCCCCACCGCCGGGGTGCAGGGGCGGAGCCCCGCCGGGGGTCCGGGGGCGGAGCCTCCGGGGATGGGACGGGTAGGGGCGGCGGGGGCGGAACACCGGCCCCCAGCCACGACGCACCCCGCAAACGACCGCCCCGCAGGACTCAGATCCGCCGCCGAGCCTTCCGAGCCCGCCGAACCAACGCGGCCGTACCCAGAAGAGCAACCGTCGCCCCCGCGGCCCCCGCCGCAGTCGCATCCTTGCGCCCCAGCCGCCGCCCAGCCACGGTGTGCCGCCCGGCAACCTCCTCCAGCAGCTCCGCGAGAACCTCCTCGTTGGTCCACTGCGGCCGCCACCCGGCGTCATGCATCCGGCTCCCACTCACCACCCAGGGGTACATCGTGTACGCCAGATCCCCGGCGGGCGAAGGAGTGAGCCCAATCCGGTGAAGTCGCGCGGCAGCCCCCAGCGCGACGGCGGACGGCAACTCCATCCGCCGAATCCCGCTGAGCTCCTCGACCTCCTCCTGCTCCAGCCACCCGTCGCACCCGACGGCCAGCTCCCCCTCCACCTTCTCCAGGACGGCGTACTCCAGAGCGCTGCACAGATCCTCGACGTGGCAGAACTGCCAGGCAGGCCGTGACCCCGCCACCACAAGGAGCCGAGGAGACTCGAAGTACCTGGTCAGGGCGGTGTCGGTACCACCACCGACCAGGACCCCCGGCCGTACGACGGTGACATTGAGCCCCGGATGCGCGCGCGGCGCCCGCCGGGCGAGCCGCTCGATCTCCAGCAGGTCCCCGACCCCCGTGGCCTCGGCGGTCGCCCGCAGTTCGGCGTCTTCGGAGAGGGGCAGTTCGTTGTCGGGCAGCGCCCCGTAGACCATCGCGGAGGTGCACAGCACAACCCGGTGCACCCCGGCCGCGGCGGCGGCCGTCAGCACGGTCTGCGTCCCCCGGACGTTGTACGCCGTGCGCGCCGCCGCGTCCGTCTCCAGGTCGAGGTCGAGCGCGAGATGCACCACGACGTCCGCGCCACGCAGCTTCTCGGCGATCGCCGGGTCCCGCACGTCGAGGATCTGCCACTGGGCGCCCTCGCACTCGCCGCGACGCTCGTCGATGGCGATGACCTGCTTGATCTCCTCGCTGGCGGCAAGCCGCTCCGTCAGCATCGCGCCCACGCCGGACGCGGCGCCGGTGACCGCGACGACGGGCCCGCGCAAGGGCGGACTGGTTGAGTGGTTTCGCGCTGCGCGAACCTGTGGATCTGGGGAACTCACCGGGCGTCTCCAGCGGTTGTCTTCAGTAACGGACACGCGTGACGCGTCCGTACCAGGTGGCATCCATCCTGCCGCAGGCCAAGAGTCGGCGAAGCACCGAGGCCCGATCGGGTTCGGGTGTCTACGCTGGGTGGTGTTGTCGGGCAGTCGCCGTCGGAACGAACCGGCGGCCTTACCAGCCGAGGAATCCCGTGAGTGACACCCCATTCGGATTCGGCCTTCCGCCGGAGGAGCCGGAGAACGGCGACGAGGGCAAGAAGAAGGACCAGCAGAGCGGCGGTGGACAGGGACCGTTCGGTTTCGGGCCGCCCGGAGCCGGCGGCCCCGGTGCCGACAATCCGCTCGCAGCGATGTTCGGTTCCATGAACCCCAACGATCTGGGGGCCGCGTTCCAGCAGCTGGGCCAGATGCTCTCGTACGAGGGCGGCCCGGTGAATTGGGACATGGCCAAGCAGATCGCCCGCCAGACGGTCTCCCAGGGCACTTCTGACGGCACCAAGGACGCGAGCGTCGGTCCCGCCGAGCGCACCGCCGTTCAGGATGCCGTGCGCCTGGCCGACCTGTGGCTGGACGACGCGACGTCCCTGCCGTCCGGCGCCGCCTCCGCCGTGGCCTGGAGCCGCGCGGAGTGGGTCGAGGCGACCCTGCCGGTGTGGAAGGAGCTCGTCGACCCGGTCGCCGAGCGCGTCGGCGCGGCCATGGGCGATGTCCTGCCGGAGGAGATGCAGGCCATGGCGGGCCCGCTCATCGGCATGATGCGCTCCATGGGCGGCGCCATGTTCGGTACGCAGATCGGGCAGGCCGTCGGCGTGCTCGCGGGCGAGGTCGTCGGCTCCACCGACATCGGCCTGCCGCTCGGCCCGGCCGGCAAGGCCGCGCTGCTGCCGCTGAACATCGCGTCGTTCGGCAAGGACCTGGGCATCCCCCTGGAGGAGGTGCGGCTCTACCTCGCCCTGCGCGAGGCCGCCCACCAGCGTCTCTTCTCGCACGTGCCGTGGCTGCGCTCGCACCTGTTCGGCGCGGTCGAGGGCTACGCGCGCGGGATCAAGGTCGACACGGCCAAGCTGGAGGACGTGGTCGGCCAGCTCGACCCGCAGAACCCCGAGCAGCTGCAGGACGCCCTCCAGCAGGGCATGTTCCAGCCGGAGGACACGCCGGAGCAGAAGGCGGCGCTGGCCCGTCTGGAGACGGCGCTCGCGCTCGTGGAGGGCTGGGTGGACGCGGTCGTGCACGCGGCCGCGAAGCCGCGTCTTTCCTCCGCGGACGCGCTGCGCGAGACGCTGCACCGGCGCCGCGCCACCGGCGGTCCCGCCGAGCAGACGTTCGC
>LRTP01000967.1 GCA_001550305.1 Streptomyces diastatochromogenes
CCGGGGCGCCGAACGCGGGGGGTGCGGTGGCCTGGGCCGGCGGAGCGAAGGACGGTGCGACAGTGGCCTGCGGCTCCTGCGCGGCGGGCTGCTCGTCGGCGACCTCACCACCGAAGTTCTTGAGCAGCGCGTCGAGGCCGCCGTCGAAGCCCTGCCCCACGGCGGCGAACCGCCAGACGTCCTTCAGGTAGAAGTCGCCCAGCATCACGGCACGCTCGGTGGAGAACTCCGCGCCACTGAAGGAGTACCGGGCCACCTCCTCGCCGCCCGCGACAACACGGAGGTATCCGGGGGCGATCTGCGACATCTGTCCGGCGCCGTCGATCGTCGCCGTGAACGACAGCTTCTGGATCTGCGCCGGGATCCGGTCGAGCGTGACGCGGAAGGACTCCGTGTCACCCGACTGGGCGCCGAGGAGCTGGATGGATTCTTCGGGGGTCTTCGGCTGGTTGAAGAAGACGAAGTACCGGTCGTCCGAAAGCCTTTCGTCGGCGTCCAGACCGAAGCAGCTGATGTCGAAGGTCAGTCCGGGACCGGTGATCTGCACACCTACGTACAGATCCGTGCCCGCGGTGAGGTCACTGATCCTGGCCTTGTGGCCGCGTTGGAATTCCCTGGCCATGCGTAACGACCGTCCCCCATCCCGAGTGCGATTGCGTCGCGTCAGGCTAACGGGAAACTCTGGGAGTGAACGCCGCCGGTACAGACCCGGTACACAATCACCTCCCGGCGGGGACGGTCCGCCGCCGCCCGCCCGCTACTCGTCGCTCGCCACGGGCAGATGCGGCAGCCGTTCGGCCGCGACCACCCCTTCGAGATAGCCGCGGGCACGCTCCGTACGCGGGTACGCCTCCAGCAGCCGCCAGAAACGGGGCCCGTGACCGGGCACCAGAAGGTGCGCGAGTTCGTGGACGAGGACGTAGTCGACGACATACTCGGGCATGCCCTGCAGGCGATGCGAAAGACGGATACTGCCCTCGGCCGGGGTGCAGGACCCCCAGCGCGTGTTCTGATTGGTGACCCAGCGGACCGAGGCGGGGCGGGCCCGGCCGTCGAAGTACTGCTCCGACAGCCGCGCGGCGCGCTCGGTCAGCTCGGCGTCGCCGAGCACCCGTTTGCTCTCCTGGGCGGCCAGCTTGTCGAGCATGACGGTGACCCAGCGCTGTTCCTCCGCCTCGGACATACGGGCGGGGATGAGCACGACGGTGCGATCGCCCTCGCGGTACGCGGAGACCGTTCTGCGCCGGCGCGCGCTCCTGCGAACCTCGATCGCGCTCGCCCCCGAGCCGCTTGGCGGCGGGCTCGTCGTGCTGCGCTGTGGCTTTCCGGCGCGGTGCAGTGGGTCGGCGGGCACGCCCCGACGTTACCCGCTGCACACGGGGGAAGTCCCGTCCCCTGGACGGTTCGATGCCGATCCGCACCCCGTGCGCTTGATTTATACGACGAACACCACCGCCTGTGGACAACTTTCGGCACGGTTCGGCCGGGCGGGGCATGCTGGCATTCGATCGGCGGGCCCGGGACGGACCCCGCCGGCACACGGGGATGCTCTACGGGTACGGGGGTCGGTCATGCATCCGATGGTGAAGCCCGCGCTGCGGCGCGGCTGGCGGGATCTCAACACCGTGCAGTTCGGGATGGCGCCCGCGCACGCGATGGTCCTGGGCCCGGTGGACACGGCGACGGGCAGCTTTCTCGACCTGCTCAACGGAACACGCGGGCTGCCGCTCCTTCGCGACCTGGGTCGCGCTATGGGCCTGCCCGACGGTCATGTCGACGCACTCGTGGAGCGACTGGCCCGCTCGGGTCTGCTGGACGACGCGACGGGCGGCGGCCGGGCCGCGGACGCCCTGCGCGAGAAGAAGGAGGTCCTGGACCGGCTCCGCCCCGACCTCGCGTCCCTGTCCCTCGTCGCCCGCGCGCCGGGCGACGCCCTGAAGCATCTGGCCGCCCGCCGCTCCCTGCGGGTGCAGGTGCGGGGCGCCGGCCGGGTGGGAGTCGTCCTGGCCTCCCTGCTGGCCGGTGCCGGTGTCGGCCAGGTCGAGGTGCGCGACATCGGCAGCGTCGAACCCTGGGACGTGGCACCGGGCGGACTGCCCTCGACGTCCATCGGCGAGCGCCGGGAGGAAGCCGCCCGGCGCGCGGTGCGCCGAGCGGCACCGGATCGGCCACCACGGCCCACCGCCGAGGGCGAGGAGCTCGGTCTCTCTCTGGTGATCCTCGCGCCCCGGGACGGCCTGGCGGTGCACGCCCCCGATCCCGCCGTCGCCGAGCCCCTGATCACCTCCGGCACACCCCATCTGTACGCGGGGGTCGTGGAGGGAACAGGTGTCGTCGGCCCCCTGGTGCTGCCGGGCGACACCGGCTGCGCGGGCTGCCTGGACCAGCAGCGCATCGACCGGGACCCGACCTGGCCACGCCTGATCGCCCAGTGGCGCTCCGGAGCCTCGCACCAGGTCCCGGCCTGCGACCTCGCGCTGGCGACCGGGGTCGCCGGACTCGCGGCGGGACACGCCCTCGCCTTCCTCGACGGACGCCTGCCCTCCAGCGCCGGAGCACGCTGGGAGTCCTCCGTGCCGGGCTTCGACTGGCATGCGAAGCCGGTGTGGTCGCATCCCGCATGCCCGTGCGGCGCGGCGGAGAAAAGTAAGAAGGGGGAGCGCGCCGTCGAGGACGGGCAGCCGCACGAGACAATGGCCGGGCAACAGCCGCACGCGGCACGGCTGTCTGGGACTTGGAGGGCGCATGTCTGATCTTCCCCGGAAGGCAGTCACCCGAACTGCCAAACTCGCCGCACTACCGCTCGGCTTCGCCGGGCGAGCGACCTGGGGGCTGGGCAAGAGGATCGGCGGGAAGTCCGCGGAGATCGTCGGCCGCGAGCTGCAGCAGCGCACGGCGGAGCAGCTCTTCAAGGTCCTCGGCGAGTTGAAGGGGGGCGCCATGAAGTTCGGACAAGCACTGTCCGTCTTCGAGTCGGCGCTGCCCGAGGAGGTCGCGGGACCCTATCGCGCGGCGCTGACGAAGCTCCAGGAGGCGGCGCCGCCGATGCCGACGCGCACGGTGCACTCCGTTCTGCGGGAGCGCCTCGGCGAGGACTGGTCCGAGCTGTTCCAGAAGTTCGAGGACAAGCCGTCCGCGGCGGCCTCGATCGGCCAGGTGCACCGGGCTGTGTGGCACGACGGACGCGAGGTCGCCGTCAAGGTGCAGTACCCGGGGGCGGGCGAGGCTCTGCTGTCCGATCTGACCCAGCTCAGCCGATTCGCCAGGCTCCTGGGTCCCCTGATCCCCGGCATGGACATCAAGCCGCTCATCGCGGAGCTGCGCGACCGGGTGTCCGAGGAGCTCGACTACGCGCTGGAGGCAGAGGCCCAGGAGACGCATGCCACGGAGTTCGCGGGCGATCCGGACGTGCTCGTCCCGGCGGTGGTCCACCAGTGCGACCAGGTCCTGGTGACCGAGTGGATCGACGGGATACCGATGTCGGAGGTGATCGCCGAGGGCACCCAGGAGCAGCGGGACCGCGCGGGCCAACTGCTGGCCCGGTTCCTCTTCTCGGGTCCCGCCCGTACCGGACTGCTGCACGCCGATCCGCACCCGGGCAACTTCCGCCTCCTGCCGGACGAGAAGAGCGGCTGGCGGCTGGGCGTCCTGGACTTCGGCACGGTCGACCGTCTTCCCGGCGGTCTGCCCTCGACGATCGGCTACTCCCTCCGGATGACTCTCGAGGGCGAGGCCGAAGCGGTCTACGAGCTGCTGCGTGAGGAGGGCTTCGTCAAGGAGTCCATAGAGCTCGAACCCGACGCGGTCCTGGACTACCTCCTGCCGATCATCGAACCGGCCCAGGTCGACGAGTTCACGTTCACCCGTGGCTGGATGCGCAGTCAGGCCGCCCGCATCGCCGACCCCCGCTCCCCCGCACACCAGTTGGGCAGGCTGCTCAACCTGCCACCGTCGTATCTCCTGATACACCGTGTGACGTTGAGCACCATCGGAGTCCTGTGCCAGCTGGGCGCGACGGTGCGGCTGCGCGACGAACTGGAGGAGTGGTTGCCGGGTTTCGTGCCGGGAGAGGACCCGACGGGGGAACTGTTGGACGAGGAGGAATCAGCGGCCGGAGCATGACTCGGGCCGCCTTCGGCCAGCGGGCCTGCCTGAGCGTGGCCCGGGCCGGCATGGGCGTGGCCTACCACCAGGCCGAGTCCAGCCGTCCCTCGATCGCCCTGAGGTTGCTGCGGGCGCAGTTGTCGCAGAAGTAGTGGCGGGTGCCGTTCTCCATGGAGCAGGTCCACGTCAGCGGAGGTCCGTCGGCCGGGGTGCCGCAACGGGCGCACACGATGTGCCGGGCCTCGGCCGTGTCGGGCCGCGGCATGGAGCCGGTGCTGTCACTGTCCCCGGGAAGACTCGTCACTCGGCGACGATAACGCCGTGGTCGGCGGTTCGCCCGGCACAACGCACCGCGGGGGCCGGTCCGTTCGGACCGACCCCCGCGAAGAGCTGCTCACTGATACTGCAGCGACTGCCTTCGGCTAGTGCATGACCGCCATGGCCAGCGCGCGCCGGGCGCGCATGGAGGCGCGCTCGGCCCGACGCTGCATCCGACGGGCGGAGGCCAGGCGCACGGCCAGGCGTTCCCGCTCGGCCTCGTGCAGTCGCTCGTGCATATGCGCACGAGCCAGGGCTTCTGGGATGAGTTGCATCTCGCGGGTCCTGTTCTGACGCGAGTCGTTCGCGCCGGTGGTGGTGAAGTCTGGGATGGCGGAGCCTGCGGGCTCGCTGGTGGACGGCTTCATCGGGGCCTGTTTCTTGGGGTCGTGCGTCAGGGGGCGATCGATCGTTCCTACGGTGTTCATGCCGCAACCGGGTTCTTGCGCGGGCGGCCACGCGGCCGCTTGCGGGCCACGACGACACCCTGGACGAAGAGCTCGCCGCCCCAGACACCCCAGGGCTCGCGCCGCTCCTTGGCGCCGGCGAGGCAGGCCTCGATCAGCGGGCAGGTGCGGCAGAGGGACTTGGCGTACTCGACGTCGGCCGGCGACTCGGCGAAGAAGACCTCCGGGTCGTAGGAGCGGCAGGGGACGGGTACGCCGAGGTTCTCGATGGCGTCGTCGAGCGCGGTGAGCGCAGTGAGCGGGATCAAGGTGGAGTCCTCCGTGAGGCCGGGCGGGGGGATCGTTTCGGAAGGCGGTACGGACGGGGCGTGCGCTTCGAGTTGCACGGTTGGTCTTCCTCGTCTGGTCGTGCCGGCCGGGTTGGCCGGTTGGCGGCTGGTACCGGGTTCTTTTCTTGTCCCGAGGCCCCTTCGCTCTGCCGTCCCCGGTCGGGGACAAACAGAAGGGCCGCGGATCCCGGGTGGGGTTCCGCGGCCCTGAAGGCGCCGGCCTGATCGAGATCAGGCTGGATCACTCCAGGGTTCAGGCCCACGGAAGGCCCACATCGTGTGGTGCTGCTTCGTCTGCTTCAGGGATCCGGCACCGGCTGCCGCAAAGGCATAAGCCTGGGCTTCTGCCACTACTGCCGCTTCCAGTGCCTTCATCGGTCGCTCATTGCGCTCACGGATGGGAAGAACCGCGAGAGACAGAGGGGAGGCCGGCCGGACGGCAGCGATGCCGGACAGACCGGTGCCCAGGTTCGAGACGCCGAGCAGGCACGTGGAGACGACCGAGCGATCGGTCATTTTGGCGGTGCTGATGGAGCTGATGTTGATGCTGATCACTGGAATCGCCTCCTCTCGGCGTCTTGGGGGACTGGGGTGAGCCAGTCCGACGGCTATTAAGTACAGCACGGAACCAGGGCCTTGGAGAAGGCCGCTGCTGCCGTGGTTAAGAACCTATGGGGATTGCTGGGGCATGCGCAAACTATTTTTTCGACGAGTTTGCATCAGTCACCCTCGCGGCCCTCCGCAGGCTCTTGACCTGCACAGATGGCCAGAACATCGGCCCCGAAGCGGTTGAACTTGCGCACGCCGACCCCGGGGATCCGCGCCAACTCGCCCTCGTCGTCCGGCGCGGCCTCGGCGATCGCCATGAGTGTCTTGTCGGTGAAGACGCAGAACGCGGGCTGCCCACTGCGCTGCGCCTGTACCGCCCGCCACTCCCGCAGCCGCTCGTAGAGGCCTTCGTCCATGTCGGAGGGGCAGTCCTCACAACGCATCAGTTTCATCTCGCCGGCGTCGGTCAGCGTGCGCCCGCAGACCCGGCAGCGGGCCGGGGTCCGGCTCGTCCGCCGTACGACCGTGCCTCCGCTGCTTCCGATGCCGCGCTCGATGCCTCCTGGGCCGCCGCCGGCGCTGCGGCCCGCGGTGGCGACGGAGCCGGGGCGCAGCCCGTCGAGGAAGCGGCTGGGCCGGCGGTTGGGTCTGCCGCCGGGTGAGCGGGACAGGGCCCAGGAGACGAGGAGGTGTTCTCTGGCGCGGGTGACTCCGACGTAGAGGAGTCGGCGTTCTTCCTCGATCTGCTCGTCGGTCTTTGCGTAGGTGATCGGCATCATCCCCTCCGCGACGCCGACCAGGAAGACGACGTCCCACTCCAGTCCCTTGGCGGAGTGCAGAGAGGCGAGGGTGACGCCCTGGACGGTCGGGGCGTGCTGGGCACTCGCGCGCTCGTCGAGTTCGGCCACCAGGTCACCGAGGGTGGCGCCCTGTTTGGCGGCGGCGAAGTCCTGGGCGAGATGGACGAGGGCGGCCAGTGACTCCCAGCGCTCTCTGACGGCGCCGGATCCGGCCGGGGGTTGGCTGGTCCAGCCCTCGCCGGAGAGCACCGCTCGGACCTGGGAGGGCAGGTCGACGACATCGTCGAGGAGGGAGTCGTTGGCGCCGAAGCGGGCGGCCGCGCGCAGGGCGGCGCCTGCTTTGCGCACCTCAGGGCGGTCGAAGAACCGCTCGGCGCCACGCAGCTGGTAGGGCACTCCGGCGTCGGCGAGGGCCTGTTCGTAGATCTCGGACTGGGAGTTCGTACGGAAGAGGATGGCGATCTCGCCCGCGGGGATGCCGGAGGCGATGAGGTCGCGGATGCGGCGGGCGGCGCCCTCGGCCTCGGCGGGTTCGTCCGTGTATTCGGCGTAGACGGGCTCGGGGCCCGGGGCGCGCTGGGAGATCAGTTCCAGGCGGTGGTCGGCGGCCCGGCCGCGGGCCTGGGAGAGCAGGCCGTTGGCGAGGTGCACCACTTGAGGTGAGGAGCGGTAGTCGCGGACGAGCTTGACGACGGTGGCCCCGGGGTGGCGGGTGCGGAAGTCGAGCAGGTGGTCGGGAGTTGCACCGGTGAACGAATAGATCGTCTGGCTGGCGTCGCCGACGACGCAGAGGCTGTCGCGCTCGCCGAGCCACAGTTCCAGGAGACGCTGCTGCAGGGGGCTGACGTCCTGGTACTCGTCGACCACGAAGTGCTGGTACTGGGAGCGGACCTGCTCGGCGATGTCGTGACGGTCCTGGAGGATCGCGACGGTCAGCAGCAGGACGTCCTCGAAGTCGATGACGGCGCGATCGCGCTTGAGGTCCTCGTACGTGGCGTAGAGCTGGGCGATCTCGGCCGGGTCGCGGGGCGAGAGACGGCCGGTCTTGGCCGCGGCGGCCGCGTAGTCGGCGGGTACGGTCTGGGTGACCTTGGACCATTCGATCTCGGCCGCGACATCGCGCAGCTCGCCGCGGTCGAGGCGGATGCGGCAGGCGGCTGCCGCGTCGGCGACGAGCTGGATCTTGCGGTCGATGAGCCGGGGCAGGCCGCCACCGACCGCTTTCGGCCAGAAGTACTGGAGTTGGCGCAGCGCGGCGGAGTGGAACGTGCGGGCCTGGACACCACCGGCGCCGAGCTGGCGGAGCCGGCCGCGCATCTCGCCCGCGGCCCTGTTGGTGAAGGTGACGGCGAGCACACTGGAGGGCTGGAGGATCCCGGCACGCACCCCGTAGGCGATGCGGTGGGTGATCGCTCGTGTCTTGCCCGTGCCGGCGCCTGCCAGCACGCACACCGGACCGTGCAGGGCGGTGGCGACCTCGCGCTGCTCGGGGTCGAGCCCGTCGAGCACCGCGTCGGCCGTGTCCGGTGCCTGCGGGAAGAGGGTGGAGTGCGTTGCTGCTGTCACCCCGCCATGCTGCCAGGTCGGCGGGGACGCATGAGCCGGTTGTCCACAGGGAGGCCCTTGCAGTCGTACTAATGCGGCAGGCGCTGGGCGTGCTCTTGCTCACCCGTCCGCCGTGAGGTGCGCTCGTGTACCGGGCCGGGGTAGCCGGGCACGGGAATGGTGGCCCGCTCGCGTACGTTCCACCTCTGCGACAACGCACCCCCAGCAGCAAAGGAGCGCGAGACACATGCCGGGCACTGTGACGATGTACAGCACCACGTGGTGCGGCTACTGCACGCGACTGAAGGGCCAGATGGACCGCGCGGGCATCGCGTACAACGAGATCAACATCGAGCAGGACCCGGAGTCCGCGGCCTTCGTGGAGAAGGCGAATGGCGGAAACCAGACGGTTCCGACCGTGCTGTTCGCGGACGGCTCGACGCTCACCAACCCTTCGCTGGCGCAGGTCAAGCAGAAGATCGGCGCGTAAGCGGCTCACCATCGGTGCGCCCCCGGCGGTTGCCGCGGGCAGTGACAGGGGCGGTCCTTGAGTCTGACTCAAGGACCGCCCCTGTTGTGTGACTTGCGCCACTCGTCCGAGTGGCGTGGTGTGGTGTGTCGGTCAGGCGGCTACCGCTCCCGGGCGCGGCAGGGGCTTGCCGTACCAGAGCTCGATCAGGCGGGCGGCGATGGAGATGCCGAACGGAGGCAGTACCTCGCCGGACTCGAAGGCGGTGCGCAGGTCCTCGCGGGAGAACCAGCGGGCCTCGTGGATCTCCTCGCCGTCGACGTTGATCTCGGACGAGGTGGCGCGGGCCATGAAGCCGAGCATGAGGCTGGAGGGGAACGGCCAGGGCTGGCTGGCGACGTAGTCGACCTCGCCGACCGTGACGCCCGCCTCTTCGAAGACCTCGCGGCGCACGGACTGCTCGATGGACTCGCCGGGTTCGACGAAGCCGGCGAGCGTGGAGAAGCGGCCCTCGGGCCAGTGCACCTGGCGGCCGAGCAGGATGCGGTCCTCGTCGTCCGTCACCGCCATGATCACGGCCGGGTCGGTGCGCGGGTAGTGCTCGGCGCCGCAGGCGGGGCAGCGGCGGATGTGTCCGGCCGCCGCGATCACGGTGCGCTCGCCGCAGCGTGAGCAGAAGCGGTGCAGCCGCTGCCAGTTCTCCAGGGCGACGGCGTGCACCATCAGACCCGCGTCGCGGGGTGAGAGCAGGAGTCCCGCCTCGCGCAGGCCCGCCGCGCGGGCGGACTGGTCGATGCGGCCGGGCAGTGCGTCCTTCTGGAGTGCGAAATAGCTCACACCGTCGTCGTCCGTGCCGAGGAAGTAGCGGTGCGCCTCGGTGAGCGGGGCCTCGAAGGAGGGGGTCATGACGAGTTCGGTGGTGCCGTCCGCCGTCTCGTCGATGAGCACCTGACCGCCGGAGACCACGAAGACGCGGGTGGTGGGGTGGCTCCAGGCCGCCGCGAGCCAGGCCTCGTCGAGCCGGTGGTGGGCGGCCCTGTCGATGCCGCTCGGGGCGGTGAGCGAGATGGGTCGGTCGGCGGTTCGGTCGGTCCAGGTGGTCACGGGTGCTTCCAACTCCCCCGGTGGAACGGTTATTTCGGCGGGCGGTTCAGCAGGGCGGGTGCGAAGGGCGCTGTTCGGGGTGGGGACGGACTTTTCAAGAAGGGTGGAGACGGGCTCTTTCAGTGTGCCTCGCGCCAGTTCTCGGCCAGGTCGCCCCACAGGTAGGCGCTGGTTTCGACGCCCTTCATGAGGAGGTCGAGTTCGACCTTCTCGTTGGGGGCGTGCCAGCCGTCGGAGGGGACGGAGATGCCCAGGAAGAGCACGGGGGCGCCGAGGACTTCCTGGAGGTCGGCCGCGGGTCCCGAGCCACCCTCGCGGGTGAAGCGGATCGGCTGTTCGAAGGCGCGGCCCATGGCGCGTACGACGGACTGCAGGGCGGGGTGGTCCAGCGGTGTGAGGCAGGGGCGGGTGGCGGCGCCGAACGTGATCTCGTGCCGGATTCCGGCGGGCAGCCGGTCGGCGGCCCAGGCGCGGACCGCCTTCTCGATGTGGTCCGGGTCCTGGCCCGCCACCAGCCGGAACGAGAGTTTCACGGTGGCCGAGGACGGGATGATCGTCTTGCTGCCGGGGCCCTGGTAACCGCCGCCGATGCCGTTGACCTCGGCGGTGGGGCGGGCCCAGATGCGCTCCAGGGTGGTGTGTCCGGCCTCTCCGTAGGTGGCCGTCGACTTGGCCGTGCTCAGCCAGCGCTCCTCGTCGAAGGGCAGTTCGGCGAAGAGCTCACGTTCGCGTTCGGTGAGTTCGGTGATGCCTTCGTAGAAGCCGGGGACGGCTACGCGCGCGTGCTCGTCGTGGAGAGCCGCCACAAGGCGGGCGGCGGCGGTGGCCGGGTTGGGCACGGCACCGCCGAAGGAGCCGGAGTGGATGTCCTGCCGCGGCCCGTACAGCTCGATCTCGCACTCGGCGAGGCCACGCATGCCGGTGCACACGGTGGGGGTGTCCTCGGACCACATGCCGGTGTCGGAGACGATCACCGCGTCGGCGGTGAGCCGGTCGGCGTGGCTTTCGACGAGGTCGCGGAAGTGCGGGGAGCCGGATTCCTCCTCGCCCTCGATCAGGAGTTTGAGGTTCACGGCCGGTGCGTCGCGCCCGGTGGCGGCGAGGTGGGCGCGGACGCCGAGTGTGTGGAAGAACACCTGACCCTTGTCGTCGGCGGCACCGCGCGCGTGGAGGCGGTTTCCGTGGATCACCGGTTCGAAGGGGTCGGTGTCCCAGCCGTCCTCGCGGGCTGCGGGCTGCACGTCGTGGTGTCCGTAGACGAGGACCGTGGGGGCCCCGGGGTCCTCGGCGGGCCATTCGGCGAAGACGGCGGGGGCGCCCTCGGTCGCCCAGACCTCGGTGGTCGGGAAACCGGTCTCCTGCAGCTTGGCGGCGAGCCAGTCGGCGCTGCGTGCCACGTCCGCGGCATGGTCGGGCTGGGCCGACACCGAAGGGATGCGCAGCCACTCCGCGAGGTCGTCGAGGAAGGCCGTGCGGTGGTTCTGGATGTATGTGCGGACGGTGCTGACGGCGTTGTCAACGGGCTTGCTCATGCTCACGAGCCTATCCGCCCACGGAGGCGTGTTCGTCCGGCGGATCCCCGGCGGACGCCTGCTGTGGGTCCGCCGGGTCCTGTGTGAGCAGTCGTTCCAGTGCCGCGCGGTCCGGGAGCTCGTCCGGATGGACCACCTCACCGCTGCGGACGTACAGGAACGCGGCCTTGACGGACTCCAGGGGCACGCCTTGCTGTTCGGCCCAGGCGAGGCGGTACAGGGCGAGCTGGAGGGGGTCGGCGGTGCCGGTGCGGCTGGTCTTCCAGTCGACGATCTCGTACGTCGTGCCGGCGTCGTCTCGCGCCCGGTAGACGGCGTCGATCCGGCCCCGTACGACGCGTCCCGCGATGGCGAGCTGGAACGGTGCCTCGACGCGGTGGGGGGTGCGGTGCGCGTAGGGAGTGCGCTCGAAGGCGTCCTTGAGCTCCTCCAGGTCGCGTTCGTCGGCGATCTCGGCGTCGCTGCCGGGGAGCTCCTCCGGTTCCAGCATCGGCAGCCGCAGCTCTTCGAAGCGGGACTCCAGCCAGGCGTGGAAGCGTGTTCCGCGGCGCGCGGCGGGCTGTGGGGGGCGTGGCATGGGGCGTGCGAGCTCCTGCGCGAAGCCGTCCGGGTCGGTGGCCAGGCGCATGAGCTGCGTCACGGTGAGCGAGGCCGGCAGGGGGACGTCGGTGACGCTCGCGCGGGCGCGCAGGAGCTCTCCGGTCAGGGCGTCGAGGTCGCGGTCCCAGGAGGCGAGGGTGCGGGCCTCCTCCGGGGTGAGGTGCGCGGGTTCCTCAAAGTGCGGTTCCTCAGGGTGCGGTTTCGCAGGGTGCGGTTCCTCAGGGTGCTGGCGAGCCCCCGGAGCCGGTGCCTGGTGCGGGATCGTCGGGCGGTCCTGCGCGGGTCGCGTCGGCCGGTCCTCTGGGCGGTCGGCCGACCAGGAGTCCCAGTCGGAGTCGTCCCCGTCGGGGAAGCCGTCGTCGGGGAAGTCGTCGTCCCCGTAGGGCACGTCGTCGTACGCGGGATCGTCGTCCTCGGGCGGGGGTGGCCAGTCCGGATCGTCGTACGAGGTGGGGTCGTGGTCGGCGGTGTGCCGGGCTCCCGCCGCCCCGGGGTGGGGCTCTTCGTGGGACGCCACGCGCTCCAGGTGGGCGAGTACGGTCTCGGCGGCGGCGCGGCGGCGGGCCAGTGCCG
>LRTP01000968.1 GCA_001550305.1 Streptomyces diastatochromogenes
GCGGCGGGCCAGTGCCGCGTCGTCGAGCGGGAGCGGCCACGCGTGGTCGGCGGCCGCCTCGCGCAGGGCGGGGTTCTCCTCGTCCTCGGCGGGCTCCTCGGCCCAGACATCGATCTCGCCGTGTCCGGCGGCGCAGTGCTCGTAGAGGGCGTCCAGGAAGTCCGAGGGGCCGCGCGGCTTCTTCTGGGAGGGGCCCCACCAGTGGCCGGAACCGAGCAGGAGCGAGCGGGGGCGGGTGAAGGTGACGTAGCCGAGGCGGAGCTCTTCGGTGTGCTGGTGGTCCTTCATGGCCTCGTGGAAGGCCTTGATGCCCTTGGCGTCCCAGGTGGCGATCTCGGGGAGCGTGTCGGCGTCGCCGCGCAGCTCGTGCGGCAGGACCTTGCCCTGGGCGGTCCACTTCTCGCGGCCCTGGCCGCTGGGAAAGGTGCCGGTGACGAGTCCGGGGACCACGACGACGTCCCACTCCAGGCCCTTGGACTTGTGCGCGGTGAGCACCTTGACGGTGTTCTCGCCGCCGGGCAGGGCGTTGTCGAGTCCCTTCTCGTACTGGGCGGCGGTGCGCAGGAAGCCGAGGAAGGCCAGCAGCGTGGCCTCGCCGTCGCCCGCGGCGAAGGACGCGGCGACGTCGAGGAAGTTCGACAGGGTCTCTCGGCGGCGGGCGGCCAGCGCGTGCGGGGACGCGGAGAGCTCGACCTCGAGGCCGGTGACGGCGAGCACCCGGTGCAGGACGTCCATCAGGGGGTCGGCGAGCGAGCGGCGCAGGTCGCGCAGCTCGGCGGCGAGCCGCGCGAACCGCACCCGCGCGTCCGGCGAGAAGGGCAGCCCGTCGTCGTCCCCTTCGGCCTCGATGGGCATCTCCAGGAACGTGTCGAGGGCGTCGGCGAGCGATATCACCTCGGCCGGGTCGACCCCTTCCACGGCCGCCGCGAGCCGGCGGTCCGGGTCCTCGTCGGCGCCCACGCGCGCGTGGGACACGAGCAGGCGGGCGCGCCGTCCCAGAAGGGCGAGGTCGCGCGGACCGATCCGCCAACGGGGGCCGGTGAGCAGACGGACCAGGGAGGCGTTCGCCCCGGGGTCCTGGAGGACTTCGCAGACGGCGACGAGGTCGGCGACCTCGGGCAGGTGCAGCAGCCCGGAGAGGCCCACCACCTCGACCGGGATGTCCCGGGCGACGAGCGCGCCCTGGATCTCGGCGAAGTCGCCCGCCGTACGGCACAGCACGGCGATCTCGCCGGGTGCCTTTCCGGTGCGTACCAGGTGGGCGATGGAATCGGCGAGCCAGTCGATCTCCTCGGCGTGGGTGCTCAGCAGCGCGCAGCGGACCTGGCCGTCGTGCTCGGCTCCTGGGGCCGGGCGCAGGGCCTCCACGCCCTCGTGCATGGCGCGCAGGGGCTCCGCGAGGCCGTTGGCGAGGTCGAGGAGGCGGCCGCCGCTGCGACGGTTCTCGCTGAGAGCCTGGCGGGCCGCGGGGCGGCCGTCGGCGTGTGCGAAGTGCTCGGGGAAGTCGTCGAGGTTGGCGACGGAGGCGCCGCGCCAGCCGTAGATGGCCTGGCAGGGGTCGCCGACCGCGGTCACGGGATGGCCGGTGCCGCCGCCGAAGAGTCCGGCGAGCAGGATGCGCTGGGCCACCGAGGTGTCCTGGTACTCGTCCAGCAGCACCACCCGGAACTCGTCGCGGAGGATTTCCCCGACCTCGGGGCGGGTGCGGGCCAGGGTGGCCGAGAGTGCGATCTGGTCGCCGAAGTCGAGGAGGTCGCGCTCGCGCTTGGCCGATCGGTAGCGGCCCACCAGCTCGGCCAGTTCACGCCGGGCCGCGGCCGCCTCGGGGACCTTCCGCAGGTCGGCGTTGGTGAGTTTGGCGCCCTCCAGGGAGCGCAGCAGCTCGGCGTCGTAGGCGCGCAGGTCCTCGGGCCGTACGAGGTGTTCGGCGAGCTCGGAGTCGAGTGTGAGGAGATCACCGACGAGGTCCGGGAAGGAGCGGGTCAGCGCCGGGTACGGTCCCGGGGCCTCGCGCAGTACGCGGGCGGCGAGCTGGTAGCGGGTGGCGTCGGCGAGCAGGCGGGAGGTCGGTTCGAGTCCGATGCGCAGGCCGTGGTCGGTCAGCAGGCGGCCCGCGAAGGCGTGGTAGGTGGAGATCACCGGCTCGCCCGGCGGGTTGTCGGGGTCGATCACGTCCGGGTCGGTGACTCCGGCCTTGATCAGCGCCTTGCGGACGCGCTCGGCGAGTTCGCCCGCCGCCTTGTTGGTGAACGTGAGACCGAGGACCTGTTCGGGGGCGACCTGGCCGGTGCCGACGAGCCACACCACGCGTGCCGCCATCACCGTGGTCTTGCCCGATCCGGCTCCGGCCACGATCACCTGCGGGGCGGGCGGTGCGGTGATGCAGACCGTCTGCTCCGGGGTGAACGGGATGCCGAGGAGCTCCTTGAGCTGCTCGGGGTCGGTGATACGGGCGGGCATGTCGGAGAGGCTAGCGGCGCCCACTGACAGCGGAGGCCACATCGGCCGCCGGGACAATGGAAGTGCTGGTCAACACGTGTGGTGCCGTACGTCACTCGCTGACGTGACGTCCCCTTGGGCCCCTCACTCGACCACGTGGCGTCCCTCGGGCCGAGCGCTGCACGATGCCCGGAAAGCGCAGTGTGTGCAGTGTTGTCCCGTGGTCGGTGAGAACCGTTCGTCGAGGACCTTCCCGGCCGCGGTGGCCAGCAGGTCGCCGACCCACTCGCCCTCGAGGGGCTCCTGGGCCTGCACCTTGGGGAGGGTCTCGCCGCCGTTCTTCTTGGCGGCGCCCTGGCGCAGCTGGACGAGTTCCGCGCCGCCCGGCTCGGGGCGTACGCCGTCGAAGGTGTCGTCGACGGCCCCCTCGCGGACGGCGAGCTGGTAGACGGCGAGCTGCGGGTGGTGCGCCACCTCCGCGGCGCTGGGCGCGTGTTTGCCGGTCTTGAAGTCGACCACGTAGGCGCGGCCCTCGGTGTCCGTCTCGACGCGGTCCATGGAGCCCCGGATGCGCACCTCGTAGTCGCCCGCCTCCAGGGTCACGTCGAAGTCGTGCTCACTGGCCACCGGCACGCGTCCCGCACGGACGCCGTTGGAGTCGACGTGCCACTTCAGGAAGCGTTCGAGCGCCACACGCGCGTGCTCCTTCTCCTGCGCGGACTTCCAGGGCGCGTCGAAGGCGAGCGCGTTCCACACGGAGTCCAGACGTTCCATGAGGACGGCGAGGTCGGCAGGGGTGCGTCCGGAGGCGACCTCGTCGGCGAGGACGTGCACCACGTTGCCGAAGCCCTGGGCGGCGGTCGCGGGCGCGTCGGCCTTGACCTCGCGGCCCAGGAACCACTGCAGGGCGCAGGTGTTGGCGAGTTGGTCGAGGGCGCTTCCGGAGAGCACGACGGGCTGGTCGCGGTCGCGCAGCGGCACCTTGCTCTCGGTCGGCTCGTACATGCCCCACCAGCGGTAGGGGTGCGCGGACGGCACGAGGGGGCGGCCGTCCTCGTCGCCGAGGGCGGCGAGCTTGGCCAGGCGGTGGGCCGCGGCCTGCCGGAGGGTGTCCGAGACCCGCGGGTCGACCGTGGTGGCGCGCAGTTCGGCGACCAGGGCGGCGACGGACAGCGGGCGGCGGGGGCGGCCGGTGACGTCCCTGGGTTCGACGCCGAGTTCGGTGAGGAAGCGGGAGGGCTGGTCGCCGTCGTCGGCGGGGGCCTTCACGGCGGTGACGATCAGGCGTTCACGCGCGCGCGTGGCGGCCACGTAGAACAGACGGCGCTCTTCGGAGAGGAGCGCTCCGGGGGTGAGGGGTTCGGCGAGGCCGTCGCGTCCGATGCGGTCGGCCTCCAGCAGGGAGCCACGGCGGCGCAGGTCCGGCCACAGGCCCTCCTGGACGCCCGCGACGACGACGAGGCGCCACTCCAGGCCCTTGGAGCGGTGCGCGGTCATCAGGCGTACGGCTGCGGGGCGCACCGCCCTGCGGGTGAGCGTGTCGGCGGCGATGTCCTGGGCCTCGATCTCCTCCAGGAAGTTGAGGGCGCCGCGCCCGCCCGTGCGTTCCTCGGCGCGGGCCGCGGTCGCGAACAGCGCGCAGACGGCGTCGAGGTCGCGG
>LRTP01000097.1 GCA_001550305.1 Streptomyces diastatochromogenes
GTCGGCGATCGCGCGAGCGGCGCCGGGGCCGATGGGAGGCGTGACCCGGTCGCGGGCCCCCGGTCGCGGGCCCGGGAGGAGCCGCCTAGCGTGGAAGACGTCCGGGGCGGGGGACGGCACGGCGGACGTGGGGGCCGTCCTGTTCTTCGGAGGTCCCCCCGTGGGTACCGTCTCGTTCCTCCTCGTCGTGGTCGTCCTGACGGCCCTGGCCTTCGACTTCACCAACGGGTTCCACGACACGGCCAACTCGATGGCGACGTCGATCGCCACCGGGGCCCTGAGACCGCGCGTGGCCGTCGCCGTCGCGGGAGCGCTGAATCTGGCAGGCGCGTTCCTGTCCACGGAGGTCGCCAAGACCATCTCGGGCGGCATCGTGGACGACGCCAAGGTCTCCCTGGTGATGATCTTCGCCGGGCTGGTCGGCGCTCTCCTGTGGAACCTGCTGACCTGGCTCGCCGGGCTGCCGTCGAGTTCGTCGCACGCGCTGTTCGGCGGGCTGATCGGCGCGGTGTGGGTGGGCGCCGGCGGATCCGCGGTGCAGTTCGGGGCGATCGTCGAGATGATCCTGATCCCCGCCGTCGTCTCGCCGCTGGTCGCCTGTGTCGTGGCCCTGCTGGCGACCTACTTCGCGTACGTCATCACCCGGCGGACGGCGCCCGACCAGGCGCGGCGGGGATTCCGTCGGGGGCAGGTCGGTTCGGCGTCGCTGGTGGCGCTGGCCCACGGTACCAACGACGCGCAGAAGACCATGGGGGTCATCACCCTGGCCCTCATCTCGACCGGGGCGCTCGCCCATGACTCCGCGCCGCCCTGGTGGGTGGTACTCATCTCCGGAACGGCGATCGCGCTCGGCACGTACACGGGCGGGTGGCGCATCATCCGCACCATGGGCAAGGGGCTCACCGACATCGAGGCGCCGCAGGGCTTCGCGGCCGAGACCAGCGCGACGGCCGTGATTCTCGCCTCGTCCCACATGGGATTCCCCCTGTCGACCACGCAGGTGTGCACCGGCAGCATCCTGGGCGCGGGCCTGGGCCGCAGGCTGGCCCAGGTGCGGTGGGGCGTGGCCGGGCGCATCGCACTGTCCTGGCTGCTCACGCTGCCCGCGGCGACGGCC
>LRTP01000969.1 GCA_001550305.1 Streptomyces diastatochromogenes
TGGGCTCCCCGGGCGTACGCCGGGTCGTGCGCGACGAGCCGCTCCGGCTCGGCCAGCGCGCGGGTGAGCAGTTCGTCGGAGGGCTGCGGTACGTGGTTGCCCGCGGCGCGCTCCTCCTCGCGCAGCGCGCGCCCCAGACGCCGCAGATCGGCCGCGTCCATGCTCGCGAGGGGCGAGGCGAGCAGGGTGAGCGCGGTTTCGGTGTCGAGCCAGGGCGCGGCTTGCGGGTCGGCATCCTCAGGTACGTCGATGTCTTCAGGTGCGTCGGCATCGTCAGGTGCGTCGGCACGTTCAGGTACGTCGACGTCTTCAGGTACGTCGGCGTCGCCGCCGGAGGGCGCGGCCGTACCCGACTCCGCGCGCGCCACCGCCCGCAGTGCCGTCAGCAAGGGCGTCACCGCCGGTTCGTGCCGCAGCGGCAGGTCGTCGCCGTCGATGTCGAGCGGCACACCCGCCGCGGTGAGCGCCCGCCTGATCGTCGGGATCGTGCGGGACCCGGCGCGCACCAGGACGGCCATGTCGCCCCAGGGAACGCCGTCCTCCAGATGGGCGCGACGCAGGATGTCCGCGATGTTGTCCAGCTCCGTGCCCGCCGTCGGGTACGTGTAGACCTCGACGCCGCCGCCGTCCCGTACCGGAGACAACTGGCGGTGGGCGCGTACCTTCTCCGCCGGAAGGCGGGTCAGCGGCATGCGCTGGGTGATCAGACGCGTGGCGGTCAGCAGGGCGGCGCCGGAGCGGCGGGAGGTGCGCAGCACCTCGACCGGCGCGGGGCGGCCGTCCGCACGCGGGAAGGCGTCGGGGAAGTCCAGGATGCCGTTCACGTCCGCGCCCCGGAAGGCGTAGATCGACTGATCGGGGTCACCGAAGGCGACCAGGTTGCGGCCGCCGCCGGCGAGGGCGTGCAGCAGCCGGACCTGCGCGGGATCGGTGTCCTGGTACTCGTCCACATAGACGGCGTCGTACTGCGCGGCGAGGCGTTCGGCGACGCCCGGACGCCCGGCGAGCAGGACCGCGCGGTGGACGAGTTCCGCGTAGTCGAGCACTCCTTGGAGGTCGAGAACGTCCAGGTACTCGGCGAGGAAGGCGGCTGCCGCGCCCCAGTCGGGGCGGCCGATGCGCCGGGCGAAGGCGGTGAGGGCGTCGGGGCTCAGGCCCAGTTCGCGGCTGCGCGCCAGTACCGCGCGGACCTCGTCGGCGAAGCCGCGCGTGGTCAGGCAGGCGCGCAGCTCGTCCGGCCAGCGGACATGGGCGAGGCCGAGCCGCTCCAGGTCGGGCTGGCCGGCGAGCAGTTCGCGCACCGCCACGTCCTGTTCGGGTCCTGACAGCAGCCGCAGGGGCTCCACGAACAGGTCACTGTCCTGGTGGGCGCGGACCAGGGCGTAGCAGAACGAGTGGAAGGTGGTCGCCCGGGGAGCGCGGGCGGCCCCTATGCGCAGCGCCATGCGGTCGCGCAGTTCGACGGCCGCCTTGCGGCTGAACGTCAGCACCAGGATGCGTTCCGGGTCGCCGCCCCGCGCGATCCGCGCCGCGACGGACTCGACGAGCGTGGTCGTCTTGCCGGTGCCGGGGCCGGCCAGCACGAGCAGCGGTCCCGTGTCATGGTCAACCACCGCGCGCTGCTCTGCGTCCAGACGAGGGGGCCCCACTCGGACCGGCGCGGCACGTACCAGTCGGTACCCGCCGCGGGTCCCCTGCCGCACCTGGGGGTGCGACAGGCGCCTGGTGGAAGAAGAGGAGCTCACGTGGTTCGCCGGTCCTGGAGGTTGTGCTGGTGGGAGGAGCGCCGCGCGTTCAGGGCGGTGGCCGCGGGGTGAGGGGGATGCGTGCCGTCGACGCTACGCCGGTGAGCAGCGTGGAAGGAGGGCTTCCCCTTCTTCCCTCACACCACGTGCGTCCCCCGGTTCTCGAACGTACGGCATGTCACGGGCGTGCCTCGTTTCCCCCGTACGGGCCACAGGTTCCCCATCGCCCCGTCCGATGCCGGAAGCTGTCAGGTGTGACCCTGCGCGCGTTCGCCGCCGTCCCATCGTGCCCGTCTCATGTCGATGCGCGGCAGATGCCCCTCGGAGGCCCTGCTCGCCTCCTTCAGGGGCGTGCCCTCGTCGCGGTAGTGGCCCAGCGCATCGAGTTCGTGGCCCGGGAGCAGCGCGCCGTCCGCGCGGACGACCCGCCACCACGGGACCGCTCCTCCATAGAGGGCCATCACCCGGCCCACCTGGCGCGGTCCGCCCTCCTCCAGCCACTCGGCGACGTCCCCGTACGTCATCACGCGCCCGGGCGGGATCGACTCGGCGACCTCAAGGACCCGCTCCGCGTACTCCGGCAGGGCATCCGTCGGAAGGCTCTCCTCGCTCATCCGCCCCATCCTGCCCCATCCCACCGACAGTGCGACGATGCGGTGACTGTGCGTATCCCTCGCCACGGAGGCGCACTTGGGGCAGACTGTGCGCCCCCGTATTTGCACCCTGATGCCCCCGTGTGTCGGTGGGGCATGCCACCATCGTGCGGGCGGTGACTGGTGATACGAGATCAAGAAGAGACGATGAGGCAGCAGGGCGTGCACCCCGAAGACGCGGAGAGCACCTCCGCGGCCTCGTCGCGTCCGGACACCGGCGACAGCGACCCGAAGGACCCGGGCGAGGCGGCGGACGAGCCCACCACGACGGTGGACGAAGAACCCGTTCCTGACACCCACGGACGAGCCCAGAAGCGACTCGATCCGGCGGACGACTGCGGCGACGAGGTCCACAACGACGAGGTCGAGGGCGACGAACCGCTGCTGCCCGCGCGTGTGCACCGTCCGTCCGATCTGATGCGGCTCATGGTCGGCGTCCTCGCCATCGTCGTGCTGCTGGCCATCGCCGCGTTCGCGCACGGCACCACCTCGGGGCTCGAACAGGACATCAACAAGGGCACCGGCCAGGCACCCGATCTGCTGATCAAGATCGCGGGTCTGGCATCGAGCATCGCGATCCTCCTGGTGCCGGTCGCCTTCGCGATCGAGCGTCTGATCAAGCGGGACGGGCTGCGCATCGCCGACGGCGTGCTGGCCGCGGTCCTCGCGCACGGAGTGACACTCGCCACGGACCTGTGGGTCGCCAAGGGTGCCCCGAGCTCCATCCAGGAGGCACTCACCCAGCCCTCGCCGGGTGACATCCACGCCCTGACCGATCCGGTGCACGGCTATCTGGCGCCGGTCATCGCGTACATGACTGCCGTCGGGATGTCCCGCAGACCGCGCTGGCGCGCGGTGCTGTGGGTGGTGCTGCTCCTGGACGCCTTCTCCATGCTGGTCACCGGCTACACCACGCCGTTCTCGATCATCCTGACGGTGCTGATCGGCTGGAGCGTCGCGTACGGGACGCTGTACGCGGTCGGCTCGCCGAATGTGCGTCCGACCGGGCGGACGCTGATGGCGGGCCTGCGGCACGTCGGTTTCCACCCCGTCAGCGCGGCCCGCGAGGACACGCCCGACACCACGGAGAACGGCGACCGCGGGCGGCGCTATTTCGTCACCCTGGAGGACGGCCCGCCGCTGGACGTCACAGTGGTCGACCGTGAGCAGCAGGCACAGGGCTTCTTCTACCGAGTGTGGCGCAACCTGACGCTGCGCGGTCTCGCCACCCGTCGCAGTCTCCAGTCGCTGCGCCAGGCTCTGGAGCAGGAGGCGCTCCTCGCGTACGCGGCCATCGCGGCCGGGGCGAACGCCCCGAAGCTGATCGCGACCTCCGAGCTCGGCCCGGACGCCGTGATGCTCGTCTACGAGCACAGCGGCGGGCGCACACTGGACTCGCTGCCCGACGAACTCATCACCGACGATCTCCTGCGCGACACCTGGCATCAGGTGCAGGCCTTGCAGTCGCGACGCATCGCACACCGCAGGCTCGCGGGTGACGCGATCTTGGTGGATCGTTCCGGCATGGTGATCCTCACCGACCTTCGCGGCGGTGAGATCGCGGCCGGCGATCTGCTGCTGCGCATGGACATCGCCCAGTTGCTGACCACACTGGGGCTGCGCGTAGGCGCCGAGCGCACGGTGGCGTCGGCCGTCGGTGTGCTCGGCCCGGACGCGATCGCCGACTGCCTGCCGCTGCTGCAGCCCATCGCGCTGACCCGCTCCACGCGCGCGACGCTGCGCAAGCTGGCCCGGGAGCGCGCCCAGCGAGAACGCGACGCCGTCCTGGACGCCTCCCGGCAGAACAAGCTCGCCCGCGCGGAACAGACCCAGCACGCCGAGGCCGCGGTGGAAAAGCCCGGCAAGAAGGCCGTTCGCGCGGAGCAGCGGGCCGAGAAGCGGGCGATCGACGAGGCACTGGACGAAGCACGCGAGGAGGATCTCCTCACCCAGATCCGCCACCAGGTACTGCTGATCCGCCCGCAGGCGCCGGTCGAACCGGCCCGCCTGGAGCGGGTGCGGCCACGCACACTGATCAGTTTCATCGCCGGTGCCATCGGCGGGTACTTCCTGCTGACGCAGCTCACCCACATCGAGTTCGGGCCCCTCTTCGCCAACGCCCAGTGGGGCTGGGTCGCCGCGGCCGTGCTGTTCTCCGCGGTGAGCTACTTCGCGGCGGCGATGGCGCTGCTCGGCTTCGTACCGGAGCGGGTGCCGTTCATGCGGGCCGTGGGGGCGCAGGTCGCCGGCTCGTTCGTGAAGATCGTGGCGCCCGCCGCGGTCGGCGGTGTGGCCCTCAACACGCGCTTCCTGCAGCGTGCGGGGGTGCGGCCGGGGCTCGCGGTGGCGAGTGTCGGCGCGTCCCAGCTGTTCGGGCTCGGCTGCCACATCCTGATGCTGCTGTCCTTCGGTTATCTGACCGGCACCGAGAAGACGCCGTCCCTGTCGCCCTCCCGCACGGTCATCGCCGGTCTGCTGACGGTCGCCGTACTGGTGCTCGTCGTGACGTCGGTGCCGTTCATGCGCAAATTCGTCAGCACGCGCGTGAGGTCGCTGTTCGCGGGCGTCGTACCGCGCATGCTCGACGTGCTCCAGCGACCCCAGAAGCTGATCACCGGCATCGGTGGCATGCTGCTGCTGACCGCCTGCTTCGTGATGTGCCTGGACGCGTCGATCCGCGCCTTCGGCCACCAGCAGCCCACCACGCTCAGTCTCGCCAGCGTCGCCGTCGTCTTCCTCGCCGGTAACGCGCTCGGCTCCGCGGCACCGACCCCCGGCGGCGTCGGTGCCGTCGAGGCGACCCTCACGGTCGGCCTGATCGCCGTGGGGCTCCCCAAGGAGGTCGCCGCTCCCGCGGTGCTGCTGTACCGGCTGCTGACTCTGTGGCTTCCGGTGCTTCCGGGCTGGCTGTTCTTCAATCACCTGACCCGCAAGGGCGCCCTCTAGAACCCCGCGCCGCCCCTCCCGTACGAGCCCTCGCGCGCCCTCACCCGCACGGCCCGCGCCCCGAGCGCCCCGCCCCGCACGACCGCAGGATGGGGAGCATGCCGAACCCGTCTCCGCCGCGCGCCGCTGCGCTGGTGCTCTCCGTCGCTGTGCTGTCCGCCGTGTTGACGGGCTGCAGCGACAACTCGAAGAGCGAGGACCTGCCGGCCCAGAAGCTGAGCTGGAAGGACTGCCCGGCCCCCGCCGAGTCCGAGGGCGGCGGCAACGCCCCCTCTCCCCTGCCGGGCGGCACACAGTGGCAGTGCGCCACCATGAAGGCACCCCTCGACTGGGCCGACCCCAAGGGCGACACCATCGGGATCGCGCTGATCCGGGCGCGGACGAGCGGCGACCAGAGCAAACGCATCGGCTCCCTCATCTTCAACTTCGGCGGCCCCGGCGGCTCCGGCGTCACCACGCTGCCCGCCTTCGGCGAGGACTACGCGAAGCTGCGCACCCGCTACGACCTGGTGAGCTTCGACCCGCGTGGGGTCGGCCGCAGCGCGGGCGTGAAGTGCGAGGACGACAGCAGGCTCGACGTGTTCTTCCAGCAGGACGCCACCCCCGACGACACCGCCGAGCAGAAGAACCTCCTCAACACCACGAAGACGTTCAACGCGGCCTGCGAGAAGAACTCCGGGCGGACCCTCCCCCACGTGCGCACCACCGACGCGGCCCGCGACATCGACCTCATGCGCCAGGTGCTCGGCGACGCCAAACTGCACTACTTCGGCATCTCGTACGGCACCGAACTCGGCGGCGTCTACGCCCACTTGTTCCCCAAGAAGGTGGGGCGCGCCGTCTTCGACGCGGTCGTCGACCCGACGCAGAACCCGGAACAGAGCGCGCTCGGGCAGGCCAGGGGCTTCCAGCTCGCGCTCGACAACTTCGCCACCGACTGCACCTCGAAGACCGAGCCCTGCCCGATCGGGGACACTCCGCAGGACGTCAAGAACCGCATCGCCAAACTCCTCAAGGACCTGGACAGCAAGCCCATCCCCGGCGTCTTCCCACGCCAGCTCACCCAGACCGAGGCCACCAACGGCATCGCGCAGGCCCTGTACTCCAAGGACTTCTGGGAGTACCTGACGGAGGGTCTGGACCAGGCGTACAGCGGTGACGGCAAGGTATTGATGCTGCTGTCCGACTCGATGAACGGGCGCAGCCAGAACGGCCAGTACAGCAACCTCTACGCGGCCAACGTCTCCATCAACTGCGCCGACGAGAAACCGCGGTACACGATCTCCGACGTGCAAGCCGCTCTGCCGGCGTTCCGGGCCGCCTCACCGCTCTTCGGCGACTATCTGGCCTGGGGCATGCTCAGCTGCACCAACTGGGCCGTCCCGGGCGCCGCCGACCACCCGGACGTCAGCGCCACCGGTGCGGCGCCGATCCTCGTGGTCGGCAACACCGGCGACCCGGCCACGCCGTACCAGGGCGCGAAGAAGATGGTGGACGCGCTGGGCAAGGGCGTCGGCGTCGAGGTGACCTACAAGGGCCAGGGGCACGGCGCGTACGACAGCGGGAACAAGTGCGTGCACAACGCGGTGAACAGCTATCTGCTGGACGGGACCGTACCGCCCGCGGGAACCGTCTGCACCTAGAACCAACGCCATCCCACCGAGAAAAGAGCAGGTCAAAGGGTTATCCACAGGCCTCCGCGGCGTCGGCCGCGGACGCCTACCATGGCCTGCATGTGATCCGCGACATCCGGCGGACCACGGGCGAGGGGGAAGTTCATGACGCGTTTCGCACGGTGGACGGCCGCGGCGGCCGCCGCGTTGCTGGTGGCAGGCTGCGGCAGCGGCTCGTCGGGGGACGGCAAGGACGAGGGGAAGAACAGCGGTCGGCCGTCGACCGGGGCGCCTTCCTCCGGCACCGCCTCGGGGCTGCCCGCCTCGCTCACCTCGCAGAAGCTCGACTGGGGCCACTGCAAGAGCTCCTCCGCGCCGGGCAACGGCTGGCAGTGCGCGACACTCAAGGTGCCGCTGGACTACGCGAAGCCGGACGGCGAGACGATCGGCCTGGCGCTGATCCGCTCGAAGGCGACCGGCGGCCAGAGCAAGCGCATCGGCTCACTCCTGTTCAACTTCGGCGGCCCCGGCGGCTCGGGCGTCGACACGATGCCGTCGTACGAGAGTGCCGTCGGCCCGCTCCACGAGCGCTACGACCTGGTGAGCTGGGACCCCCGCGGCGTCGCCGCCAGCGAGGGCGTGCGCTGCCGCAGTGACAAGGCGATCCAGGCAGCCGAGTCCGTGGACGCCACCCCGGACGACGCGGCCGAGGAGACCGCGTATTTCAAGGACGCCGCCGACTTCGGCAAGGGCTGCGCGAAGGCCGCCGGAAAGCTGCTGTCACACGTCTCCACGACCGACACGGCCCGCGACATGGACCTGATGCGCCAGGTCCTCGGCGACGGGACGATGCACTACCTCGGCTTTTCGTACGGGACCGAACTCGGCGGCGTGTACGCCCACTTGTTCCCCAAGAACGTGGGCCGTCTGGTGCTGGACGCCGTCGTCGACCCGAGCGCCGACACGGTCGGCCACGCCAAGAACCAGACCCTGGGCTTCCAGCGCGCCCTGGACGACTACCTCAAGTCCACCGGCCAGGACCCCAAGCAGGGCTCCCAGAAGATCGTGGACCTGCTGAAGCGCACCGACGCGAACCCCCTGCCGACGGCCGACGGCCGCAAGCTCACCCAGACGCTGGCGCTCACCGGCATCGTCCTGCCCCTGTACAGCAAGGAGGGCTGGCCCCGCCTGACCAGCGCTCTCCAGGGCGCCGAGGGCGGTGACGGTTCGGGACTGCTGGCCCTCGCCGACGGCTACAACGACCGCGATTCCTCTGGGCACTACGGCACGACGACCCACTCCCAACGGGTCATATCGTGCTTGGACGACAAGCAGCGGCCGACTCCCGCGGAGACGAAGAAGCTGCTGCCCGAGTTCGAGAAGATCTCGCCCGTCTTCGGGGACTTCATGGGCTGGGACACCGCGGGCTGGTGCCACGACTGGCCGGTCGCCGGCCAGTACGACAACCCGGAGGTCAGCGCGCCCGGCGCCGCGCCCATCCTGATCGTCGGCAACACCGGGGATCCCGCGACTCCTTACGAGGGCGCCCGCAGAATGGCCGACGAGCTGGGCAAGGGCGTCGGAGTGGAGCTCACCTGGAAGGGCGAGGGCCATGGCGCCTATGGGAGTGGGAGCGAGTGTGTCGACTCCACGGTGAACAGCTATCTGCTGGACGGGACGGTGCCGAAGGACGGAAAGGTCTGCGCGTCGTAGCGGCGGGTGCGGCCGACGGGCGCGGTCCTGTACCCGCGCCCACCCACCCGACGAGCACTCGGCCGGCGAACCCCCGGCCGGCGAGCATCCGGCGGGCGAACCCCCGGCCGACGAGCATCCGGCGAGCGAACCCCTGGCCGGCGAAGACCCGGCTCACGGAGGCACGGTCGGCGAACCCGCGGCTCACGAGTGAACGGTCAACGGAAAGGGGCCCGGCACGCACGGTGCCGAGCCCCTCCCGAAAAGCCGTTCGCGTGGTGCGTCGGCGCCTAGTACACCGGCTTCTCCGGCTCGATCTGGTTGACCCAGCCGATCACACCGCCGCCGACGTGCACCGCGTCCGAGAAGCCCGCGGACTTCAGCACGGCGAGCACCTCCGCACTGCGGACGCCCGTCTTGCAGTGCAGGACGATCTTCTTGTCCTGCGGAAGGGTCTCCAGGGCGGTGCCCATGAGGAACTCGTTCTTCGGGATCAGCTTGGCGCCGGGGATCGAGACGATCTCGTACTCGTTGATCTCGCGGACGTCGATGATCTCGATGTTCTCGCCGTCGTCGATCCACTCCTTGAGCTGCTTGGGAGTGATCGTCGAGCCGGCCGCCGCCTCCTGGGCCTCCTCGGACACGACGCCGCAGAAGGCCTCGTAGTCGATGAGTTCGGTGACGGTCGGGTTCTCGCCGCAGACCGCGCAGTCCGGGTCCTTGCGGACCTTGACCTGGCGGTACTGCATCTCGAGGGCGTCGTAGATCATCAGGCGGCCGACGAGCGGCTCACCGATGCCCGCGAGAAGCTTGATCGCCTCGTTGACCTGGATGGAGCCGATGGACGCGCACAGCACGCCCAGCACGCCGCCCTCCGCGCAGGAAGGGACCATGCCCGGCGGCGGGGGCTCCGGGTAGAGGCAGCGGTAGCAGGGACCGTGCTCGGACCAGAAGACGGAGGCCTGGCCGTCGAAGCGGTAGATCGAGCCCCACACGTACGGCTTGTTGAGCAGGACGCACGCGTCGTTGACCAGGTAGCGGGTCGCGAAGTTGTCCGTGCCGTCGACGATCAGGTCGTACTGGCTGAAGATGTCCATCACGTTCTCGGCCTCGAGCCGCTCTTCGTGAAGGACCACGTTCACGTACGGGTTGATGCCCAGCACGGAGTCACGGGCCGACTGGGCCTTGGAGCGGCCGATGTCCGCCTGACTGTGGATGATCTGGCGCTGCAGGTTCGACTCGTCGACCTCGTCGAACTCCACGATGCCGAGCGTGCCCACGCCCGCGGCGGCCAGGTACATCAGCGCCGGCGATCCGAGGCCGCCGGCGCCCACACACAGCACCTTGGCGTTCTTCAGCCGCTTCTGCCCGTCCATGCCCACGTCGGGGATGATCAGGTGGCGGGAGTACCTGCGGACCTCGTCTACGGTGAGCTCAGCAGCTGGCTCAACCAGGGGTGGCAGCGACACGGGGACTCCGTTGGTCGGTCAATCACTACAGTTGTTCTCCCCGTAACACTGCCACGCCCTTCTTCATTCCGAGACACCCGTTCCGATCCGCGAGACGATCTCGTCCCAGTAGCCGGGCATCGACTCCCAGGGGTCGGCCCGTCCACCGTGATCCGTGCGGTCGGTGAAGTAGATCGTGGCGGCGCCCTGCCAGCGGGCGATGCGCAGCGCTTCGTCGAGATGACCGCGCGGTACCCCGTACACGAAGTGGCAGAAGCGCTCGGGCGGATAGTCGGCGGTCCACTCGGCCACCTGCGACCAGCGGTAGTCGCTCCAGGTGCCGGAGAAGGTCACCAGCTGGTCGGCGCTTTCGGCATAGCCGGGGTAGGGGTGGCTGCCGTGGCCGAAGACGAGGTGCGCGTCGTCGAGGAGCATGCGCAGCGCGGTGGCCGCCCGGCGGACCTCGGGGAGCGCGGCGCGCTCGGTGGGGCAGCGGTGCAGGAGGAAGCCACCGACCCGGTACCAGTCGAGATACCGGTGTGCGTCGGAGATCACCTCGGCGAAGGCGCGTGCGCCGTACATCACGTCCAGGTGCCCCAGGACGCGCACGCCCGCGTTGCGGAGTCGGCCGGCGGCCTCCAGGCAGTGCGGGTCGGGGTGGGTGCCGGGACCATTGGCCACGTTCAGGACGGCCCAGTGCACGGGGGTGCCGGGGCGGGTGAGTTCGCCCCACTCGGCCGGAGCGACGAGCGGGTGCGCATAGCCGGGGACGCCGAGCCCGACCCTTAAATCCGTGCTCGCGATGTCCGTCGCGGCGCTGGTCAGATGCGGCATGCCGCCTCCATCCAGATATCGGCGAGGGATTCCTCGAGGTTGATCCGGGGCCGCCAGCCGAGCCGGTCGCGTGCGGTGCGCACATCGGCCTGCTGCCAGCTGCCGCAGCCGTCCGGGTAGGGGTACGCGACCGGCGCCCCGTGATCCGCTTCGGTGCGGGGATGGCCGATGGCCGACCTCATCGGTCCGGGTGGGCCGTCGAGTTCGTGCAGCGTGCCTCCGTAGCCGGCCACACGGGCGAGGACGGCGGCGGCGTCGCGCAGGCGGACGGCGCGGCCCGAGCCGATGTTGATGACGCCCTGCGCGGCGGAGAGCGAGGCAGCGTGCACGGCGCGGGCGACATCGCGGACGTCGATGAAATCGCGCTGGACGCCGAGTCCGCCGAGTTTGAGCTCGCCGTCGCCGGACTGCATGGCGCGGCGCAGGGCCTCGGCGAGGCGGCCGAGCGGGGATCCGGCGGGGGTGCCGGGACCCGCGGGCGAGAAGACGCGCAGGACGACGGCGTCGAGGCCGGAACCGAGGACCAGTTCGGTGGCGGCGAGCTTGCTGACGCCGTAGGGGCCGCCGGGGCGCGGTACGGCGTCCTCGGCCGTGGAGGAGCCGGGCTGGCTGGGCCCGTACTCGGCGCCGCAGCCGATCTGCACCAGGCGGGCGCCGCAGCCGCTGCGGCGCAGGGCCTCGCAGACGGTGGCGACGGCGACGGTGTTGTGCCGGGTCAGTTCGCGGGCTCCGCCGCGGGTGGCGCCCGCGCAGTTGATGACGACCCCGGGGTGCACCGCGTCCAGGAAGCGAGTGAGGGCGCCGGGGCTGCCCGAGGCGAGGTCGAACCGTACGTCGGCGTCGTCGCCCCGGCCGAGCGCGGTGAGCTGCACGGCCGGATCGGCGAGCAGTCTGTCGGCGACGAAACGGCCGAGGTATCCGTTGGCTCCGATCAGCAGGACCCTCATCGGGCGGCTCCCGGGGCGGATTCTCCGGTTCGGGAGGTGATCATCTGGCGTTCTCCTTCGGGGTGGTGCCGTGTGTCGGACGGAGCGCCCGCGGTGTCGGCCCCGCGGGAGGGTGCGCCCGGCACGAGGGCTGGACCCTCGGGTGCCGGTCGCGGCTCATGGCGTCCCGCCCGGTGTGGCGTGGGCCGAGGCCCGGGTCAGGGTGCGGGTCGCGTGAATCAGGAGGACGAGCGCCGCCGCGCCGCACACCAGGGCCGGGACGGCACCCGGACCCCAGGCGTCGGCGACGGTCTCGACGGGGGTGGCGACGAACGAGCAGCCGGGCAGGCGGGCCGCGAAGACCGTGGTGAGGGCGGTCACTTCGGCCGCGCCCGCGGCGCCGAGGACGACGGCCGGGGCGTGGGTGAAGCCGCGTGTCGTGAGCAGGCGCGCGAGCAGGAGCAGCGCGC
>LRTP01000970.1 GCA_001550305.1 Streptomyces diastatochromogenes
GGGTGTTCGGGGGCCGCGGGCCGCGGCGCCGGGTCCGAGTCGCGGGCCACGCGCGCGTACATCTCCTCGGCGAGCGAGAACACGTCCCGGTGCCGGAACCGTGCGGCCGTGCGGTCGGTCACCCCGTGTGCCTCCAGGCCCGCCGCGATCTCCAGGGGGTCGACGGCACGCTCGCAGAGTTCACGATGCCGGTGTATCAGCGCCTTCACGGGGTCCACGGCACCGCGGCGACCACCGCCGAGGGACGTGCGCGCGCCCCCCGAGTCGCCCCCCGAGTCGCTCCCCGGATCACCCCCGGCGTCGCCGCGCGCACCACCCGAGCCGTCCCGTAGGAGTTCGCTCATCACGCGCCCTCCCCCGCGGGCAGCGGAGCTGTGGCACGCACCGGCGCCCCCGCCGCCCAGCGCGGGCGTCCCGTGACCATGAGGCGGGCCTCGGTCCAGCGACCGGGTACGTGGGCCTCGGCCGGCACGCCGAACGGCAGGGGATCCCCCGCGTCGTCCACGACGAGCCGCCGGACCGGGGAACGCGAGACGATCTCCAGGTAAATGCCGTGAAATGCCGTGATGTTCTGCTCGACCGTGAAGAGTTCGAGGGCTCGCGCGCGGGCCGCCGCGCCCAGGCGCGCACGCCGTTCGGGGTCGCGCAGCAGTGCCACGCACGCCTCGGCGAGCGCCCGCGGATTGCGCGGCGGCACCACCAGCCCCGTACCGCCGATGACTTCGACGACCGCGCCGACGTCCGTGGACACGGTGGCACGGCCGCAGAACATGGCCTCGACCAGGCTGATCGGGAAGCCTTCGACGACGCTGGAGAGGACGACCACGGCGCCGGACGCGTACGCCTCCGCGAGGCTCGGGACCTCCGGGCCGCCGATCTCCTCGAAGGACACCGGGTTGTCGCCGACCGCGTGCACGCCCTCCGCCTCGTCGGGGAAGAGCTGAGCGGCCAGCGCCTTGCAGTGGGCCAGGTACAGCGCGCCCTCCGGCCCGTCGGCGGGCGCGCCGACGATCCGCAGCCGCGTCTTCGGTGCCTCCTTGCGGACCTCGGCGAAGGAGTGCAGGAGTGAGATCAGGTCCTTGGCCGGTTCGATGCGGCCGACCCAGACCAGGGTGTCCGGGTCCACGCATCCGGAGCCGTCGGCCCGCTCGCCCACCTCCGCGAAGCGGGCGGCCTCCATGCCGGGGTAGACGGTGCGCAGTTTGGCGCGGTCGGCGCCGCAACGCTCCTGCCAGCGGCGCGCGTGGGTGTTGCCGGGCGTGATGAGCGCGGCCCGGCGGTAGACCTCGGCGGCCAGCGCGCCGTGGAAGGCCGCGAGCAGCGCCCGTACCGCGGGGGACTCCTCGGCGGCGGAGGAGGCGAGGTAGTGCGCCCGCAGCTGCACGCCGTACTCCGTCACCAGCAGGGGCACCCCGGCGAAGTGCAGGGCGAGCAGGCCGGGCAGAGCGGCCTCGCCGCCGGCCGCCGCGTGGCAGAGGTCGACCGAGCCGAGCCCGTCGTCCTCGTACCAGTCCAGCGAGAGGGGGCGCAGCGCGCGTTCGACGTGAGCGGCGACGCACAGCAGGTCGGGCACACGCGCGGTGCGCGCGGCGCGCAGTGCGCC
>LRTP01000971.1 GCA_001550305.1 Streptomyces diastatochromogenes
GGCCCGCCGTCCGTGGCCCCCGCCGTCCGCGGGCCACCCCTGAACGCGCCCCAGCCACCGCCGGGTTCACGCTGCTCGGGGTGCCCCGCACGCGCCTGGGGCACACCACGCGCGGGGGTCCCCTCGGCGAACCGCGGAACACCGTGCGCCGGCGTGCCGTCGGGAAGGCGCGGGAAACCGTGCGCCGGCGTGCCGTCGGGAAGGCGCGGGAAACCGTGCGCCGGAGTCCCGTCCGGATAACGCGGCACACCCTGCGTCGGAGTCCCGTCCTGGGGACGCGGCACACCCTGCGCCGGGGCCCCGCTTGCCATCCGCGGGAAGCCATGCGCCGGCGTGCCATCGGGTAGGCGCGGGAAACCGTGCGCCGGAGTCCCATCCGGATAACGCGGCACACCCTGCGCCGGAGTCCCGTCCTGGGGACGCGGCACACCCTGCGCCGGGGCCCCGCTCGCCATCCGCGGGAAGCCATGCGCCGACGTGCCATCGGGAAGACGCGGAAAACCGTGCGCCGGAGTCCCATCCGGATAACGCGGAACACCCTGCACCGGCGCCCCGCTCGCCATCCGCGGGAAGCCATGCGCCGGCGTGCCATCGGGAAGGCGCGGGAAACCGTGCGCCGGAGTCCCGTCCTGGGGGCGGGGAGTGCCGGTCGGTGTGGGGCGTCGAGGTCCCGGTGGTTGTGGGCCCAGGGGGCCGCGCGTGGCTCCCTGCGGCGAGGTCGCCGCAGGGCCCGTACCGGGCGCCACCCCTTGAGCCGTGCCCGGTCCGGCACCGGGTGCCGGAACCCTCGGCAGCTCCCCCGTGTCGCTCTTACCGGCCCGCCCCCGGCGACTGTGACGTCCCACGCCCCGCCTCAGCTCCCCGCGTCCGCACCGGCCGGGGAGGTCAACTCGCCCGTCTCCGCGAGGAGTTCGCGGAACGCCGAGGCCACCGTCTCCGGGTACTCCATCATCGCGACATGCCCCGCGTCCGGCAGCGACAGCAGCCGGGAGTCGCGGAAGGCGCGCGCCGCGCGTCGGGCCATACGGTACGCGACGAGCTGGTCACGGCCGCCGTAGACGAGCAGCGTCGGCGCGAGCACCCGCTCGGCCTGGCGCCACAGCCCGTGCTGACCGCCCAGCGTGTACGCGTTCACCAGACCGCGCGACGAACGCGCCATGGCGTCCCAGAAGTAGGGCAGCGCGAGCCGCCGCTCCATCTCCTCGACCGCGTCGCGGAACCCCTCGGGCGTCACCATGCCGGGATCGCCGTAGCAGAGCGCCATGACCCCGCGGACGCGCTGCTCGGCACTCCAGTCCTTGGTGAGCCGGGTGAACAGCCGCGCCACACCCGGCACCGAGAGCAGCGCCGTCGGCCACGCGGTGCGCTGCGCGCGGATCTCCGGGAGTGCGGGCGAGATCAGGGTGAGCGTCTCGACCAGGTCGGGCCGTACCGCGGCGACGCGCGTCGCGACCGCTCCGCCGAGCGAGTTCCCGAAGAGGTGCACGGGGCCGCGCTCGGCCGCGTCGAGATAACGGATGACCGCGCGCGCGTGCCCGGTCACCGAGTAGTTGCCGTCGTCGGGCGGCGGCGAGTCCCCGAAGCCGGGCAGATCGAGCGCCTCGCTGTCCACGAGCCCGTCGAGCAGCGGCATCAGCGCCGACCAGTTCTGCGACGAACCGCCCAACCCATGGACGTACAGGGCGGGCGGCAGTCCCTCGCGCGCGGGCGGTCTCGAACGCACGGTCAGGGTGATCCCGGGCAGCCCGACCGATCGCAGACGCTCCCCCTCCGCGACCCGGACGGTCCCGACCCTCGGCGTGACGGTGGTGGCCAGCACGGCGGGCAGCTCGGTCGAAGACATGCGGCAATGTTACGAGACGATCACGCAGTGGTTCATGTGTTCGCTGTCACAGATCGTGCGCGGATCGTCTAGCGCCTCGATCGGGTGTCTCCTAGGCTTCGATCGAGGGCACTCGTACGTACACCAGGATCCCCACCCAGGGATCCGCACCCAGGGATCCGTACATCAGGAGCGCACTCGCACCGCTCGGGAAGAGGAATCATGACAGTCGACCCGACAGACCCCGAGACCTTCAACGACCGGTTCCGGGAGATCCTTGACCCGGAAGCCCCGGAGGCGGACCTCGCCGAGCAGCTCAGCGAACTGGATCCGGTGGACGACATCGACCCCGAACCCCCCGGTGACCCCTTCAACGCCAACGAGGCCGACCTCGCCGAGCAGGCCAGGGTCGTCCGACTCAACGAGGACGAATACAGGGGATGACCCCATGTGACCGGACCCCGCCGACCAGCGGTATCCGGCGCGCCTTCACGCCCTTCTCACCCCGTTCGTCACCCTCTGTGTCGTTATCGCACGCGTCCGGTCCGTGAAATTCTGCGCTCGCACCGCGCACAGTGGGGTTACCGAAAAGTACGATGGCGGCGCGGCGCACACCGCATGTGGACAATTTTGGGAGGCGGCGTGACAGCCATCGAGCAGACAGAGGCGGCACGCCCGCGGGGCACTCGCCTGCCGCGCCGTGCCCGACGCAACCAGCTCCTCGGCGCCGCCCAGGAAGTATTCGTTGCGCAGGGGTATCACTCGGCCGCCATGGACGACATCGCCGAGCGCGCGGGCGTCAGCAAGCCGGTTCTCTACCAGCACTTCCCGGGCAAGCTCGACCTCTACCTCGCGCTGCTGGACCAGCACTGCGAGTCCCTGCTGCATGCGGTACGGACGGCGCTCGCGTCCACCACGGACAACTCGCTGCGCGTCCGCGCCACGATGGACGCCTACTTCGCGTACGTCGAGGACGACGGCGGCGCCTTCCGGCTCGTCTTCGAGTCCGACCTGACGAACGAGCCCGCGGTCCGCGAGCGCGTCGACAAGGTCACGCACGAGTGCGCGGAGGCGATCTGCGAGGTCATCGCGGAGGACACCGGTCTCTCGCGCGCCGAGTCGATGCTCCTCGCCTCGGGCCTGGGCGGTCTCGCACAGGTGGTGGCCCGCTCCTGGCTGCACAGCGACCGCAGCGTCCCGCGCGACCAGGCGGTGCAGCTGCTGACGTCACTGGCCTGGCGGGGCATCGCGGGGTTCCCGCTGCACGGCACCGATCACCACTGACTCACGCCCGGCGCCCCACGCCCGACCGCCCCGACCGTCTCTTTGTTCCCGTCCGCTGTTCGCTCTTGGCGTTCTCGGCCGGAACGTGCACGTCCCCTCACCGGGCTAATGTGTGCAGCGTACGGCGCGGAGAGACGCGCACATGACTGACCGTCGGAGGGACAAAGCCGTGGAGGTCAAGATCGGCGTGCAGCACGCGCCCCGCGAGATCGTTCTGGAGAGCGGTCAGACCCCGGAAGAGGTCGAGCGCGCGGTGTCCGAGGCGCTGGCCGGCAAGTCGCAGCTGCTGAGCCTCGTGGACGACCACGGCCGCAAGGTCCTGGTTCCGGCCGACCGCCTCGCGTACGTGGAGCTCGGCGAGCCCACGCAGCGCAAGGTGGGATTCAGCGCGCTGTAGTTCAGGCGAGCGAAGGGGGCCCGGCGACACTGTCGCCGGGCCCCCTTCGCATGCACGGAACCGCATCGTCCGCGCGCGTCGCGCCGGGCCCGTACACCTGGTCTCACCACCACGGATGGAGCACAGAACATCCACAGGGGAGGATTGCGTTCCGCACGTCGGGGGTAGACCGGCTACGACCGATTTGCACCGGCCGTGCGGGAGGGACCCCCACCATGTTCTTGGAAGCGCTCGGCGCCGCGATGCTCGGTCTCGCGCTGGCATGGGGGGCGGCGTACCGACTGCCGCACCGTCTGCCGAGCCGCGGCCTGGTCCTGTCGACCGGTGTCGTCGGAGCCCTGTTCGGGGCCTTCCTGACGCACACGGCGCTGGGCTCCGGCCACTTCCTGGTCATCCTCGCCGGCGCCGTGATCGTCTCCGCCGCGCTGCTGTCGCTTCTGCTGCGCCCCGCGGAAAGATTTCGCCGCCGCTCGGCGACGGCGTGACCGAAGCGGGCGACGGCGAAACTCCTGAGGCCGACAAGCACCGAGGAATCCGAGGGAACCGAGGAAGCCAAGGGAACCGAGGAAACCGGGTCTAGGCCGCCAGGCCCAGTGCCGCCATCCGCTTGGTGTGGGCCTCGGTGATCCGCGAGAACATCCGGCCGACCTCCGCGAGGTCGAACCCGTCCGCCACACCGCCCACGAGCATCGTCGACAGCGCGTCACGGTCCGCGACGACCCGCTGCGACTGCGACAGCGCCTCGCCCATCAGCCGCCGCGCCCACAGCGCGAGCCGGCCGCCCACGCGCGGGTCCGCGTCGATGGCGGCGCGCACCTTCTCGACGGCGAAGCTCGCGTGCCCGGTGTCGTCGAGGACGCTGAGCACGAGCCCGCGCGTGTCGGCGTCGAGGCGCGCGGCGACCTCACGGTAGAAGTCGCTGGCGATCGAGTCGCCGACGAACGCCTTGACGAGGCCCTCCAGCCAGTCCGAGGGAGCCGTCTGCCGGTGGAAGCCGTCGAGCGCGGCGACGAACGGTTCCATCGCCTCGGTCGGCTCCGCGCCGACCGAGGCGAGCCGGTCCCGCAGCCGCTCGAAGTGGTGGAACTCGGCCGACGCCATCTTCGCCAGCTCGGCCTTGTCACTGAGCGTCGGGGCCAGCTTGGCGTCCTCCGCGAGCCGCTCGAACGCCGCCAACTCGCCGTACGCGAGCGCTCCGAGCAGGTCCACGACCGCGGCGCGGTACTGGGGGTCGGCGGCGGCCGTGTCCCAGTTCTGCGCGGCGACTCCGGTGGCCGCGGGGGTGGTCTTGTCGGTGGCCTCGGCGGACGGGTCAGCGGCGTTGTCAGGCGTCGTCATGAAGCGCACAATAGCCCGCTCAACGCAACAGGGAAGTCCCTGGTCAATCAGTGTGACGACGACTACGTGACCAAATCGGCCATCGCATGTGCGCGATTCCGGGGTATGGTGGTAATGCGCCCGGCGAGTATTCGACGGGCCGCACGAATGAGGATGCCCGGTCGGTGGCCCGATCGGCTCCGACCCGACAGCCCTCCTCGTCCGTACGGCACATTGCGTACGACATCCGGAGGGAACCCTCAGCGGTACGAGAGCTCGAGCGTCGGCAGTGGTCCCATGCCACTCGGCCCGCCCGTCAAGAGCGGCCGACGTCCCCGGCACGGTCCCCGACACGACCCCCGCGCTCGCCTCGCGCCGCGTACACAGAAGAGGCAGCACCCTGACTACGACTTTCCGAGAGCTCGGAATCCTTCCCGAGACGGCCGAAGCGCTTGAAGCCGTCGGCATCATCACCCCCTTCCCCATCCAGGAGATGACGCTCCCCGTAGCCCTCTCGGGCTCCGACGTCATCGGCCAGGCCAAGACCGGCACCGGCAAGACGCTCGGCTTCGGCCTCCCGCTCCTCGAGCGTGTCACCGTCCCCGCGGACGTCGAGGCGGGCCGGGCCCAGCCCGAGCAGCTCACCGACGCCCCGCAGGCCCTCGTCGTCGTCCCGACGCGCGAGCTGTGCACCCAGGTGACCAACGACCTGCTGACCGCCGGCAAGGTCCGCAACGTACGCGTTCTCGCCATCTACGGCGGCCGGGCGTACGAGCCGCAGGTCGAGGCCCTCAAGAAGGGCGTCGACGTCATCGTCGGCACCCCGGGCCGACTGCTGGACCTCGCGGGCCAGAAGAAGCTCAACCTCAAGCACATCAAGGCCCTCGTCCTCGACGAGGCCGACGAGATGCTCGACCTGGGCTTCCTGCCCGACGTCGAGAAGATCATGAACATGCTGCCGGCCCGCCGTCAGACCATGCTGTTCTCGGCGACCATGCCGGGTGCGGTCATCGGTCTCGCGCGCCGCTACATGTCGCAGCCCACGCACATCCGCGCCACGGCGCCGGATGACGAGGGCGCGACGGTCCGCAACACCGCGCAGTTCATCTACCGCGCGCACAACATGGACAAGCCCGAGCTGGTCGCACGCATACTGCAGGCCGACGGTCGCGGGCTCGCGATGGTGTTCTGCCGCACCAAGCGGACGGCGGCGGACCTCGCCGACCAGCTCCAGCAGCGCGGCTTCGCCTCCGGCGCGGTCCACGGCGACCTCGGCCAGGGCGCCCGCGAGCAGGCACTGCGCGCGTTCCGCAACGGCAAGGTGGACGTCCTCGTCTGCACCGACGTCGCCGCCCGCGGCATCGACGTCGAGGGTGTCACCCACGTCATCAACTACCAGTCCCCCGAGGACGAGAAGACGTACCTGCACCGCATCGGCCGTACGGGCCGCGCGGGCGCCAAGGGCATCGCGATCACCCTCGTCGACTGGGACGACATCCCGCGCTGGCAGCTCATCAACAAGGCGCTGGACCTCGGCTTCGGCAACCCGCCGGAGACGTACTCCACGTCCCCGCACCTCTTCGAGGAACTGAACATCCCGGCCGGCACCAAGGGTGTCCTGCCGCGGTCCGAGCGCACCCGCGCCGGCCTCGCGGCCGAAGAGGTCGAGGACCTCGGCGAGACCGGCGGGCGTGGCGGTCCGCGCGGTCGCG
>LRTP01000972.1 GCA_001550305.1 Streptomyces diastatochromogenes
CCGCGTCGGCGTACGCGCAAGGCGGCGGCTGCCGCGGAGCCCGCGAGCTGATCCTCAGCCCGATGGCCCGGTCCCACGCACAGTGGGACCGGGCCATCGGCGTTCTCCAGACCCCCTGGGCGGGTTCATCGACTGCGGGTGGGTGGGGGCTGGGCGCGCAGTTCCCCGCGCCCCTGGGGCACGGGGCTGCGCCCCGGTGCCCCGTCGGCCTGACGGCCTCGTTCTCACACGCCGGACGAGCTGGGGGCTTTTAGGGGCGCGGGGAACTGCGCGCTCAGCCCCCACCGGCCGTCAGCCGGACAACTAGGGGCGGGCGGGGAGCCGGGGCGTAGCCCCGCCCGATAGCCTCGGGGCATGAGCAGGCCCCCCTCCTTCGCGCCGCCCGCCGGTGTCCGTGCCTACCGTCTCCGCACCGCCCGCGGCGAGTTCGCCGCGCTCGACGCCGCGCCGCAGGCGCGGCTGAAGGGAACCGTGCTGCTGCTGCCGGGTTTCACCGGCAGCAAGGAAGACTTCATCGCGCTGCACGAGCCGCTCGCGGCGCGCGGGTACCGTACCGTCGCCGTGGACGGCCGCGGGCAGTACGAGAGCGACGGTCCCGAGCACGACGAATCGGCGTACGCTCAGGCCGAGTTGGCGAAGGACGTGCTCGCCCAGGCGGCAGCCGTCGGCACCCCCGTGCACATGGTCGGCCACTCCCTCGGCGGACTGGTCGCCCGCGCCGCCGTCCTCCTCGACCCGACCCCCTTCGCCTCACTCACCCTCATGGCCTCGGGCCCCGCCCAGATCTCCGCCTCCCAGCAACAGCGCGTCAAACTGCTCCGGGACGCCCTCGCTGTGATGGACATGGCCCAGGTGTGGGACGCCATCCAGGCGATGGAACCGCCGGAGGAGATCGACACCGCCGATCTCGACGGTGGGCTGGACGACCGCGAGGACCTGCGGCGCCGCTGGCTGCTCACCCGACCGGCCCAGCTGATCGCGACCGGCCGTCAGCTGTGCACGGAGCCCGACCGCGTCGCCGAGCTGGCCGCCGTACGCCTGCCCAAGCATGTGCTGTCGGGTGCGTTCGACGACACCTGGCCGGTGCCGCTCCTGGACGACATGGCCGTACGTCTCAAGGCCCGGCGCACGGTCGTACGGGGAGCCGAGCACTCCCCGAACACGGACCAGCCCGAGCAGACGGCCCTCGCCCTCGCCAAGTTCTGGGATCAGACGCAGGAGTGATCCGGGGGCGGACCGGTAGCAGCTAGTGCCGCGTCAGGCAACGTTCACCCCGTCGCGACGCCCGGCACGCACTCTCGCCGCACCGGCCGAAAGCCCAAGTACGTCCAGTACGAGGACTTCCGGCCGGCACGCCGAGAGCACGCACCGGACGCCGCTCCTTGACGGGCAAACGTTGCCTGACGCGGCACTAGTACTGCGCCTGCAAGTGCTCCCAGAAGCCGTCCCGGAGCGCGCGGCGCAGGTCCGCCTGGCCCCGCAGGGAGTACTGCAGCAGCCCCTCGGCCTCGACCAGCAGATCCTGGTCGACCGAGCCGGGCAGGTAGGGGTGGCCGGGCAGCAGTTCCACCAGCGCCTCGCGACCCCGCGCGGCCAGCCACTTCGCGGCGATCTGGGCGCCCACGAACCGCACGTCCTCGCGGGAGGGCCGGCTCGCGGCCGTCGGGTCGTAGGTCGCGGAGGTGCGCCGGGACACGTAGGGCTTGAAGAATTCGAGGTCGAACGTGCGCTGGCTGTCGACCTCCCACAGCAGCGGCTCGGCCTGGTTGCGGCCCTCGGGCGCCTCGATACCCCAGAGGTGGACCCGCGCCCCGTACCCCTGCGCCGCCTCGACCGCCGACACCAGGTCCTCGTCGCCGCCGAGCAGTGCGGCGTCGCTGATGGCGCGGTGCCGGGCGAGGGACTCCAGGTCGGAGCGGATGAGGGAATCGACGCCCTTTTGCTGGTTGTTGGCGTTGAGGTTGCCCAACCGGACCTTCACGTCCGGGAGTTCGGCGATCGTCTGCTGTTCCGCGGTGTGGATACGGCGGCGTGCGCCGTCGTACCAGTAGACACGCAGCAGCCTGCTGTCGGCGAAGATGGTGCGGGCCCTGTCGATGAGCGCGTCGATGAGACCTTCGGCGTCGAGGTCGAAGGCGCGGCGGTCCTCGGTCCCGGCGACAAGCCGCCCCGCGGCCGCGTACAGGTATCCGGCGTCGACGAAGATCGCATGGGTCGAGGGCGTCTTCGCCACCTCGGCGAGCATGCGCTGGAGCAGCTCGTTCGTGCGGTCGATGCGGGCGCCGAGCGCCGCGTGGTCGTCGTTCATCACCTCCATTGTCCCGGCGGTCACGCTGCGAACACAACTGGTCCCGTTCAGTCTCCTCCAGACTTCTTACCCGACAGTAATTAGGTTCTCGAAAAATTTCCTTAGCGTAGGGAATGTTTGTAACACGCACCCCGTTGAATATGAACGGAAGCGTGAGCACCGACGTCTCGCGCACCACACGCCAGTAGTTCTCCTCAGGAGGATGACCAGACGAAGGGAGAAGCCCATGCGCTTCGAAATCATGCGACTCGACGATGTCGACGGCACGCCCGTGGACACCACCGTTGTAGACGCCGCCTCCGTCAACCGGATCGTTCAGCAGGCCGCCGCCATCGGGCAGCGACTGTGGATCCGCCCGACCGAATCGTCCGCTTCATAACATTTCAGAGCAGTTCGAAGCATCACGGAGCAGTTCACCTCCGGGCGGACGCCTTCAGATTTCAAAGCCCCGTACGGCACGACGCCGTACGGGGCTTTGCACGTTCTCACCGGCTCACGATCAGCTCGCCCGGATCACCTGGGTGATCCCGTTGATGATCTGCTGCACGGCGATCGCGGACAGCATCATGCCCGCGAGCCGGGTCACCAGCACGACACCACCGTCCTTGATGACGCGGATGATCAGCAGCGAGTAGCGCATGACCAGCCACAGCACGACGTGGATGGCGAGGATCGCGACCCACACGGACACCTGGGTGGCGACGGTGTCGGCCTTCTGGACCGCGAGGATCACCGACACGATCGCGCCGGGGCCCGCGAGCAGCGGCATGCCGAGCGGTACGAGGGCGACGTTGACGTCCTTGGTCTGCTTGGGCTCGTCGGTCTTGCCGGTCAGCAGGTCGAGGGCGATCAGCAGGAGCAGCAGCCCGCCCGCGATCATCAGCGCGGGCACGGACACATGCAGGTAGTCGAGGATCTGGTGGCCGAGGAGGCCGAAGACGGCGATCACGCCGCCGGCCACGCAGACGGCCTGGAGGGCCATCCGCTTCTGCACCTTGGCGGGGCGTCCCGCGGTGAGCGCGAGGAAGATCGGCGTGATCCCGGGGGGATCCATGATGACGAAGAGGGTGAGGAAGAGGGAGCCGAAGACGGCGACGTCGAACATGAGTGAGTGAGGCCTTGTGAAGGTGGGGAAACCGGCGCGGCGAGATCTGCCGCCACCGCTGGGGAAAGGCGTTCCGCCGGGCGGAACGGAGGCACACGACGGCCGGCGTCGGGTACGTTGCCGAGCGCTTTGGCAGGCGCTCGGGCAGGCGCTTCGTCAGGTGCCCTGTCGGGTGCTTCGAGGAACCTGGGGCGCGAAGGCGGGCGTCAGACTCCGCCGGCGCCCGGCACGGGGAACGCCCCGGTCGCACGCCGGGTGATCTCGCCGTACACCTCGGGGTCGGTGGTGAACTCCCCGAGCACGCAGGTCTTGCGGCTGCCGTGGTAGTCGCTGGATCCGGTGGCGAGCAGTCCCAGGTCGGCGGCGAGGCCGCGCAGCCGGGCCCGGGTGGCCGGCTCGTGGTCCATGTGGTCCACCTCGATGCCGTCGAGCCCGGCGGCGGCCAGGTCGGCGATCGCGGACTCCGGCACGGTCCGGCCGCGCTTGGCGGCGGCCGGGTGCGCGAACACGGTCACGCCGCCCGCGGCCTTGACGAGGCGGATCGCCTCGAAGGGGTCGGTCTCGTGCTTGGGGACGTAGGCCCGGCCGCCGTCGGCCAGCCAGTCCCGCGTGAAGGCGTCGGAGACGCTGTCCACGACCCCCAGCTCGACCAGGGCGGAGGCGACGTGCGGTCGCCCGACGGATCCTTCGCCCGCGATGCGCGCGACCTGCTCCCAGGTGACCGGCACACCGAGCTCCTGGAGCTTGGCGACCATGGCCCGGGCGCGCGGCACGCGGTCGTCGCGCACCAGCTCGCGCTCGGCGAGCAGCCCGGGCTCCTCGGGGTCGAAGAGGTAGGCCAGCACGTGCATGCTGATGCCGTCGAGGCGGCAGGAGAGTTCGGCGCCCGTGACGAGGGTGAGCCCCTCGGGCAGCGCGGCCAGCGCCTCCGCGTACCCGCGGGTCGTGTCGTGATCGGTCAGCGCGACGACGTCGAGACCGGCGGCGCCGGCGTTGCGCACCAGCTCGGCGGGGGTGTCCGTACCGTCCGACGCGGTGGAGTGGGTGTGCAGATCGATGCGCACGACGCGGACTCCAGGCGATGACGGGGTGGCAGGGGACGCTCAAGCATAACGGGAGTTCCGAGCCTCTTGTCACACCCACAAGTACCGGGCGCCCCCTACAGCCACCCCGCGCGAAGCGCCCCGTCAGGGCGCGGGGAACCGCGCGCTCAGCCAACGACAACCCGCACGCCTCCACCCGCCCAAGGCGCCCCTGCACCACAGCGGAGCGCTACGGCTCCAGGATCCGTGGCGACAACGCCCCGCACGGCAACAGATCCACCTCCGCCCCCGCATCCCGCAGATCCGTCAGCACCAGCTCGTCGTACATCAGCAGCCCCGACTGCTCGGGCCACACCACCGCCCACACCCACAGCCCCAGCGCCTCGCCCGCGAAGACGGCACGGTCGTCGGGGCTGCCGGCCACATGCCAGAGCGGGGTCGGGCGGCCGGCCGCGAGGACCTTCGCCTGGGGCGGTTTCTCGACGTTCATGTACGGCCCCGGGTCGGGTCCGTCGATGCCCGCGTAGCGCGCGCCGAGGCCGACGCCGAGCTCCTCGGCGACGAGGATCAGCTCCCCTATGCCGCCGAGCGGCCCGGGGCCCGAGCAGGCCACGGCCGTCGCGCGCCCTCCGCTGCGATCGTCACCGGCGAAGGCCGCGCCGGTGAACAGCCAGCCGACCGGCAGTGGCCACGGCATCCACACCGGCACCTGGGCACGGTGCACCACGACACCGAGGGCCTCGACGCTGGGCGGGATCACGGGCTGCAGCGGATACACGGCCCCGTGCGCATCGCACTGCCAGGAGTCGGCAAAGAGGCCGGGAGCCCTGACCCGGCCACCACACTTCGGGCAACTGGGTTCGCCCCTCATAGGGCCCCACGGTCCTCCCCGTATTTCGCCGCGTCAAGGACGATCACCCGTCCGGAGCGCGCCGGTCACCCGATGGAACTAGATGCAGCTTGCATTAATTAGCCCTTCTAACTTATTATGTGTATACGCCAACGATCTGGCCATCGATCCATGGCCACCGATCTCTCCCTTCGCAGTCGAGGAGCGAGCATGACCAACACCACGGGAGGTCCCGCCGAGGGGGACACATTCGACGCCGGCGCGGGCAGCATCCTGCGGCAGCCGAAGGCCGTCTGGGCGACCGCCGGCGCATCCGTCGTCGCCTTCATGGGCATCGGGCTCGTCGACCCGATCTTGCCCTCCATCGCCAAGGGCCTGGACGCCACCCCGAGCCAGGTCTCGCTGCTGTTCACCTCGTACTTCCTGATCACCGCGGTCGCGATGCTGGTGACCGGCTTCGTCTCCAGCCGCATCGGCGGCAAGAAGACCCTGCTGCTCGGCCTCGCGCTCGTCGTGGTCTTCGCGGGTCTCGCGGGCACGTCGGGCTCGGTCGGCGAACTCGTCGGCTTCCGGGCCGGCTGGGGTCTGGGCAACGCGCTGTTCGTCTCCACCGCCCTCGCCGTCATCGTCGGCGCGGCGGCCGGCGGCAGCGCCGCGGCGATCCTGCTCTACGAATCCGCGCTCGGCCTCGGCATGGCGTGCGGGCCACTGCTCGGCGCCCTGCTCGGCAACGCCAGCTGGCGCTACCCCTTCTTCGGCACCGCGTTCCTGATGGCGGTCGGCTTCCTGTGCATCGCGGCGTTCCTGAAGGAACAGCCGAGGCCCGCGAAGAAGACCTCACTGCTCGACCCGATCAAGGCGCTCGGCCACGGCGGCCTCGCCTCGGCGGCCGTGTCGGCGTTCTTCTACAACTACACGTTCTTCACCGTGCTGGCCTTCACCCCGTTCGTGCTGAACATGACCCCTTACAAGTCGGGCGCCGTGTTCTTCTGCTGGGGTCTGCTGCTCGCCGTCTTCTCGGTGATCGTGGCGCCCCGGATGCAGGCACGGTTCGGCTCGCTCAAGGTGCTGGGCGGCTCCCTGGTCCTGCTCGCCGCCGACGTGCTCGTGCTCGGGTACGGCAACCACACCGCGGCCGTGGTCTGCACGATCCTGTCGGGCGCCTTCATCGGCGTGAACAACACCGTCTACACCGAACTGGCCCTCGGCGTGTCGGACGCGCCGCGTCCGGTGGCGAGCGCCGGCTACAACTTCGTCCGGTGGTTCGCCGCCGCGGCCGCGCCCTACTTCGCGCCGAAGATCGAGGAGTGGAGCGACATCCACATCCCGTTCGTGGTCGCCGCGATCACCGCCGTGATCGGAGCGGTCGTGGTCTTCGTACGCCGGAACGCGCTCTCCCACGAGGCCGAGGAACTCCAGCCGAAGCACGCCACCGAGGACAGTGTGACCGTGTTCGCCAACTGACTGTTTTCGGCCAGGAAACCGGCCTGGTCTCAGGCCGGCGGAGCCGGGCGAGAAGTACTCAATCCAGCGGAACGGACCTGCGCGAGGGATCGCGCAGGTCCGTTCCGCCGTTCAGCCAGCGTTCCTGAAGGGCCCCGGCGCCGTGCACACGCTTCCACGCGGCCTCGTTCGGCGTCATCGGGAGCAACGGCAGGAACCGTACGGGATCGGCGGGCGCGTCCAGCTCCAGGTCCTCGACCAGACCACCGGACTCCGCGACCAGGACCGAGGCGAACGGCGCGCCGGGCCACAGCGCCCCGCCCACGTCGAGGGAGGCACCGGGGGCCACGATCAGCCCCTCGACCTGCGGGGACGCGGCGAGCACGGCGAGCGGGCGGAGCACCTTGTCGGTGTCGGCGGTACCGGGGCGGACCGACAGGACCAGCTCCGCGCGCGGGCCCTTCACCGGGTCGGCGAGGACCGCCGTGGGGTCCGCCATCGGCTGGGCGGACATACCCAGCGTGGCGTAGCGGACGACGTCACCCTCTGTGAAGCGCAGCACCTCGATACGGTCGGTGCCGAGGAAGGTGACCGCGGCCCGGGCGTCGGGTTCGCCCAGCGCGGAGCGCAACCGGGCCTCGACCAAAGGAAGAACATCAGCCATGAGCCGAGCATAGAACTCGTCAGCAACGGGCAAAGCGGCGGGTTGACGCTTCAGTGCGCTGATAGTCTTGGCCGCTGGTCGGGGCAGCACGCAGAAGCGTCGCTCTCAAGCTCCGACGCACTGAGACTGACTGTCTTCCCCACGGGGGGAGCCAGCTCCCCCACGGGGGATGGATCGTCCCTCACGGGGGACCGACCGGAGGAGGTGGGACTGCAATGGACCGAAGTCGACCTGGCAGTACCACCCGCTCTTCCGGTCGCTGAAGTTTCTGTAGCTGGTTCCAGCCGCTCCCCGGCTCTTGTAGCTCTGCCGGCTGCTTCCTCCTGCAAACGTGTGCATACGTGTCAGCGTTGTCCCGGTGCACCACGGAAGAGCGCTTCGTTTCCGCCTGATCCATCCGATCTGTCTGATCTGAATCAGTAGCGAAGCTGCCACCGCGACGGTGCGGTGCTCCCCGCTTTGTGGACGTGCCAAACATCCGCAGTCAGGACGTCCCCATTCCGGGTAGTTCCAACCGTCGTCGGTCGCCTCCGTTGCGAAGGAGCCCGTCATGTCGATGATTCGTGACCTGCGTGCCGCGGTCCGCCCCCGTCCCTCGCTGCGCAAGGACAGTGGCTCGTACGACCACACCCGCGCCCCCGGGACCAACTCCGCCGTGGTCGACTGCGCCGTCTACCGCGACGGCGCCCGCGTCCAGACCCCCGAGCCGCTGACGCCCCAGGAGGCGATGCGGCTGGTGCACCGCGACGGGGGCTTCGTGTGGATCGGCCTGCACGAGCCCACGGAGGCCGAATTCGCCGGTATCGCGGGCGAGTTCGGGCTGCACCCGCTGGCCGTCGAGGACGCCGTCCAGGCCCACCAGCGGCCCAAGCTGGAGCGCTACGACGACTCCCTGTTCACCGTCTTCAAGACCATCCACTACGTCGAGCACGACGAACTCACCGCCACCAGCGAGATCGTGGAGACCGGCGAGGTCATGTGCTTCACCGGGCGGGACTTCTTCATCACCGTCCGGCACGGCGGTCAGGGCTCGCTGCGGGCGCTGCGGCACCGGCTGCAGGACGACCCCGAGCTGCTCGCCAAGGGCCCCTCCGCCGTGCTGCACGCCATCGCCGACCACGTCGTCGACGGGTACATCGCGGTCGCGGACGCCGTGCAGGACGACATCGACGAGGTGGAGACCGAGGTCTTCTCGCCGGGCCGCAAGGGCACCCCGCGCGGCACGGACGCCGGCCGCATCTACCAACTCAAGCGCGAGGTGCTGGAGTTCAAGCGGGCCGTGTCCCCGCTGCTGCGCCCCATGCAGCTGCTCAGCGAGCGCCCGATGCGGCTGATCGACCCGGACATCCAGAAGTACTTCCGCGACGTCGCCGACCACCTCGCCCGTGTCCAGGAGCAGGTCCTCGGCTTCGACGAACTGCTCAACTCCATCCTCCAGGCCAACCTCGCGCAGGCGTCCGTGACGCAGAACGAGGACATGCGCAAGATCACTTCCTGGGCCGCGATCATCGCCGTACCGACGATGGTCTGTGGCGTGTACGGCATGAACTTCGACTACATGCCGGAGCTGCACTGGAAGTTCGGCTACCCGCTGGTGCTGGGCGCCACGGTCGGGATGTGTCTGTCGATCCACCGGATCCTGAAGCGCAACGGCTGGCTCTGAGCGCACCGGGTGACCGCCCGGTGCCCCTGGATAGGCTGGGCCCATGACGGAACAGCTGCTCGACCGGGCCCTCGTCGAGGAGGCCACGAAGAAGTCCGGGCTGATCTGGGTACGCAGCGGCAGCGTGCCGGCGCCCAAGACGCCGGGCGCCGAGGCGCCCACCCGGGCCCTGTGGCACGTGTGGCACGACGGCGCGGCCTGCCTGGTCGGCGACGGGCCCGGAGAGCAGCCGCTGCCCGGGCTCGTCGACGGGGGCGACGCGGTCGTCGTCGTCCGCAGCAAGGACAAGGGCGGGCGGCTGGTCGCGTGGGCCGCGAAGGTGGTCGAACTCGCGCCCGGCTCCCCCGCGTGGGAGGCGACCGTCGCCGAGCTCAAGGGCAAGCGTCTGAACGCCCCCGACGGCGAGGAGATGCCGGCCCGCTGGGCCCGCGAGTGCCGGGTGCTGCGCCTGGAGCCCCGGGCGGGCACCCTCCCGCTGCCGGACGGCTCGCTGGCCGCCGCGCCGGTCCCGTCCCCCGCGACCACCCGCCAACCGATCCCGGCCGCCGTACCGCGCCTGCTCTTCAGGAAACGGGGACGCCGCCGCTAGTGCCTGTCCGGCGGACAGGCCCCAGGGCTACGACGTCGGCAGCTGCTGGCCGTAGTCCACGGTCTCGTCCTTGGCGGGCTCCGCGAGGGCGAAGTTCTTGCCCCAGTCGGTGAGGCTGAGCGTGCCGGCGTCGCCCGCGCGGACCAGGAGCAGCGGGTACGGGGTTCCCTTCAGGGAGACGTCCAGGGTGCCGCCCGCGCCCTTGTCGCCGGTGATACGGATGGTGCGGACGCCGGACTGCTCGTGGTGGCCGTCCGTGGCGAGGGAGCCGTGCAGGGTCAGCAGACCGTCGAGCAGGACGTCCTTGTCCGTGAAGCTGATGAAGCGCTTGTAGGCCGGGTCGCCGCTCGGGACCTTCACGTACTTGCCGTCGAGCTTGTCGGCGGCCGCGGTGTCCGCCGAGGAGGTGGCACCGCTCTTGCCGCCCTGGTGGTTCCAGAACTCGGCGCCGGCCTTGAGGAAGAGGTGCCGGCCGACCCGGAGCAGATGGAAGCTCGCCCCCTCCGAGGTGACCGAACCGGTGCCGCCGTCGGACTTCAGCCGCATGTCGAGCTTGTACGTGCGCCCGTTCGACACCACGGTCCCGGCGAGTCGTACCGCCTCGGCCGACGTGGCGGCCTTGCGCGTCTTCGACTGGATCTCGGTGGCGGGCAGCTTCCCGACCCCGTTCGTGCCCGCGTCCGGATCGTCACTACCGCACCCCGTCAGCGCCGTCCCCGTCACGACCAGTGCGCACATCGCGCCCACCAGTGCGGCCCTGCGGGTTCGGCCCTGGGAAATCGCAGTCACAGGTAGGGCTGCCTTTCATACGGGTGTCCATGCGGGTGTCCAAGCGCGTGTCCGTGCGCGTGTCCGTGCGGGTGCCCATGCCGGGGTGGCCGTGCCGGGTGTCCCCAACGGCGTACGGCAGCGTACCGGTGCCGTGCGTGCCCGGCGGAGCCAGTCCGTCCGGACCGCTCACCAGGGCGTATCCGACCGGGACGGGCTAGCCTGAAGCCCACCTGAGCGGACAGGTCGGGACCAAACGCCCGTACGGAGAAGGCCGGCAAGCGTCCGGAACCACACGCGACGAGCAAACGCGACGAGCGACACGCGACCAGCGACACGGAAGAAAGAGCAACACGGAAAGAAGGAGGCGCGGGCATGGCCGCAGGCGCCCCCCGGATCTTCGTCTCGCACCTCGCCGGTGTCGCCGTCTTCGACCCCAACGGCGACCAGGTGGGCCGCGTGCGGGACCTGGTCGCCATGCTCCGCGTCGGACGCCGCCCGCCCCGGTTGCTCGGGCTGGTCGTGGAACTCTCCACCCGGCGACGCATCTTCCTGCCCATGACCCGCGTCATCGGCATCGAGTCCGGCCAGGTCATCACCACCGGTGTCCTGAACGTGCGCCGCTTCGAACCGCGGCCCACCGAGCGGCTCGTCTTCGGCGAACTGCTCGACCGGCGGGTCCAGCTCGTCGAGACCCACGAGGAAGTGACCGTGCTCGACGTGTCCGTCCAGCAGCTGCCGGCCCGCCGGGAGTGGGAGATCGGCCGCGTCTTCGTGCGCAAGGGCCGCAGCGGGACCTTCCGGCGCACCAAGGGCGAGACGCTGACCGTCGACTGGTCCGCCGTCACCGGGTTCTCGCTGGAGGAGCACGGACAGGGCGCCGAGAGCCTCCTCGCCACCTTCGAGCAGCTGCGCGCCGCCGACCTGGCCAACGTCCTGCACCACCTGTCGCCGAAGCGGCGTGGGGAGGTGGCCGCCGCCCTGGACGACGACCGCCTCGCCGACGTCCTGGAGGAGCTCCCCGAGGACGACCAGATCGAGATCCTGGGCAAGCTCAAGGAGGAGCGCGCCGCCGACGTCCTGGAGGCGATGGACCCCGACGACGCGGCCGACCTGCTCGCCGAACTCCCCGAGGACGACGTGGAGCGACTGCTGACGCTGATGCGGCCCGACGACGCGGCCGACGTACGACGGCTGATGTCGTACGAGGAGCGGACCGCCGGCGGTCTGATGACGACCGAGCCCATCGTGCTGCGGCCCGACGCCACGGTCGCCGACGCGCTCGCCCGGGTCCGCAACCCCGACCTGTCCCCGGCGCTCGCCGCGCAGGTGTACGTGTGCCGCCCGCCGGACGAGACACCCACCGGCAAGTACCTGGGCACGGTGCACTTCCAGCGGCTGCTGCGCGATCCGCCGTACACGCTGGTCAGCTCGATCCTCGATGGCGATCTGCAGGCGCTCGCACCGGACGCGGCGCTGCCCGTCGTCGCGGGCTTCTTCGCCACGTACGACATGGTCGCGGCGCCCGTCGTCGACGAGAGCGGCTCACTGCTCGGCGCGGTGACCGTGGACGACGTACTGGACCACATGCTGCCGGAGGACTGGCGCGAGACCGAGTTCCATCTGCGCGAGGACGACCCCCAGGACGAACACCTGGACGAACCTCAGGACGGGCGCCTGCGCGAACGCGAGGACGACCGGGGAGACGACGAGGAAGGCGACCAGAAAGACGGTCGTGAAGGCGTGGACGAAGGGGGGCTCGATGGGACCTGACCGCGAGACCCGCGAACGGGCCGCCACCGGGGCGACCGCCACCACCCGGCCCCGCACCCGCCTCGACCAGCCGCTGCCGCCGCGCCGCCGACTGGTGCCCGAGTGGGACCCGGAGGCCTTCGGGCGGCTCTCGGAGCGGATCGCGCGTTTCCTCGGCACCGGACGGTTCATCGTCTGGATGACGGTCGTCATCATCGTGTGGCTGGTGTGGAACATCTCGGCACCGCGCCATCTGCGCTTCGACCCGTACCCGTTCATCTTCCTGACCCTGATGCTCTCGCTCCAGGCCTCCTACGCCGCCCCGCTGATCCTCCTCGCGCAGAACCGCCAGGACGACCGCGACCGGGTCAACCTCGAACAGGACCGCAAGCAGAACGAGCGCTCCATCGCGGACACCGAGTACCTCACCCGCGAGATCGCCGCCCTGCGCATGGGCCTCGGCGAGGTCGCCACCCGCGACTGGATCCGCTCCGAATTCCAGGACCTGATCAGGGAGCTGGAGGAACACCGCTCCGACGGCCGGGTCGTATTCCGGGCAGAACGGCCGCCACGAAGTGACGTAGACGACCGCTGACGGGGCTTTCCGAGCCCGGGGCCCGGCGCCGTACCATCGTCCTATGGCTACGGAAGACGCGGTGCGTGAAGCACTGGCGACGGTGAACGACCCCGAGATCCAGCGACCCATCACCGAGCTGGGGATGGTCAAATCGGTGGAGATCGGTGCGGATGGCGCGGTCGCGGTCACCGTGTATCTGACCGTCTCCGGCTGCCCGATGCGCGAGACCATCACGAAGAACGTGACGGAGGCGGTCTCGGCGGTCGAGGGTGTCACCCGCGTCGACGTGACCCTGGACGTGATGAGCGACGAGCAGCGCAAGGAGCTGGCGACCGCGCTGCGCGGCGGACAGACCGAGCGCGAGGTGCCGTTCGCCAAGCCGGGCTCACTCACGCGCGTGTACGCGGTCGCCTCCGGCAAGGGCGGTGTCGGCAAGTCCTCGGTGACCGTGAACCTCGCGGCGGCGATGGCGGCCGACGGCCTCAAGGTCGGCGTGGTCGACGCGGACATCTACGGCCACTCGGTGCCCCGCATGCTCGGCGCGTACGGCCGTCCGACCCAGGTCGAGAACATGATCATGCCGCCGTCCGCGAACGGCGTGAAGGTCATCTCCATCGGCATGTTCACCCCGGGCAACGCACCGGTGGTCTGGCGCGGCCCGATGCTCCACCGCGCCCTCCAGCAGTTCCTGGCGGACGTCTTCTGGGGCGACCTGGACGTCCTGCTCCTCGACCTCCCGCCGGGCACGGGCGACATCGCGATCTCGGTGGCCCAGCTGGTCCCGAACGCGGAGATCCTGGTCGTCACGACCCCGCAGCAGGCGGCGGCCGAGGTCGCCGAGCGCGCGGGCTCCATCGCCGTACAGACCCACCAGAAGATCGTGGGCGTGGTCGAGAACATGTCGGGCCTGCCGTGCCCGCACTGCGGCGAGATGGTCGACGTCTTCGGCACGGGCGGCGGTCAGACGGTCGCCGACGGCCTGACCCGCACCACCGGCGCGAGCGTTCCGGTCCTCGGCTCCATCCCGATCGACGTCCGCCTCCGCGAGGGCGGCGACGAGGGCAAGCCGGTCGTCCTGACCGACCCGGAGTCCCCCGCGGGCTCCGCCCTGCGCGCCATCGCCGGCAAGCTCGGCGGCCGCCAGCGCGGCCTGTCCGGCATGTCCCTGGGCATCACCCCGAGGAACAAGTTCTAGCCCGTTCCCCGGCAGCACGTAGACGGGGGCGCCCCGCTGAGGAGCGCCCCAAAGGGGCGGGGGGAACTGCGCGACCAGCCAGAACCGGCCCGCAGCCGCCGAACGAGCCGAAGTCCCCCATCGGCCCGGCGTTCCCGTCCCCCTCCCGGAGGGCAGGGCACCGTCACTCGTACGCCGCGATGTCCTTGATCTTGGCGAAGGCCAACCCGTACGCGCTCATCCCCCGCCCGTACGCCCCCACATGGACCCCCTCCTGGGTGGAACCCGCGAGGACCCAGCCGAACTCCAGCTCGCGGTAGTGGAAGGGCGTGGGGACGCCGTCCACGGGGAGGGACAGCGAGGACCAGTCGGGCCCTTCGAGGTCGTCCGCGAGGACCCACGCCGTCTCGGTCTGCTGGTCCAGCCAGTTGTCCCGCCGGGTGTGGTCCATCTGGCCGGGCCAGGTGAAGGACAGCAGCCCCACACCGGCCAGCCAGGCCGCCGAGGACACCGACGTGGCCTCGAGGAGCCCGGTACCGTCCGCGCTGCGGCGCGAGGGGCTGGCGGCGACGGTCACCACGACCGCGAACCGCTCCTTGTCCTCCGTCGACTCGCTGCGCACCGAGGGCTCTTCCCCGTGCCCGATCGAACCGTGCTCGACGGCACCGTCCGCCGACGTACCGACCTGCATCAGCCAGCGCGGCCCCGTGAAGGCCTCGTCGAGGCCGTACCACGGGAAGTGTGCCAGCAGGTATCCGTCTACTGTGCGGCGGGCGGAGGGGACCTGCTGTCCGTCTTCCGCGGCCGGCGCCTGCGCGCCTACCCGACTTGTCGTCTCCATCTGCCCGGACGCCTCCTTGCTCTCGTCGGACCGGGTGGCCCGCCCCCCTCGGGCGTCCTCAGCGGTCCGCACAACAACTGGGCAGCATAGCCACACCGCTGCGAGCAGCAGGGAAAGCACCCGGCGCGTGGGGCGCGCACGCAACATTTTCAGGCCGTGTCACACGCCTGCGGGTACGACTCGGGCCGTGTCACACGCCTGCGGGTACGACTCAGGTCCTGTCACACGCCTGCGGGTACGACTCAGGTCCTGTCACACGCCTGCGGGTACGACTCAGGTGGCGTCCGCGTCGAAGGGCGGGCGCTCGTCCGGATCGGTCTTCTCCGGCTTCTTGGTCATGTCGATCGAGCCGCCGGAGGAACCGGAGGACGAGGACGAAGAAGACGAGGAGGAGTCCGTGTCGCGGCTGTGGACCGCGTCCGTGACCTCGGCCATCTCCTTCTTCAGGTCGAAGCCGTTGCGGATCTCCTTGAGCCCCAGCTCGTCGTTGTCCAGCTGCTTGCGGATGAACGTCTTGGGGTTGAGGTCCTCGAACTCGAAGTCCTTGAACTCCGGGCCGAGTTCCTCGCGGATGTCCGCCTTGGCGCTCTCCGAGAACTCGCGGATCTTGCGGATGGTGCGGGTGACGTCCTGGATCATCTTCGGGAGCTTTTCCGGACCGAAGACGAGCACGGCGAGGACAACGAGCGTCACCAGCTCGAGCGGTCCTATGTCATTGAACACCTGAAGCTCCTTGCGATGTCCTCAGTCCTGGCCCTCGGGATTCTTCCGTGGTCCGGGCCGGGTCCACGGTACCCGTCGATCCCGTCCGTCCGGAACTGTCCCGGGGCTTCCGGGTTCGTGTACACGACGAGTTTCCCCGGATGTTCGCCGCTCAGCACGGACTTCGGGGCCCCTCCTGTGAAGTTCATGTCAGTTGCTGTCGAAAGTCGAAAGAGGTCAGCCGCCGCTCGCGGAGCCGAGGACCAGGGTGACCGTCCGCTGTGAACCGCCCCGCCGCAGGGTCAGCCGGAGCCTGTCGCCGGGACGGTGGGCGCGTGTCTTCACGATCAACTCCTCACCGGAGTGGACGCGCTGTCCGTCGACCTCGGTGATGACGTCGCCGGCCTTGATGCCCGCCTTGGCCCCGGGGCCACCCGCGGTGACCGGCGCGCCGCCGCCCTTCGTCCCGACCCGGGCGCCGTCGCCCGTGTAGTCCATGTCGAGCATGACCCCGATCACCGGGTGGGTCGCCCGGCCGGTGTTGATCAGCTCCTCGGCGACGCGCCTGGCCTGGTTGACGGGGATGGCGAAGCCGAGCCCGATGGAACCGGCCTGGCCGCCCTGGAGGTCGGTGCCGCCGTCGGCGGAGCGGATGGCGCTGTTGATGCCGATGACGCGGGCCCGGGTGTCGAGGAGGGGGCCGCCGGAGTTGCCGGGGTTGATGGGCGCGTCGGTCTGCAGCGCGTCGACGTACGAGACGTCGCTCCCGTCGCCCTTCGCGCCGCCCGCCGTGATGGGCCGCTCCTTGGCGCTGATGATCCCGGAGGTGACGGTGTTGGCGAGGTCGAAGGGCGCGCCGATGGCGACGACGGGGTCGCCCACCTGGACGCTGTCGGAGTTGCCCAGCGCCATGGGCCGCAGCCCGACGACTCCCGACACCTTGACCACGGCGAGGTCGTAGCCCCTGTCGCGCCCGACGACGGTGGCCCTGGCGCTCTCGCCGCCACTGAACGTCACGGCTATCTCACCGCCGCTGCCGGCCGGCTCGACCACGTGGTTGTTGGTGAGGATGTGCCCCTGGGTGTCGAGCACGAACCCGGTGCCGGTGTCCGCTTCGCCGGAGCCGCGCACATGCAGGGTGACCACGCTGGGCAGCGCGCGCGCCGCTATCCCGGCCACGCTGTCCGTGGCCCGCCCGGGCGCCTCCTTGGGGGCCTGGGGCAGCGTGATGTCACCGACCCCGCCGTTGCGCTCCAGATAGGCCCCTACGGCGCCTCCGACGCCTCCGGAGACGAGGGCGAGCGCCACGGCCCCGAGGACCAGCGCCTTCCTCGCCCGCTTGTGCCGCTGGGTCTTCGTCTCGACAGCCGCCCCGTTCTGCTGGAGCGGTCCCGGGGCGGCCCAGGGGTCGTAGTTCTGCCACGGGGCGGGGGCCGGGTGGGGGTTGCTCGGATACGGGGCCGGGAGTGGCGCCGAGGCGGGGAGCGGCGCCGGGGCCGGAAGCGGACGCGGGCCCGGG
>LRTP01000973.1 GCA_001550305.1 Streptomyces diastatochromogenes
CAGCGACACCGCGCCGGCGGCGGCGAAGGCGAAGCGCAGCCCGCGCGAGGCCGATCGGTCGGTCTCGTGACGGCTGACGTCATGGATGCGGAAACCGCGCCCGGAGGCGGGCGGCAGCACGTCGCCGTGCGGCGCGGCGGGCACGTACCCGAAGGGCTCTCCGCGCACTCCGAAGACACCGGTCACCGGGGCTCCGGAGGGGAGTCTTCCGCCGAATCCGCCCCCGCCGAACGGTGAGCCATCACCGCCGTCGAAGTCACCTCCCCCGGGCAGTCCCTGGAGACGGGCCAGGAAGCTCTCGGAGGGGGGCGGCGGGGCGACTTCCGCGAAGACGTTCTTCAGTCGGCGCTGGGCGTCCGCCTCGGCCTTGCACTTCGCGCAGGTGACGAGGTGGGCCAGGACACGATCACGCGACTCATGACCGAGCTCTCCGTCCACCAGGGCGGAGAGTCGGTCCCCAAGATGCTGGTCGGCAACACGCCGCTCCGTAGAGTCGGGCCGGGATCCACTCACGCGGTCGCGCCCCCTCCTCCCAGCGCGGGAACTCCCGTGATCGCGAAGCCGCGGCGCTCGGCGCGGGCCTCGGGAGACCGGTGTGCCAGGGCCTTGCGCAGCTGCGAACGGCCACGGTGGATCCGGCTGCGGACCGTACCGAGCTTGACGCCCAGGGTCGCGGCGATCTCCTCGTACGAAAGTCCCTCGATGTCACAGAGGACGACGGCGGCGCGGAACTCGGGCGCGAGGGTGTCCAGCGCCTGCTGGACGTCCGCGTCGAAGTGCGCGTCGTTGAAGACCTGCTGCGGGGAGGGCTCGCGGCTGGGCAGGCGCTCGGCCGCGTCGTCACCGAGGGCGTCGAAGCGGATGCGCTGCTTGCGGCGCACCATGTCGAGGAAGAGGTTCGTGGTGATGCGGTGCAGCCAGCCCTCGAAGGTGCCGGGCGTGTAGGTCGACAGGGAGCGGAAGACGCGGACGAAGACTTCCTGTGTGAGGTCCTCGGCGTCGTGCTGGTTGCCCGTCAGGCGGTAGGCGAGCCGGTAGACCCGGCCGCTGTGCGTGCTGACGATCTCCTCCCAGGTGGGCGGAGTCCACGCCTGCGACTCCGCGTCGGTGGTGAACGTCGCGGTCTGCGCCGGGGCAGCAGCATGGAACTTGTCAGCGATGTCGGTCACGGATTTCGGCTCACCCGCTGATCTGAGAAGGCGCCGCAGCACCCCGCCCCGATCCGCAGGCGCAGCCGCACCTCCCCTGTCGGCTCTGGTGGTGTCCAGTGGAGCCCCTACCATAGCCACCTCGCCCGTTAGCTCCGGATAAGCGGTTTTACGAGAATTTGATACGCGCTCATATGCCTGCGTCAGCATGTGGTCGCCAACCCGCTCCGCGCACTGTTCCATCGACTTCCCCCCGCTCTGTTTCCGCACCCTTCTAAACGCCTGGTCCCATCTGCGGGTTCCCGGCACCAACGGATACAGTCACGCCCAGGCAACCACGGGGACAGGGAGAGGGTCATTACCGGCAACCGGCAGACGAGCTGGGCGTTCGCCGACGCCTTTGTCGCCGAGGACGAAGCGCTGCGCTGGGCCCGCGACCGGGCCCACGAGGCAGGGCTGCGCCCGGTGTCGCCCGGCACGGGCGCCGCGCTGCGGTTGCTCGCCGCCACCGTGGACGCGAAAGCGGTGGCAGAGATCGGGACCGGGACCGGCGTCTCCGGAATTCATCTGCTGCACGGCATGCGGCCGGACGGGGTACTGACCACCGTCGATCCGGAACCGGACCGCCAGCAGTTCGCCCGCCAGGCCTTCCGCGCGGCAGGCTTCGCCAGCAACCGCGCCCGCTTCATCCCCGGCCGCGCGCTGGACGTCCTGCCCCGGCTCGCGGACGCGGGCTACGACCTCGTCTTCTGCGACGGCGACCGTCTGGAGTGCCTGGACTACCTCGCTGAATCGTTGCGCCTGCTGCGTCCGGGCGGGCTGGTCGTCTTCGAGGGGGTCTTCGCGGACGGCCGGACGGTCGAATCGGGCCCGCAGCCCGCCGAGGTCGGCCGGCTGCGCGAACTGCTGCGCGCGGTGCGCGAGAGCCAGGACCTGGTGCCCTCGCTGCTGCCGGTGGGCGACGGGTTGCTGTGCGGGGTCAAGCGCTGACCGCACGTTCGACCTCGTACCCGCGATTCATGCCTGACCTGCGTCGATACGTACAGGCACACCGCTGTCACACTCCAGGAAAACCACTGCCCCGGCACCGAATTCGGTACCGGGGCAGCTGAAAGGTATGGTCGCGTTCCGCGTCAGCCGACGACCTTCTTGAGGGCGTCGCCGAGCGCGTCGGCCTCGTCAGGGGTCAGCTCGACGACGAGCCGACCGCCGCCTTCGAGCGGAACGCGCATGACGATGCCCCGCCCCTCCTTGGTCACCTCGAGCGGGCCATCGCCCGTCCGCGGCTTCATGGCCGCCATGCTCGTTCCCCTTCCTGAAACCAGCTCATCGTCGCCGACGGCCCCTTGAAGGGCACGCACGTCCCCTCATAGGACACACGTCACCGGCATCGAACACATTGCTTCCAGGCCATTATCCCGCATCTCAGGACCCGATGACCAACATCAGTCGGCATCGCTTGCGCAACGCGCTTGAGCAAAACCACTCAATTCGGCGATGTGACTGCGATACTGCGCCGCTGCATCGACTTCCACGGCGCGGAATTCTTTGACGCAGGTCACATGTCCTGTCCACGCCCCGGACCGTGATCTCCGCCATGCTGTCCTGCATGCTGTCCTCGTACGCAGGACGTACCGACCGGTACGTCGGAGCCGCGACACCGGAGGAGACCCACCATGGCCGACACCGTGCTCTACGAGGTGAGCGACGGACTCGCGACGATCACGCTGAACCGCCCCGAGGCGATGAACGCGATGAACACCGAGACCAAGGTCGCCCTCCGGGACGCGGCCCAGGCCGCCGCGGCGGACGGCGGCGTACGGGCGATCCTGCTCACCGCCGCAGGTGACCGGGCGTTCTGCGTCGGGCAGGACCTCAAGGAGCACATCGGGCTGCTGGCCGCCGACAAGGAGTCGGGGTCGCGGCACACGATGAGCACCGTGCGCGAGCACTACAACCCGATCGTGCGCGCCCTGACCGGGGCCCCGAAGCCCGTGGTGGCCGCGGTGAACGGCGTCGCCGCGGGGGCCGGCTTCGGCTTCGCCCTCTGCGCGGACTACCGGATCGTCGCCGACACCGCCGCCTTCACCACGTCCTTCGCCGGGGTCGCGCTGACCGCCGACTCGGGCATGTCATGGACCCTGCCGCGGGTGATCGGGCCGGGCCGGGCCGCCGATCTGCTGCTCTTCCCGCGCAGCATCACCGCGCAGGAGGCCTTCGAGCTCGGGATCGCCAACCGGCTCGTCCCGTCGTCCGAACTGCGCGGCGAGGCGGAGAAGGTGGCACGGGCGCTGGCGGCGGGGCCGACGGTCGCGTACGCCGCGCTGAAGGAGTCCGTGGCGTACGGGCTCACTCATTCTCTGGACGAGACGCTGGAGAAGGAGGACGAGCTGCAGGCGCGGGCCGGGGCGTCCGAGGACCATGTGATCGCGGTGCAGGCGTTCGTCAACAAGGAGAAGCCGAAGTACTTGGGGCGGTGACGCTTCGCCGGCTTCGGCGGTCGGAGGTCGGTACGGGAACTGCGGGCCGTCCGCGGACGGTCGCGCAGTTCCCCGCGCCCCTTAAGGGGCGCTCCGGGCCGCGCAATCCTCCAAGTGGTCGTTCACCAGGCCGCACGCCTGCATGAGCGCGTACGCCGTGGTCGGGCCCACGAAGCGGATGCCGCGCTTCTTGAGGGTCTTGGACAGGGCCGTCGACTCGTCGGTGACGGCCGGGACGTCGGCCAGCCGCTTGGGGGCCGGCCGGCCGGCCGGGTCGGGGGCGAAGGACCAGATCAGCTCGTCCAGCTCGCCCGGCGCCCAGTCGGCCAGCACGCGCGCGTTGGCGACGGTCGCCTCGATCTTGGCGCGGTTGCGGATGATGCCCGGGTCGCCGAGGAGGCGCTCCTTGTCGGCGTCCGTGAACGTGGCCACCGAGGCGATCTCGAAGTCGGCGAAGGCGGCACGGAAACCCGGCCGGCGGCGCAGGATCGTGATCCAGGACAGGCCCGACTGGAAGGCCTCCAGGCAGAGCCGCTCGTACAGCGCGTCGTCGCCGTGGACCGGACGGCCCCACTCCTTGTCGTGGTACGAGACGTAGTCCTCGGTGGACAGGGCCCAGGGGCAGCGCAGCGCGCCGTCGGGCCCGGCGAGCGCGTCGCTCACTGCTGCTCCCCCTCGGCCGGCTTGCGCAGCGACATGGTCGCGGTGGCGCGGGC
>LRTP01000974.1 GCA_001550305.1 Streptomyces diastatochromogenes
GCGTCCCGCTCGGCGAGCTCGGCGCCGAGCCGGCCGAGGGCGTCGTCCACGTCCGCCATGCGGTAGCCGCGGGCGGCGAGCGGGAAGCGCACGGACTCCACGTCCGCGCGGTTCACCGGCCGGTCCTGGGGCAGCGGGTCCACCAGCCGATCGGGCTCGGCGTCGGGAAGGGGGGCGCTCTCGCCGCCGCCCACCACGGACAGTGTCACCGCGGCGACCACGACGGCGAGCGCGACGACCAGGAACAAGAACATGAACATCGCTGAGGTCCCCACGCTCTGGTGCCGACGCGTTGGGCGTCGACGCGAAAGTACTGAAGCTACTGAAAAATGTCTGACGAGTGCCGAAGCGGTCCGGCGCTGAAAGTGTCAGGGTCCGATCGTGCCATGCGAGTCTGACAGTTAAGGTCGCAGGCGGCTAAGCAGCGGGACTTATAGGAGAGGTCACAGGGGATGCTCAGGCTGGGCAGGCACGAATTCGACCCGCACGAGCCGGTGATCATGGCCATCGTGAACCGGACCCCCGACTCCTTCTACGACCAGGGAGCCACCTTCCGCGACGAGCCGGCGCTCGCGCGTGTGGACCAGGCGGTGGCCGAGGGCGCCGCCATCATCGACATCGGCGGGGTCAAGGCGGGGCCCGGGGAAGAGGTGACCGCCGAGGAGGAGGCGCGCCGTACGGTCGGTTTCGTCGCCGAGGTGCGGCGGCGGTTCCCGGACGTGATCATCAGCGTCGACACCTGGCGGCACGAGGTCGGGGAGGCGGTCTGCGAGGCGGGGGCGGATCTGCTCAACGACGCGTGGGGTGGCGTGGATCCGCGGCTCGCGGAGGTGGCCGCGCGGTACGGGGTGGGGCTGGTGTGCACCCATGCCGGGGGCGCCGAGCCTCGTACGCGGCCGCATCGGATCGCCTACGACGACGTCGTGGCCGACATTCTGCGGGTGACCGTGGGGCTGGCCGAGCGGGCGGTGGCCCTGGGCGTGCCCCGGGAGTCCGTGTTGATCGACCCCGGGCACGACTTCGGGAAGAACACGCGGCACAGCCTGGAGGCGACGCGGCGGCTGGGCGAGATGGTGGAGACGGGGTGGCCCGTGCTGGTCTCCCTCTCCAACAAGGACTTCGTCGGGGAGACGCTCGACAAGCCGGTGAAGGAGCGGGTGGTGGGGACGTTGGCCACGACGGCGGTGTCGGCGTGGCTGGGGGCGCAGGTGTACCGCGTCCACGAGGTCGCCGAGACGCGTCAGGTCCTGGACATGGTGGCGTCGATCGCGGGCCACCGCCCACCGACGGTGGCCCGCCGGGGTCTGGCGTAGTCTTCCTCGCCCCCGCCGCCCCTGCCCTCCCCCAAGCTTTCGGCTGCGCTCGAGCAGGGGACCCCCATCGCCTTGCGGGGCCGCTCCGCTAGCGGCCTGCCTCCTTGGAGACCAGGGCGACCGCTTCTTCCACCTCGTCCGTGAGGTGGAAGAGGAGGAGGTCCTTTTCGGAGGCCTTGCCCTGGGCGATCAGGGTGTTCTTGAGCCAGTCGACGAGACCGCCCCAGTACGCCGTGCCGAACAGGACGATCGGGAAGCGGGTGACCTTCTGGGTCTGGACGAGGGTGAGGGCCTCGAAGAATTCGTCGAGGGTGCCGAGGCCGCCGGGCAGGACCACGAAGCCCTGGGCGTACTTGACGAACATCATCTTGCGGACGAAGAAGTACCGGAAGTTGAGGCCGATGTCGACGTAGGGGTTGAGGCCCTGCTCGAAGGGGAGCTCGATGCCCAGACCGACCGAGATGCCCTTGGCCTCGCAGGCGCCCTTGTTGGCGGCTTCCATCGCGCCGGGCCCGCCGCCCGTGATGACGGCGAAGCCGGCTTCGACCAGGCCTCGGCCGAGCGCGACTCCCGCCTCGTACTCGGGCGAGTCCACCGGCGTACGCGCGGAGCCGAAGACGCTGATCGCGGGCGGGAGTTCGGCGAGCGTGCCGAAGCCTTCGATGAACTCCGACTGGATGCGCAGGACCCGCCAGGGGTCGGTGTGCACCCAGTCGGAGGGGCCGCCCGCGTCGAGCAGCCGCTGGTCCGTGGTACTCGCCTGCACTTGGCCCCGCCTGCGCAGTACCGGCCCCAGTCGCTGCTCCTCCGGTGGCTGCTTCTTGCCCTCGGGGTTGCCAGTAGCCATGTGCGCTCCCTCCGCTTGCAAGTGGTTCAGGCCCAGCGTAGATCTACGCGGGTTACGGAGGGGGGACATGCGCATGTCCGCCGTGCACCGCAAAGGTTCGGGCGGGTCCTCAGGACGTCAGCCAGGCGCGCAGACGCTCCTCGGCCTCGGGGATCTCCGACGCCCGCACCCGCTCGTCCACCTTGTGGGCGAGGAGCGGCGCGCCGGGCCCGTAGTTCACCGCGGGCACCCCGAGCGCGCTGAAGCGGGCGACGTCCGTCCAGCCGAACTTGGGGCGGGCCTCGCCGCCGACGGCCGCCAGGAAGGCCGCGGCGGCCGGGTGGGTCAGACCGGGCCGGGCCCCGCCGGTGTGGTCGTCGACGATGAACTCGTCGATGTCGCAGTCGGCGAAGAAGTCACGCACGAAGGCCTCGGCCTCCGCCTCGCTGCGGTCGGGCGCGTAGCGGAAGTTGACGACGACGGTGCAGGCGTCGGGGATGACGTTGGTGGCCACGCCCCCTTCGATGCGGACGGCGTTGAGGCCTTCGTGGAACCGGAGGCCGTCCACGACCGGCGTGCGCGGCTCGTAGGCGGCGAGCTTGGCGAGGATCGGGGCCGCCGCGTGGATCGCGTTGGAACCCATCCACGCGCGCGCGGAGTGGGCACGCTCCCCCTTGGTCCTCAGGAGCACCCGGAGCGTGCCCTGGCAGCCGCCCTCCACCTGGCCGTCCGTCGGCTCCAGGAGGATCGCGAAGTCGCCCGCCAGCCAGTCGGGGTGGGCCTCGGCGACGTGCTTCAGGCCGTTCAGGTGGGCGGCGACCTCTTCGTTGTCGTAGAACACGAAGGTGAGGTCGCGGTTGGGTGCGGGGACCGTGGCCGCGATGCGCAGCTGTACGGCGACGCCGGACTTCATGTCGCAGGTGCCGCAGCCCCACAGGACGCCGTCCTCGTCGAGGCGCGAGGGCACGTTGCCGGCGATGGGGACCGTGTCGATGTGGCCGGCGAGGATCACGCGCTCGGCCCGCCCCAGGTTCGTACGCGCCACGACGTTGTTGCCGTACCGGTCGACCGTCAGATGCGGCAGGGCGCGCAGCGCGGCCTCGACGGCGTCCGCGAGCGGCTTCTCGTTGCCGCTCTCCGAGGGGAAGTCGACGAGCCGCGCGGTGAGCTCGGCGGCGTCCAGCGTGAGGTCAAGGGTGGTGTCGGCCATGCCCTCGACCCTAACGCCCCCTGCTCGGCGCTCCGCCGCACACGGGTTGTCCACAACCCCATACGTCTCCAACCGTCGCCTCCAGTACCTTGTAGGCGTGCCAGAGCCGTCCCCCACTCCTGTCCGGCGCGGCCGCCTCTTCCGTTTCGGGGCGGCCGTCGTAGTCACGCTCGCGCTCGCGGGTTACCTCGCGGTGCAGTACCTCACGGGAGGGACGGGTGCGCCGCGCTGCAGAGTCGTCTCGGGCAAGAGCGACGGCGCGTCGTACGAGTTCACCCCGGAGCAGGCGGTGAACGCGGCGACGATCTCGGCGGTCGGCACCACCCGCGGGCTGCCGGAGCGCGCCGTGGCCATCGCGCTCGCGACCGCGCTCCAGGAGTCGGGGCTGCGCAACATCCAGCACGGCGACCGGGACTCGCTCGGCCTGTTCCAGCAGCGCCCCTCGCAGGGCTGGGGCACGACGAAACAGATCATGGACCCGACGTACGCGGCCGGCATCTTCTACGAACACCTGGCCAAGGTGCCGGGCTACGCGCGGCTGCCGCTCACCGTGGCCGCGCAGCGCGTGCAGCGCAGCGGCTATCCGCAGGCGTACGCGAAGCACGAACCGGACGCGACGCTGCTGGCCGCGGCCCTGACCGGCCATGCGGCGGCCACGCTGACCTGCGAGGGCCGCCCGGGTGCGACCCCGGTCGGCGGCCCCGACACGGTGCGCGCCGCGCTCGTGAGGGACTTCGGGCGCGAGGTGCTGCAGGAGGCGGGAGCCGATGTGGGCACCGCGGGCTCCCCCGCCTCCTCGACGGCTTCACCGACCCTCGCCCCCTCGCCGAGCGTCTCCGGCCGCACCGTGACCGTGCCCGTGCGCAAGGACCCCACCGGCGCCTCCACCGTCCGCGAGCGTGGCTGGGAGCTGGCGCACTGGGCGGTGGCCAACTCCTCGACGCTGCACATCCAACGGGTCTCCTACGCGGGGCGGGAGTGGACGGCCGGGGAGAGGAACGGCGAGTGGCGCGCGGCGGTCGCCAAGGGCGGCTCGACGACGACGCAGTCCGCCGGCGAGGTCCGCATCGTCACCGCGCAGTAGTACGGGGCCTCACCTGTACGGGGGATGCGCGGCGTGGCGCGTTGCCGCTGCGAGCAGGTTTTCGCGTGGTCACTCCGGAATCCGCCGGACCCCTTGAAAACAAAGGGCCGTAAGGATTCGGCAGACTTTCCGACCGGATGCCCTTTGCCCGTTTTTATCCACAACTGATAATGCGACGCATTACCAACTCTTTACGTCGGGCCACCGCAACCTTCGCGGGTCTCGAGCGGTAGTCACTGCGTCCGAGCCCGGAACGATCAACGGGTCGCCCGACAGCCGGTCGGCGGCCGGTCGGTCAACTCCCGGGCACGGGTGGACACTTCACCGTTCTCTTCCGTCTAAGGAGCATCATGTCCCTCCCCCTGACCCGTCGGATCGCCCGTGCCGCGCTGCTCATCGCAGCGGGAGCGGCGCCCGTGGTCGGTGCGGCCGGCTCCGCCAGCGCGGCGGCCGAACTCCCGGCCACCCCCGACCTCGGCGGGCTGACCGCTCTGGACGGCGCGCACGTCGGCAACACGGTCGACGGTGCGACGCAGAACGTCACCGGGCTCGCCGGCGCGACCGGCGGCAACGCCCTCAAGAAGGCCGTCCCGGTCGCGGGCAGGACGGGTGGCAGTGTCGCCAGGACGGCGACGCCGGCCGCGCAGAAGGTGGCCGGGGACGCGGCGGGGCAGGCCGGGGGTCTGCTCGGTGACACCGCGAAGACCGCCGGTGGTGGTCTTCCGACGGACGCGGTGACCAAGGGTGGTCTGCCGACGGGGCAGCTGCCGCTGAAGGGGTTGCCGCTCGGCTAGCCGTCGGGGCCCTACGCATGCTGTAGCTGTACGGAGAAGGGGTCCAGGGATGTTCCCTGGACCCCTTCGTGCGTGTCGGTTCCTGACGTGCATGCCGGTGGGGGCTGGGCGCGCCCGCGCGGCGGAGCCGCACATGTCAGAGCCCCGCGCCCCTAGAGGGCACGCTCCTCGCCAGGGGGCTTCTTAGCCCAGGCGCTCTACCGCCGCCGCCACTCGCTCGTCCGTCGCCGTCAGGGCCACGCGGACGAAGTTCTCGCCCGCCTCGCCGTAGAAGTCGCCCGGGGCGACGAGGATGCCCAGTTCGGCCAGGTGGGCGACGGTGTCCCAGCAGGACTCGCCACGGGTGGCCCACAGGTACAGGCTCGCCTCGCTGTGCTCGATACGGAAGCCGTGGCGCAACAGGGCCTCGCGCAGGGCGGTGCGGCGGGCCGCGTAGCGCTCGCGCTGTTCGCGAACGTGGACGTCGTCCCCGAGGGCGGCGACCACCGCGGCCTGGGTCGGCGCGGACGTCATCATGCCGCCGTGCTTGCGGATCTGGAGCAGGTCCCCGAGGACGGCGGGGTCACCGGCGAGGAACGCGGCGCGGTAGCCGGCCAGGTTCGAGCGCTTCGAGAGCGAGTGGACCGAGACGATCCCCTCGTACGAGCCGCCGCAGACGTCCGGGTGCAGGACCGAGACCGGGTCGGCCTCCCAGCCCAGCTCGAGGTAGCACTCGTCGGAGAACACGAGGATGTCGTGCTCACGGGCCCACGCGACGATCCGGGCGAGTTCCGGGGCGGACAGGACCCTGCCCGTCGGGTTCGACGGAGAGTTCAGCCACAGGAGCTTCAGGTCCGTCGGGTCCAGCTCCGTGGGGTCGTCGTAGACCACGTGGTCCGCGCGGGCCAGGCGCGCGCCGACCTCGTACGTCGGGTAGGCGAGGCGCGGGTACGCCACCTTGTCGCCAGGACCCAGGCCCAGCTGGGTGGGGAGCCAGGCGACGAGTTCCTTGGAGCCGACGATCGGGAGCACGTGCTGGTGGGTGATGTCGCGTGCGCCGAGCCGCCGCTCGACCCAGCCGGTGAGCGCGTCGCGCAGTTCGGGCGTGCCCCACACCGTGGGATAGCCCGGCGAGTCCGCGGCCGCGACCAGAGCCTTCTGGATCAGCTCGGGCACCGGGTCGACCGGGGTGCCGACGGACAGGTCGACGATGCCACCCGGATGAGCGGCGGCCGTCGCCTTGAAGGGCTCCAGCTTGTCCCAGGGGAAGACGGGAAGCCGGTCGGAGACTGCGGACACGGGATCGGGCTCACTTTCTCGTTCGTACGACCCGTACACACACGGCCTGCGCGCCTGTGGCCGGTACGGGCCGCTACGGCAAACGCCTCGGCCCCGCACGGCGATCGAGGGGATCGGGCCGTACGGGACCGAGGCGGCGCGTAGGGTGCGGCCGCTTACTGGTTCTGCGGCGGCAGCGCTGCGATGAAGGGGTGGTCGCGCTCGATCAGACCGAGCTTGCTGGCGCCGCCGGGCGAGCCGAGCTCGTCGAAGAACTCGACGTTCGCCTTGTAGTAGTCCTTCCACTCTTCCGGAGTGTCGTCTTCGTAGAAGATCGCCTCGACCGGGCACACCGGCTCACAGGCTCCACAGTCGACGCATTCGTCCGGGTGGATGTACAAGGACCTGGAGCCCTCGTAGATGCAGTCGACCGGGCACTCCTCGATGCACGCCTTGTCCTTGACGTCGACACAAGGCTGCGCGATGACGTAGGTCACGCTGTCGTTCCTCCTCGATAGGGCGCTGGCGGGCCTCCGTAGGCTCCGCCGCCTGGCGCGCGGGAGCGCGGCGTCGTCGATGCCCGCACCTAGTATCTCCGTTCCGGGGCGTGATCCATACAGGAGGGGTGAACTGACCTGTGGAAATCTCTGCGGCCGGACGTCTCGAGGTCCGAATCACCGCTGCTGACGTGGGCAAACGTGTCTCTGTTCGGCGGATGATCATAGATATCGAAGGTGCCGCCGGCGGTGAGAAGTTCACTGACACGGTCGGTGTTCTCACATCATGGGACGAGAGTGTGCTGCTGATCACACGGCGCGACGGCGAAGTCGTCCGGATTCCGGAATCCTCACTGGTCGCGGGCAAGGTCGTACCGGCCGCCCCGGCGCGTCGGCGGGGCCCCGCGGCCTCGTACGAGGAGCTGGCGCGGGTCACGGCGCGGGCCTGGCAGCCGGTGGAGAGCGAGCGCCTCGGCGACTGGGAGCTGCGGGCGGCCTCCGGGTTCACCCGGCGCGCGAATTCCGTGCTGCCGCTCGGCGACCCGGGCGTGCCGCTCGACGAGGCACTGACGTACGTACGCGACTGGTACGCGGCCCGTGACCTGCCCGCCTACGTCCAGACCGCCACCGGGGCCGAGGGCACGCAGGAGGTGCTGAGCGCGGAGCTGGAGGCGCGCGGCTGGGCGCGTGAGGTGAGCGCCGGGCTGTGGATCGGCGCGCTCGCGCCGCTCGCCGACCGCGAGGTCGCAAAGGCCCCCGGGGTGGTCCTCGCCCGCGCGGCCGACGAGGCCTGGCTGGGCCGCTACCAGCGCAAGGGGCTGAGCGAGGTCGCGCTGCACGTCCTGGGCAGCGGGCCCTCGGTGTGGTTCGCGACGGTGCCCGGCGCCGAGGGGGAACCTCCGGCCGCGATCGGGCGGTGCGTCGTCGACGGGCGGTGGGCCGGTTTCGCGGCCGTCGAGGTCGACCCCGCCCAGCGTCGCCGGGGCCTCGCCACCGCCGTCATGGCCGCGCTCGCCCGCCGTGCCCTGGACGAGGGCGCCTCGGCGGCCTGGCTCCAGGTGGAGGCGGACAACGCGGGGGCGCGGGCGCTGTACGCCGGGATGGGCTTCGCGGCGCATCACACGTACCACCACTACCGCGCGCCCGAGGCGTCCGCCGACGACCGCCGACGACCGGCGTGAAGGGGTACCAGACCGCCATGCCTTCCCCCCATCCCCCGGAGCCGGAGCGAGCCGCCGAGGTGCGGCGGAGGTTCGCCGAGGAGGCACGGTCCGAACGGCCCGACCTGGCGGCGCTGTGTCTGCTGATCGGGGCGGCGGCGGACGGCACGCTGGACGAGGCGGGGACGGACGCGGCCCAGATCGAAATCGACCGGCTCGCCGGACAGCTGCCGTTCCGGCCCGGTGGGGCGCTGTCCTGGGCGACCGCGCTCGCCGAGCTGCTCGGCGGACGCTGCGGGTTCCGGGGCTCGCCCGGGGACTATCAACGGCTGGAGTCGTCGCTGCTGCACGCGGTGCTGCGGCGGCGGCGCGGGCTGCCCATCCTGCTCTCCGTGGTGTGGATGGAGGTGGCCAGACGGGCCGGCGCGCCGGTGTACGGGGTCGCCCTGCCCGGGCATTTCGTGGTGGGCTTCGGGCCGGCCGAGCAGCAGGTGCTCGCCGATCCCTTCGACGGGGGGCGGGTGCTGAGCGGCTCCGATGCGGAGCTGCTCGTGCAGGGCGCCACCGGGGCGCCTCTCGATCCCTCGATGCTCGTCCCCGCCCCTCCGCTCGACGTGGTCGTGCGGATCCTGAACAACGTCCGGGCGTGGGCGGCGGCGCGGCCGGAGCGGTCGGATGTCGGCCTGTGGGCCGTGGAGTTGGCGCTGCTGTTGCCGTCGCATCCTGCGCGGTTGCGGTACGAGCGGGCTCAGTTGCTGGTGCAGCGGGGCGATTTCCTTGAGGGTGCGGCGGAACTCGAGGCGTACGCGGAGGTGGTTGTCACCGTCGACGAGGGGGCCGCGGAGCGGGTTCGGGGGCAGGCTCGGGCGGCTCGGGCGATGTTGAACTGAGGTCGCGGTTCGCCCATGCGCCGTAGGTGGACTGTGCCTTCGCGACTGCGGGTTCGGTGTGGCTGGGCGCGCCCACGCGGCGGAGCCGCCTAACGTCAGGGCCCCGCGCCCCTTTCGGGGCGCTCCCCGCGACCGGGGTTCTACAACCAGCCCTTCTCCCGTGCTATCCGGACCGCCTCCGCGCGATTGCGGGCCGTCAGCTTCTGGATCGCTGTCGAGAGGTAGTTGCGGACCGTGCCCTGGGAGAGGTGGAGGGTGGTGGCCAGTTCGGCGTTGGTGGAACCGTCGGCCGCCGCGCGGAGGACCTCGCGTTCGCGGTCGGTCAGGGGGTTGGCGCCCTCGGCGAGGGCGGCGGCCGCGAGAGTGGGGTCGATGACCCGTTCACCGGCGAGCACCTTGCGGACCGCCGCGGCGAGTTGGGCGGCCGGGGCGTCCTTGACGAGGAAGGCGTCGGCGCCGGACTCCATGGCGCTGCGCAGATAGCCGGGGCGGCCGAAGGTCGTGAGGATGAGCAGTTTGATGCCGGGGAGTTCCTTGTGGACCTCGGCCGCCGCCTCGATGCCCGTCTTGCCCGGCATCTCGATGTCGAGAAGCGCCACATCCACGTCGTGGGCGCGGGCCGCGGCCAGCACCTCGTCGCCGCGCGCCACCTGGGCGACCACCTCGATGTCGGGCTCCAGGCCCAGCAACGCGGCCAGCGCCTCGCGGACCATCGACTGGTCCTCGGCGAGCAGGACCTTGATCGTGCGGCTCATGCACCGGATCCTACGGGGTGATCGGCGGCCTCGAAGGGGGCCTGCGCCGGTACCCGTGCGACCAGCCGGAAGCCGTGCCGCACCCGGCCCGCCTCCAGGGCCCCGCCCGCCTTCTCCAGCCGCTCGGTCAGGCCCGTCAGACCATTGCCGGGACCATGGCCCGAGCCGCCCGAACCGTCGTCCTCCACGCTCAGTTCGAGCATCGGGCCGTCCAGCGTCTGGCGGCGGACGAGCTCCACGGTGCAGCGCCGGGCCCCGCTGTGCCGTACGACATTGGTGATCGCTTCCCGCAGGGCCCAGGCGAGCGCGGACTCGCTCTCCTCGGCGACGTCGGCGAGGTCCGGCTCGGCGGGCAGGTCCGCGGTGACGCCCGCCGCCGTCAACGCGACCTGCGCGCCCGCGAGTTCGCCGGACAGCCGGGGGCGCCGGTAGCCGGTGACCGCCTCGCGCACGTCGACGAGGGCCTGACGGCTGACCTGTTCGATGTCGGCGACCTGCTGGGCCGCCTTCTCGGGGTGGTCGGGGAGCATCCGGCCGGCCAGCTCGCTCTTGAGGGTGATCAGGGAGAGCGAGTGGCCCAGCAGGTCGTGCAGATCGCGGGCCAGGCGCAGGCGCTCCTCGTTCGCGGCCAGTTGGGCGACCGTCGCACGGGCCTCGCGCAGCGCGATCGTCGTGCGGATCAGTTCGCGGACGCCGGTCATGGCGAACCCGCCGAGGAAGGCCGGGATGAGCAGCCCCGCCAGATACGCCTTGCCGCCCGACACGGTCAGGGCGATCCCCGTCAGCACGGCGGAGACGGCCGGGATGGCCCAACGCGCCATCCGCAGCGGAAGCACCGCGCCGGACGCGATCGAGACGTACACGAACAGGACGAGCCACTCCCGCCCCAGGGTGAAGGAGAGCAGGGCGGCCTCGGCCGCGAGGACCATGAGCGAGACGAACACGAAGGGGGTCGTCTCGCCACGGCCGGTGCGGAAGACCAGCACCCCGTACCACCCGACGAAGGCCACCAGGCCGAACCAGCCGAGTACGACGACACCGGTGCTGTGCCCGCCGTGCACCAGGTCGCTGACGGGCGCGCTCAGATAGACGAGCCAGATGCCGGTCCAGACGGCCTTGACCATCATCTGCCTGCGATTCTGCGGGCGTTGCCCGATGCCGACGCTGCTCACGCCTTCAGCGTGTCCTTCCGGTACAGCCATGCCGCGCCGCCCGCGAAGAGGAGGAAGGAGACGGCGAGGATGACGAGGTCCTTCGCGTGCGGGGCGTCGCCCAGTTCGATGGACCGCCCGAGGGCAGCGTACGCGTGCGTGGGCAGCCAGGACGCGATCTTCTGGAGCCAGTCGGGGAAGGTGGTCGTGGGCATCCACAGGCCGCCGAGCACCGAGAGCCCGAAGTAAAGGATCATCGTGATCGGGCGGACCGCGTCGCCGCTCGCGAGATAGCCGATGGCCACGCCGAGCGCGGCGAAGACGAGGCTGCCGGCCCAGATCGCGCCGGTGAGCGCGAGCCACTGCCAGGCGTCCAGCCGTACGTGCTTCACGGCGGCGGCGACCGCGAAGACGACCACGATCGACGGCAGGCTGATCACGGCGGCGCTGGCGGTCTTCGCCAGGACGTAGCCGCGGCCCGGCAGGGTGGTGAGCCTGAGCTGCCGTACCCAGCCGCTCTCGCGCTCCTTCGCGATGCGCTCGCTGTTGCCCATCAGGACCGCGGTCAGGGCGCCGAAGGAGGCCATGGAGACCATGAAGAAGGTCGGCAGGGTGAGCCCGGTGCCGGCCACCTTGGTGGTGCTGTCGGCGCTGCCCGCGATCAGCAGGAACAGGGCCGAGGGGTAGACCACCGAGAAGAACAGGAACTTCTTGTTGCGCAGGGCGCGGGTGATCTCGAGCTTGATGAGGCTGTTCACTGCGACTTCGCCTCCTCGGCGGCCGTGATGGCGACGAAGGCCTGCTCGAGCCCGAGCCCGGCGACTTCGAGATTGCGGGGGTAGAGGCCGAGCCCGTACAGCGCGTGTACGGTCGCGTCGGCGTCGGAGGACTGGATGCGGACGGTGTGCCCGGAGACGTCGATCGAGGTCAGGAAGGGCAGGGCGCGCAACGGGGCCTCCTCGATGGAGCCTTCCAGGTCGAAGGCGATACGGCGGGCGCCGGCCTTCGCCTTGATCTCGGCGGCGGTGCCGTCGGCCAGCAGGCGGCCCCGGTGCAGCACGAGGACGCGGTCCGCGATGGCGTCGGCCTCCTCCAGGTAGTGCGTGGCGAACAGGACGGTCCTGCCCTGGTCGGCCTGCTCGCGCATGGTGGCCCAGAAGGCCTGGCGGGCGGAGACGTCCATGCCGGTGGTGGGCTCGTCCAGGACGATCAGGTCGTTGGCGCCGGCGGTGGCGAGCGCGAAGCGGACGCGCTGTTCCTGGCCGCCGGAGAGCTTGTTGACCTTGCGGTCGGCTATCTGCGAGATGCCCGCGCGGGCCAGCACGTCACTGACCTTGTACGGCTTCGGGTGCAGATCGCAGGCCAGCTTCACCAGCTCGCCGACCGTCACCTCGTCCATCAGGCCGCCGCTCTGCAGCATGGCGCCCACCCGGCCGCCGACGATCGCCTCGCGAGGGCTCGCGCCGAACACCCGGACCGCGCCGGTGTCGGCGTGCTTGAGGCCGAGGAGCAGGTCCAGCGTGGTCGACTTGCCGGCCCCGTTGGGACCCAGCAGGGCGACGGTCTCGCCCGGGTGCAGGTCGAGCGTCAGCCCGTCGACGGCCCGTACGTTCCCGTAGCTCTTGCTCACCTGATCGAACCCGACCACCGGGGTGGTGGCGGGCGCCGCTGTTGTCGTCATGGGGACCATCGTGGCCGCGCGGGCCCGGTGCCCGGCAGTGTCGGCGGTCCTGAGTGCCGGATGACAGATGTCATGTCGTGCCTGGTGCTGGTCGAACCCTTCGGCACGGTGGCGGCCTCGGTACGCGTGGAGCGCGTATGCACATGCCGGTAATTTGATGGCATGCACGCGCCAAGATAGGTAGTTTGATCGCCGCTCGGCTTGACCCGCCAGGCACATCGACCACAAGGGGGAAACTGCGATGCGCAAACTTCTCGCCGCCACCGCCACCGCCATGGCCGCCGTCGCCGGCCTCGCCTTCGCCGCCCCGGCGCAGGCGGCGCCGTCGGACACGGTCTCGGTCCAGGACATCAACTGCCACGCCAAGGAGAGCGTACGGATCCGGCAGTCGAAGTCGACCAGCTCGACCGCCCTCGGACTCTTCCCCAAGGGCGCGGGGGCGGACTGCGGCGGGGCCTCGGAGGGGGGCACCTACACCGCCTGCGGCCACCCCGACGGATACTTCTGGATCGCGATCAACTACCAGGGCGTCAAGGGCTACATAGCCCTGTACTGCATCACGCGTCCGTGACCTCGTGAAGCCCGTGGAGGCCCGTCCTCCCAGGACGGGCCTCCACGCGTTCGCCCTGCGACGACGGAGCCCCTGCCCGGTGCGGGCAGGGGCTCCGTTCCTCCCGGATGACCAGGGGTCAGCTCACTTTGGTGGCGATGACTCCGATGCGCTCCGCCGGCGTCTTGCCGCGCAGGGCCTTGCCCAGTGCGGTGACGACGTCCTGTGGCGTGAGAGCGCGCTTCCCGCTCGCGGTCTGGATCTGCACGCCGTCGAAGGTGGCGCCGTACGCCTTCTTGAGCGCCGTGAGGTCGTACGTCTCCACGAGCTTGCCGTTGACGGCCTTGAAGCCGAGGATCTTCGGCAGTGACAGGGCGCCGAACGGGATGCTGTGTGCCGCGTCGGTCTGAATGGTGACGCGGGCGGACATCGCGGGCTCGGCGAACTCCTTCATCATCCGGTCGACCTCGGCGTTCGGGACGGTCGGCTGACGGGTCGTGGTGGCGACCTTCACCGGGGTGGTGGTGCCGGTCTCGACCTGGGCGCGGTACGCGTCCTCGACGGCCTGGGTCGAGGCCGCCACGTCGATGCCCTTGCCCGCCTTGCCGTACACGGCGACGGCCTTGCCGGACTCGAACTTGATGGTGCCGTCGCTCGCCGAACCGGAGCCGCTCGCGGTGCGCTCCAGGGCGGCCTGGAGCTTCTCCTCGTCGACGGGCATCGCCGGCTCGACGACGCGCTGCTGACCGAACAGCGAGCCGATCACGGAGACCGGGTTGTAGTCGCTGCCCGCGGCGGCGCGGACCGTGTCCTGGGCATTGAACTGGAGCCCGGCCTGGTCCGGCTTGAGCGAGACCGTGGTGCCGTCCACCGACAGCTGGAGCGCCTTGTTCATACGGGCCCCGAAGGCGTCGTCGAGCTTCTTGACGGCCTCGTCGCGGGTGCCGCCGCCGATGTCGACGCCGAGCACCGTGGTGCCCTTGGGGACGTCCGAACGGTTCATCAACAGCCCCGCGCCGTAGACGCCACCGCCGATGAACACCACGCCGAGGACCAGGAGCGTCAGCTTGCTGCGGCCCTTCTTCTTGGCCGGCTTCTTCGAGGAGGCGGCGGGCTTCGGGGCCGGCTCCGGCGACTTGGGCGGGGTGTGCGGCAGTGGTCCGTCGGTGTGCGTGCCCGGCCCGAACGGGGAGTTCTGGGCCGCAGGCACGACCGGGATGCCACTGGTCAGGGTGTGCCCGGAGACGTTGTCCACCGGACCGCCGTAGCCCTGGCCGCCCGGATCGGGCGCGGGCTTCTGCGGGGTGAGGATCGCGGTGTCGTCGCTGAGGCCGCCCCCGGGGTACCCCGCGCCGAGACCGACCGCGCCGTGCCCGCCGGGGACGCCATGACCACCGGGGCCACCGGG
>LRTP01000975.1 GCA_001550305.1 Streptomyces diastatochromogenes
AGCCGCTCGTCGAGCCGCGTCGCCGCGTCCACGGCCCGGCGCAGCTCGGGACCGGCTTCGACGAGGGTGCGCAGCGCGATCACCAGGGCGGTCGTGCGGGGCTCGGGCCGGTCGACGTCCATCCGTACGGAGACGGTCTCCTCCACCGCCCTCGCGAGCTGCCGGGCCGCCGCGAGGGCACGGTCGGCGGTCTGCGCGCCCACCCCGGGCAGTCGGCGCAGCTCGTACCGCCCCGCCTCGTACACCGCCCGCACCGACGCGAACCCGGCCGTCTCCAGCGCCCCGAGCCGCAGCCGCCCCTCGGTGACGTCCTTCAGCCGGGAGACGGGGATGGACTCCAGCTCCTTGCCGACGAGTTCGGCATGGATCGGTGCCAGCGCCGCGCGCACCGCTTCGAGCGCGCGGGCGTGATCGGCGAGCACACCCCGCGCGGCCTCGTGCAGTCCGACGCCCTCGGCGAGCAGACTCCGCTCACGTTTCCCCACCGGCCCGACATTACTGCCCGCCACCGACAGCCCGGCCCGGCTCCGGGTACGCCGACGGAGGCAAGCCCCTACGTCATCGCCCAGGAAGGTCGATCACCTCGTTGACGGTCTCATGGCTCGGGCGGGATCGAATCGCTACGGTTGAGCCATGACCGCACTGCCCGACTGGATGCGCCCGCCGCGCTTGGAAGGCTGGTTCGCGGAGGACCTGGACCGCCTCCCCGAGGCACCGCGCCATACCGAGCTGATCGACGGAGCCCTTGTATTCATGATGTCGCCCCAGCGCTGGTGGCACGGCGAGATCGTCACCGACCTGACCTTCGCCCTCAGGGCACAAGCTCCAGCAGGCTTCAAGGTCGGGCGGGAGATGACCATCCGCCTGGACGAGCGCAACCGGCCCGAACCGGACCTGCTGCTGACGACGGCCGACTACGACGGAGACCGCACCTGGTTCACACCGGACGAGGTACGACTCGTCGTCGAGGTCGTCTCACCCGAGTCCGCGCACCGGGACCGCACAGTCAAGCTCCGCAAATACGCAGAAGCGGGCATCCCGCACTACTGGTGCATCGAGGAAGAGGACGGTGCCCCCGTCGTCCACGTCTACGAACTCGACAAGCCGACCCGCTCCTACGCACCCGCCGGTATCTTCCGGGGCACCTTGGAGCGCCGCGTGCCCTTCGAGATCAGCCTGGACCTCGACAAGCTCACCCCGCCCCGGCACGCATAGAAGTCGGCACCGAGTCGGCACGGGAACACAGAAGGGGTCGGGCTCCATGGAGCCCGACCCCTTCCGACCCGCCCACTCACATGAGTCACCAAGCGTGCGGCGATCGACCGGTCAGGTCGCGGTGCAGGAGACCGTGGGCCAGGTCCAGTTGCCGTTCGGCTGGATGGTGACGCCCCAGTTGTTGCCGCTGCCGTCGGGTTTGGCGGTCAGCACCTGGCTGTTCGGGTAGGAGGCGCTGATGTTCCAGGTCGCGATGATCTTCGCGGGGGCGGGGACGTTCATCGTCACGGTCCAGTTGCTGGAGCCGGAGACCGAGACGTTGAGGTTGTAGCGATCGCTCCACTGCTGGCCCGCGGACAGGGTCGCGGCGCAAGTGCCCCCGCTCCCGCCGCCGTCAGGGGCCACGGCCCGGCCGGTCTGTGGGGAGATCATTCCGGCGCACAGACTGCGGGCGGCCAGGCCCTGGGCGATTCGCGGGATCGCCGCGAGCGTATTGGCCGGCCAGTCGTGCATGAGGATGACCTGGCCGTTGGTGAGCCGACCGGCCGCCTGGACGATCGCGTCGGTGCTCGCGCCGTTCCAGTCCTGCGAGTCGACGTCCCAGATGATCTCCGTCAGGCCGTACTTGGCCTCGACCGCCTTCACCGTCGCGTTGGTCTCGCCGTACGGCGGGCGGAAGAGCTTGGGTGTGCCGCCGCCCGCACTCGCGATGGCCTGCTGGGTCCGGGAGAGTTCCGAGTCGACCGTCGCCTGGCTCTGCGTCGTCAGGTGGGGGTGGGTGTAGCTGTGGTTGCCGACCCACATACCGGCGTCGACCTGTGCCTTGACCTGCGAGGGGTAGGAGGCCGCGTACTGGCCCTCGTTGAACATCGTGGCCCGAAGACCGTTCTGCTTCAGCGCGTTGAGCAGGTTGGGCGTGTTGGCGGACGGGCCGTCGTCGAAGGTGAGCCCGACGTACCCGCCGCAGGTCGCGGCCCGCGCCGGGGCGGCCGCGTCGACGGCGAGGGTGCCCGCGGCGGCCAGGGCGACGACGGCCAGCCTGGCGACCAGGGAGCGTAACGCGTTGCGTGGTTCGTGTCTCATGCGAAGTGGTCCTCCAGCATCGGGGGTTCGGGCGTCAGCTCGCGGTGCAGGAGACCGTGGGCCAGGTCCAGTTCCCGTTCGGCTGGATGGTGACGCCCCAGTTGTTGCCGCTGCCGTCGGGTTTGGCGGTCAGCACCTGGCTGCTCGGATAGGAGGCGGCGATGTTCCAGGTGGAGAGGACCTTCGCCGGGGACGGCACGTTCATCGTCACGGTCCAGTTGCTGGAGCCGCTCACCGAGACGTTGAGGTTGTACCGGTCCCCCCACTGCTGGCCGGCCGACAGGGTCGCGTTGCAGCCGCTGCTGCCGCCGCCACCGCCCGAACCCGCGTCGCCCACCGTGATGTTGGCGTTCCCGCTGCTCTGGTAACCCTCGGTGGCGAGGATCATGTAGTAGTTGAAGCTGCCCAGGGGCATCCCGGCGCGGGCCCAGGCGTCGAAGTGGTTGCCGGTGGTGATGGTGCCGCCGGTCCGCTTTGTCTGCCGGACGCTCCAGTACTGATCGAAGGTGCGCGTGCCTTCCACGGAGGGGGCGTTGTACCGCGTGGTCTTGTAGATGTCGTACGTGCCGCCGTCACTGGTGACGGTGCCCATGTGCGTTCCCGTGGGCCGGTAGGTGCCCCAGTTGTCGACGATGTAGTACTCGACGAGCGGGTTCGACGTCCATCCGTACAGCGACAGATAGCCGTTGCCGGACGGGTTGAAGGTGCCCGAGTACGTCACGCTCCGGCGACCGCCGGTGCTCCAGCCCTTGCCGGCGACGAAGTTGCCGGTGTTGCTCCATGAGGTGCTGTAGTTGCCGCCGGAGCCGAGGTTCATCGAGACCGACCCCTGGGTGTCGGTCCAGAACGAGTAGTAGTAGCCGTTGTTGGTGCCGGTCTGGTTCGTGGTGACGACCGTGTCGGCACTCGCGGTGCCGGGCAGGGTCATCGCCGCCAGAACGACCAGCAGCAGGGTGCAGGCACTGCCGGCGAACATCCTGAAGCGGCCGCGTCTGTGGTTCGTCGGGCGTGCGGGTGCGTCGTTCATGGGGGTGCTTCCTCCTCGTCCTCGGGAGGCCGATGGAGACCGGGCAACGTGACGCGCGCCTGGGCGATCTGTCGCTGAGCATGTGACGACGGCGGCCGTGCTCGCCGTCGCGCGACACGGCCACGGTGGCGGCCCGCATCGACAGTGTTGAGCCCTGCCAACGACGAAAAGTGTTGGCCTGCCCCTGCCAACTGTCAATGGTTTCGTTATCGGATGCGAAATATTCGCTGCCCACCCACACCGGGAATTGGGCGAGCTTGCGCAGCTCACATACCCTCTTGAACGATTCACGGCGAGAGGTTGCGAGGGAAGGGCGAAGGGTCAAGATCCATCGATCGAATTATTTCGCCCGAATGTTTCGAAGCTTTTCCCGTACGAGATGACGCACATGGCCGCTCCGCGGCTATCAGGGCCGCCATGCCCGTACGAGGTCGTCCGGCCCCCAACACGCGTTGAGGGGCAGATCATCGGCCACCCCACAGCGGGAGACCGCCACCAGGGGAGTGTGCGGGGCGGTGCCGGGGACGGCGAGCATGTCACGCACCAAGGCGTCGTAGTCATGGCGCCCGAAGGGCTGGGTCTCAAGCCACTTGACCGACCCGACGAAGTGGACCTGCCGAGCCACCGGCTCACTGTCTGTACCGACGAGGTCGATCTCGGGGTTGTTCTGACGGTTCCACCAACCGCCGATGGCCTCGGTCTCGGGCCACTCGTCGTTGGGCATCAGACGCAGCAGGGACTCGCGGATCAGCGGCTCGACCGCTCGTCCGCGCCAAGTGGTCCACGACCGCTCGATACGTTCCAGCGCCAAGTCACCGCGGCCACGCTCGATGAGCGGGATCGCGCGTGCCAGGAAGGCCAGCCAGAACCGCAGATACGGGTCGGCGATCCGATAACGCTTGTTCTTGGTGTCCGGCTTGACGGACAGGGGGAGATCGGCGGCCAGGGCTCGCTTGGCCTGCAGCATGGCCAGCAGCGGGGAGAGCGTGCCCGACGGCAGTGCGCCGGCCCCGCCCGCCTGGGCCGCGATGGTGCTGAACGTGCGCTCACCGCTGCCAACCGCTTCCAGTACGGCCCGTGAGTGCGAAGCCTCGGGGAATTCACCCAGCAGGGACAACTCACCGGCCACCAGCAAGGGCGAGAGGGGATTGGCGACCGACGCCTGCAAGAAGGCCGTGCGGTCCATTCCCGGCCGCCACGACTGCACGATCTCGGGGAATCCACCAGTGATCAACTGGGCATCGACGGCCGCCGCGGCGTCGAGTTCCGTCATGTCCTGCACGTCGGCCAGGTTCAGGGGACGGACGGTCATCTTCGCCGCACGGCCGAAAAACGGGCGCCCATACGACTGCAGTGCCTCCATCACCGATGTATCGCTGCCCACCAACAGCAGAAGTACGGGCTTGGAAGAAAGGTGCCGGTCCCAGACGGTTTGGAGTGCGCCCTCGAATTCCTGATCCTGCTCGACCAGCCAGGGCACCTCGTCAATCACCGCGATGCTGGGAGAGTCGTCGGGCACCGCGAGCGCAAGCGCGCGCAGGGCCTGGTTCCAGTCCTGCGGCTGAAGGCCGGCGACCAGTTCCACCCCTGGCAACAGCGACTGCGCGAGGGCCGCGGCGAACTCGGCACGTTCCGTCACAGGGTTGCGCCCCCGGGTCGCCTGGAACACCACGTACGGCGCTCCCGAGCGATCGCAGAACTCCTGGACCAGCCGCGACTTCCCCACTCGGCGACGGCCCGTCATGATCACGGCCCGCCCTCGTGTGGCGCCGTCGCCCTCTTCCACGGTCCGGTACTGCTCGGCCAGCAGTTCAAGATCCCCGAACCGACCTTGGAACTCCACGACACACTCCAGGTGGAACCGTAGATGCATTATTACGTAGATTGAATCTTACTTCATTCACGCGGCCTAGTGGATCGACCTCAGGGGCGCACGGGAAAAAACGCAGGGGCCCGACTCCGAAGAGTCGGGCCCGTACTGACCTGCAGATTTACCAGGCGACCGCCGCCAACGTGGCGGTACGTCACCGGCTACACGTTGAAGCGGAACTCCACCACGTCGCCGTCCTGCATGACGTAGTCCTTGCCCTCCATGCGGGCCTTGCCCTTGGCGCGGGCCTCGGCGACCGAGCCCGTGTCGACGAGGTCCTCGAAGGAGATGACCTCCGCCTTGATGAAGCCCTTCTGGAAGTCGGTGTGGATGACTCCGGCGGCCTCGGGGGCGGTGTCGCCCTTCTTGATGGTCCAGGCGCGGGATTCCTTGGGGCCGGCCGTCAGATAGGTCTGCAGACCGAGGGTGTCGAAGCCGACGCGGGCGAGGGTGGCGAGACCCGGCTCCTCGGCGCCCACCGACTCCAGGAGCTCCATGGCGTCCTCCTCGTCGAGCTCGGCGAGGTCCGCCTCCAGCTTGGCGTTGAGGAAGATCGCCTCGGCGGGGGCGACCAGAGTGCGCTGCTCGGCCTTGAAGTCCTCGTCGACCAGCTCGTCCTCGTCCACGTTGAAGACGTAGAGGAACGGCTTGGTGGTCAGGAGGTGGAGGTCGTGCAGGAGCTCCTCGTTGCCGGAGCCCTGGACGATGCCCTGCGAGAAGAGCGTGTCGCCCTTCTCCAGGATCTCCTTCGCCGCCTCGACCGCCGCGACCTTGGGAGCGATGTCCTTCTTGATGCGCGACTCCTTCTGGAGGCGCGGCAGGACCTTCTCGATGGTCTGGAGGTCCGCGAGGATCAGCTCGGTGTTGATCGTCTCGATGTCGTCCTTGGGCGAGACCTTGCCGTCGACGTGCACGACGTTCTCGTCCTTGAAGGCACGGATGACCTGGCAGATCGCGTCCGACTCACGGATGTTCGCGAGGAACTTGTTGCCCAGCCCTTCGCCCTCCGAGGCGCCCTTCACGATGCCCGCGATGTCGACGAAGTCGACCGTCGCCGGAAGCACGCGCTGCGAGCCGAAGATCTCGGCCAGCTTGGTCAGCCGGGCGTCGGGGACACCGACCACGCCCACATTGGGCTCGATCGTGGCGAACGGGTAGTTGGCCGCGAGCACGTCGTTCTTGGTCAGGGCGTTGAACAGGGTCGACTTGCCGACATTGGGCAGACCGACGATTCCGATCGTGAGCGACACGTTGCGACTTCCCGTACGTGAGGGTGGGCGACAGGTCCGCGAAGGTGCGCGGGCCGATCCACCAGTCTACGGGGTGCGAGGTCCCTCACCGGCGACGCATCGAACGCATGGCCAAGGTCGGCCCATCGGCGTGTCTGAGGGGCTATTCCGCACATAAACCGACCTAAGTTGGTCCAGTGGAGCAACACAGGACGCGTCCCCCTCAGTACAAACCGCGACGCGGCGCGCCTCTTCCCGCCCAGACCGGGCGCGCCGCCGCCGACCGTGTACGCAGGAGTGCGCCCCCCACGCGGCGACCCGCGCCCGCTCCCAGACCCGCTCCGGCGCGACGGCGGATGCCGAACCCCCGGCTCACCGGGCTCGGCGGCGGACTGTTCTGCGCGGCGACGATGTTCGCGCTCGCCTGTCTCGACCAGCTGCTCTTCGGGGCGTCGCTGGTGGTCTACGGGGTGCTGTTCCTGCCGGTGTCCGCGCTGACCGCATTGTGGGTGCGACGGGGAGACATCGTCACCGCGCCCGTCGTCGTGCCCATCGCCTTCGCGTTCGGGCTGCTGCCCGTCGCCGACGGGGGCGGCGGGATCGGGGGCCAACTGATGGGGCTGGTCACCGCGCTGGCGACCCAGGCGGGATGGCTGTACGGGGGGACGCTGGTCGCGGGGGTCATCACCACCGTACGGAAGGTCCGCCTGATGACCCGCAGGGCCGCCCAGCGCAGGGCGGCCCGGGGGCCCCGCCCGGAGATCCGGCCGCGCCGCCGTCCGGTCTGACGGACATGAGGGGCGCGACGGATACGACGGCTCGACGGACACAACGGGGCCGACGGGCGTGACAGGGCCGACGAACTCGACGGGCGCGGCCCCACCGGCGCCGGCTCCCGGCCCCGCCCCGCGCGCCCCGGAGTGCCTACGCGGACTTCGCCGCCCGCATCGCCGCCCCCACGATCCCCGCGTTGTTCTGCAGCTGCGCCGGGACGATCTCCGCCTTGATGCCCTCGATCAGCGGCAGGAACTTGTCGGCCTTGCGGCTGACGCCGCCGCCGATGATGAAGAGCTCGGGCGAGAAGAGCATCTCCACATGGGCGAGGTACTTCTGCACCCGGTGGGCCCATTGCTCCCAGGTCAGCTCGTGGTCCTCCTTGGCCTTGGTCGAGGCGCGCTTCTCCGCGTCGTGGCCGTTCAGTTCGAGGTGTCCCAGCTCCGTGTTCGCAACCAGCTCGCCGTCGGCGAAGAGCGCGCTGCCGATGCCCGTACCGAAGGTGAGCAGGAGGACCGTGCCCCGACGGTCGCGCCCGGCGCCGAACTGCATCTCGGCGACACCCGCCGCGTCCGCGTCGTTCAGCACCGTCACCGGCAGGCCGCCCAGCCGCTCGCCCAGCAGGGCACGCGCGTCGGTGTCGATCCACGCCTTGTCGACGTTGGCAGCCGTACGAATGGTGGCGCCGTCGGTGACCACCCCGGGGAAGGTGATGCCGACGGGTCCCGTCCAGCCGAAGTGACCGACGACCTCCTTCACGCCGTCGGCCACCGCGTCCGGGGTCGCCGGACGGGGAGTGAGCACTTTGCAGCGCTCCTCCGTCAGTTCGCCGCGGTCCAGGTCCACAGGGGCACCCTTGATCCCGGATCCGCCGATGTCCACGCCGAAGATCTGCATGGCCCTACGCTACGTCGTACGACAGACAGTCACTTCTCGGAGGGGGCGGCAGAGCCCGCCGCCGCGCGCTGCTCCACCAGCGCCGCCGCCTCCGCGCGCAGATCGCGGCGCAGCTCCTTGGGCAGCGAGAAGGTGATGGACTCCTCGGCCGCCTTGACGATCTCGACGTCCTCGAAGCCACGGGCGGAGAGCCACTCCAGGACCTGCTCGACCAGGACCTCCGGGACGGAGGCGCCCGAGGTGACACCGACCGTCGTCACACCCTCCAGCCAGCCCTCCTCGATCTCGTCGGCGAAGTCCACGAGGTACGCCGCCCGCGCCCCCGCGAGCTTGGCGACCTCCACGAGACGCACGGAGTTGGAGGAGTTGCGCGAGCCGACCACGATGACCAGGTCCGATTCCTCCCCCATCCGCTTCACGGCCAACTGGCGGTTCTGCGTGGCGTAGCAGATGTCGTCGCTGGGCGGGGAGATGAGCTGCGGGAACTTCTCCTTCAGCGCGTCGACCGTCTCCATCGTCTCGTCGACCGACAGCGTGGTCTGGGAGAGCCAGACGACCTTGGACGGGTCGCGGACCTCGACCTTGGCGACGTCCTCGGGACCGTCCACGAGGGTGATGTGGTCGGGCGCCTCGCCGGAGGTGCCGATGACCTCCTCGTGGCCCTCGTGGCCGATCAGCAGGATGTCGAAGTCCTCGTTCGCGAACCGGACGGCTTCCTTGTGGACCTTGGTGACCAGCGGGCAGGTCGCGTCGATGGTGGCGAGCTTGCCGGCCGCGGCCTCGTCGTGGACGACCGGGGCGACGCCGTGCGCCGAGAACATGACGATGGACCCCTCGGGGACCTCGGCCGTCTGCTCGACGAAGATCGCGCCCTTCTTCTCCAGGGTCTGCACGACGTACTTGTTGTGGACGATCTCGTGGCGGACATAGATCGGGGCCCCGTACTGCTCGAGGGCCTTCTCGACGGCGATCACGGCGCGGTCCACGCCCGCGCAGTAGCCACGGGGGGCGGCGAGCAGGACACGGCGGCCAGACGAAGCAGTCATGGCACCCATCGTAAGGCCGCGCCCGACGCGTCAAAGATGGCCTCCGCGACCGGCGGCTGCCGCGGGCGCTGTCGAAGACCGATTCCTGCGCTCCGCGCCGAGAACCGGTGCGGGCTCTGTGTCAGTGAGGGCCGTTAGTCTCGGGCGCATGGCTCTCAACACATCCGCGGACGCCCCGCTGCCCGTCGGCGAGGTGTCGCGGCTCATCGGAGGGTGGATCGACCGGCTCGGCGCGGTGTGGGTCGAGGGACAGATCACCCAGTTGTCGCGGCGCCCCGGCGCGGGCGTCGTCTTCCTGACCCTGCGCGACCCGTCGTACGACATCTCGGTGAGCGTCACCTGCTACCGGCAGGTGTTCGAGGCGGTGGCGGACGTGGTGAGCGAGGGTGCCCGCGTCGTCGTCCTGGCGAAGCCCGAGTGGTATGCGCCGCGCGGGCAGCTGTCGCTGCGGGCCACCGAGATCAAACCGGTCGGCGTGGGGGAACTCCTCGCGCGACTCGAGCAGTTGAAGAAGTCCCTGGCGAGCGAGGGGCTGTTCGCGGCCGATCGCAAGAAGGCCCTGCCGTTCCTGCCGCAGCTCATCGGGCTGGTGTGCGGGCGGGCGTCCGCGGCCGAGCGGGACGTGCTGGAGAACGCGCGGCACCGCTGGCCGGCCGTCCGCTTCGAGGTGCGCAACGTCCCCGTGCAGGGGGTGCACGCGGTGCCGCAGGTCGTGCAGGCCGTGAAGGAGCTGGACGCGCTCGACGCCGTCGACGTGATCATCGTGGCGCGTGGCGGCGGCAGCGTGGAGGACCTGCTGCCGTTCTCGGACGAGCAGCTCGTACGGGCGGTCGCGGCCTGTCGTACGCCGGTCGTGTCGGCCATCGGGCACGAGCCCGACAACCCGTTGCTGGACTTCGTGGCCGACCTGCGCGCGTCCACGCCGACGGACGCGGCCAAGAAGGTCGTGCCGGACGTCGGGGAGGAGTACGAGCGGGTGCGGTTCCTGCGGGACCGGGCGCGGCGGAGCGTCCAGTCCTTCATCGACCGGGAGGAGCGCGGGCTCGCGCACGCGCTGGCCAGGCCCTCGATAGAGGATCCGCACCGGATGGTCGACGAGCGCGCCGACCAGGTCGCCGCGCTGCTGGACCGCGGGCGGCGCACGCTCGGTCATCTGCTCGACCGCGCCGACTCGGAGCTGACGCACACCCACGCGCGTGTGGTGGCCCTCTCCCCCGCCGCGACCCTGCAACGGGGGTACGCGGTGCTCCAGAAGGCCGACGGTCATGTGGTCCGGGATCCGGACGAGGTGGCGGCGGGCGAGGCGCTGCGGGCGCGGGTCGCCGAGGGTGAATTCACGGTACGAGTCGATGCATAGGGTGGGCGCATGACCAGCAAGGTGGACGAGGCGCTCGGGTACGAGCAGGCGCGGGACGAGCTGATCGAGGTCGTACGCCGCCTGGAGGCGGGCGGCACGACGCTCGAGGAGTCACTGGCGCTCTGGGAGCGGGGCGAGGAGCTGGCGAAGGTCTGCCGCCGCTGGCTGGAGGGCGCACGGGCCCGCCTGGACGCGGCGCTGGCCGAGGAGGAGTCGGAGAGCGGGGACGAAGACGGGAACGGGGACGGGGGCCGCGACTCCGGGTGACGTCATGACGTTCGCTCCCTTCCGCAGCCGGTGACACCCGGCGACATGCCCAGTGACACCCGGCCGCCGTCCCGCTCGGTGACGGCGGCCTCGTCGTTCCCCCGGAACCGGGCGCCCGGAAGCGACCTCGCTCCCCCTCACTCCCTGTGAAGCGGATCACCTCACCCCGTTTTTGGTTGAACCTTAAACCTCCTCCCCGTACTGTCGACATCGCCAACCGATCCCCCCGGATCCACCGCACATACCGAGAAGGTTTCCGATGTCTCTCGTTCTTGACCCCGCCGCCCAGGACCTGCTGTTCCGCGAGGCCCGTACCGCCAACACGTTCACCGACGAGCCGGTGACCGACGAGCAGGTGCAGGCGATCTACGACCTGGTCAAGTACGGCCCGACCGCCTTCAACCAGTCGCCGCTGCGCATCACCCTGGTCCGCTCCGCCGAGGCCCGCGAGCGCCTGGTGCAGCACATGGCCGAGGGCAACCAGCCCAAGACCGCCACCGCCCCGCTGGTCGCGATCCTCTCCGCGGACAACGAGTTCCACGAGGAGCTCCCCGCCCTGTTCCCGCACTTCCCGCAGGCCAAGGACGTCTTCTTCGCCGAGCGCCCGGCCCGTGAGGGTGCCGCCGCGCTGAACGCCGCGCTGCAGGCCGCGTACTTCATCATCGGCGTCCGCGCCGCCGGCCTCGCCGCCGGCCCGATGACCGGTCTCGACTTCGCGGGCGTCCAGAAGGAGTTCCTGGACGACGACCACACCCCGCTGATGGTCGTCAACATCGGCAAGCCGGGCGAGGACGCCTGGTTCCCGCGCTCCCCGCGCCTGGAGTTCGACCAGGTCATCACGACCGTCTGAGCCCCCGCGTACGCCCCGGCGCGTACGCCCGTGAGACGAGAAGGGCCCCCGCCAATGGCGCCGGGGGCCCTTCTCATGCGCGTACACGGACGTATGACGCGAACGCATCACGACGTCTCAGCATCACGACGTCGTGACGTCACTACGTCATGACGTCTTCAGCGCCTCCGCCATCTTCGTCAGCTGCCCGAACGACGCCGTCCCGGTCACCACGGTGGTCGCCCCCTTGGCCTTGAGCACGAGGGCGTCGTACTTGTCGCCCTCGTACCGCTGCCACGTCGCGTCACCGATCCGCTGGGTGGCCTTCGTCTCCTTGGCGCCCTGGCTGGCCGAGTCGATGAAGACGGCCGCGGGCTGAGTCGACTGCTCGATCGCCACGTACTGACCGTCGGGGTCGTGGAAGCCCAGGTGCCAGGCATCGAACTCGCTGCCGTCGTACCGCACCGAGGTCGCCTTCCACGCCGTCGGCAGACCCACGGGTGCCGCCACGGGATACGACGCCGCGCGGCGCGCCGTGAGCAGCTCGACGCGGTAGTCGACGCGCTTGAGAGGAGGCGCGGAGTCGTCGTGCGGGATGAAGATGTAGATCACGCCCGCCATGAGCCCGATCAGACCCAGGGAGAGGAGCATGTCCCGGACGCTCTGCTTGCCTTTCGTACCTGCCACGCCCCTATCGTCGCAGGTGCCCTGGCCTGCTCATCCGTGGGGCCCCCTGCTCATTTTGTCAGCCTGACGATAGAGTCGGGGCACACCCTCATCCGGCCGTCGTCGTATCAGAAAGGTGCGCTCCGATGACCGAGCATCATCTGCCGTCCGAACTCGAGGTCCCTTCCGAGGCCCCCGACCGAAATCTCGCCCTGGAACTCGTCCGGGTCACCGAGGCCGCCGCGATGGCCGCGGGCCGCTGGGTAGGCCGCGGCGACAAGATCGGCGCCGACGGCGCCGCCGTCCGGGCCATGCGGACCCTCGTCTCCACCGTCTCGATGAACGGCGTCGTCGTCATCGGTGAAGGCGAGAAGGACGAGGCCCCGATGCTCTTCAACGGGGAGCGCGTGGGCGACGGGACCGGCCCCGAGTGCGACATCGCCGTCGACCCGATCGACGGCACCACACTGACCGCCAAGGGCATGAGCAACGCAATCGCGGTGCTGGCCGCCGCCGACCGCGGCACCATGTTCGACCCGTCCGCGGTCTTCTACATGGACAAGCTGGTCACCGGGCCGGAGGCCGCCGACTTCGTCGACATCAACGCGCCCGTATCGGTGAACATCCGCCGGGTCGCCAAGGCCAAGAAGTCCTCGCCCGAGGACGTCACCGTCGTGATCCTCGACCGGCCGCGCCACGAGGGGATCATCAAGGAGATCCGCGAGACCGGCGCCCGGATCAAGCTGATCTCCGACGGCGACGTCGCGGGCTCGATCCTCGCGCTGCGCGAGGGCACCGGCATCGACCTGCTCCTCGGCGTCGGCGGTACGCCCGAGGGCATCATCTCCGCCTGCGCCGTGAAGTGCCTGGGCGGCACCATCCAGGGCAAGCTGTGGCCCAAGGACGACGAGGAGCGACAGCGCGCGGTGGACGCCGGGCACGACCTCGACCGTGTGCTGCTCACCGACGACCTGGTCTCCGGCGAGAACGTGTTCTTCGTCGCCACCGGGATCACGGACGGGGAGCTGCTGCGTGGGGTGCGGTACCGGGCGGAGACCGCGACCACCGAGTCGATCGTGATGCGGTCCAAGTCGGGTACGGTGCGCCAGATTCGGTCGGAGCACCGGCTGAGCAAGTTGCGGGCGTACAGCGCGATCGACTTCGACCGCGCCAAGTAGCTCCGCGGGGGCGCTCCGCCGGGAGTGCCGGGGAACTGCGGGCAGGTTGTGGGTCACTGCGGGTGCGTCGTGGCCCGTCGTGCAGTTCCCCGCCCTCTTGTGGGGCGCTCGCCTTACGGGGCGCGTGAAGAAGTACGTACGGCCAACGTAAAGAAGTACGTACGGCAAAGGGGCCGGCCCTGTGCGGAGGGCGGCCCCTTTGGCGTACGTACGGTCAGCCGGCTGCGGCTATCGTGCCGCGGGCGGCCTTCTTGAGTTCCAGGTCGCGCCGGCGGCGCCGGGCGAGCACCACGCGGCGCTCGGCGGCGGTGAGGCCGCCCCACACTCCGTACGGCTCGGGTTGCAGCAGCGCGTGTTCGCGGCACTCGACCATCACGGGACAGCGGGCGCAGACGCGCTTCGCCGCCTCCTCGCGGGACAACCGGGCGGCCGTGGGCTCCTTGGAGGGCGCGAAGAACAGGCCGGCCTCGTCCCTGCGGCACACCGCCTCCGTGTGCCATGGGGCTTCCTGATCCCTGTCCCGCACTGGCGCCCGCTGGGCCGGAACGGCAGCTACCTGCAGGGACTGATGCGGCGGTTGCAGCACGGTCTACTCCTGACGACGGCTTCGCGGGCGTGCCGGGCACCGCGGGAAGTCCCACAGCGCCCTCCAAGAGGCGATGCAGCAAGCCCTACCCGCTGTGCGCGCGCCTATGCACTGAGTTCCCGAGAGCGGAGCCGGTCGTTCAAAACGGGGCCCGGGTGAGTGGACCAATGCGCCCCGCGCGCCGTCGCGTTCACAGGCGTCAACGGTCGAGGTGCTTGCGCAAAGTCCTGTCCACGCGGTCCATCGTGCGGTCGAGGATGTCGGCGACGAGCTTGCCGCGCTTGGGCCGCGCCTCGATGTTCCCCAGCACCGCGAAGCCCTCGACGTAGACCACGGGGGCGTCGGGGTCGCCCGCGTCCGTGGTGTGCGTCTCGAAGTTGCCGAGGACTCCGCCGCCGCTGCCGCGCAGCGAGACGTTCTCCGGGACCTTGATCTCGACGTTGCCGAAGACCGAAATCGCCTTGATCACGACCTGTTGGTACTCGAAGATCGCCTCGCTGAGGTCGATGTCGACGGAGCCGAAGACGGCGTACGCGTGGATGCGGCGCCCGGCGCGCCAGCGGCCCTTGCGCACGGCGGCGCTGAACACCGCCACCACGTTCTCGTCGGCCTCCGCCGGGATGCCGCCCGGCTGGGGGCGGTTGGGCACGGACGTGTACGCGGGGGTCGCGCAGCCCGCGCGCGCGGCGGGCAGGTCCTGGACGAACCGGTCGAGCTCCCCCACCGTCTTCGTGGCCAGCACCCCCTCGATCCGCTCGGCGTGCTCGTCGGCGGTGAGGCGCCCCTCGGCGAGGGCATCGCGCAGAATGTCGGCGATCCGGTCACGGTCGGCGTCGGAGGCCCGGAGTTCGGCGTCGGAGGCCCGGGTTTCGGTGCGCTTCTGAAGGTCCACGACAGCAGCGTACCCAAACGCGATAGATCGCGACTACCCCTTCTCGCAACCTGTGGAAAACCGCCCCTTCACGCCAACTGAGCCTTACCTCACAGACTCACCGTCCGCGCCAGGTTCTACGCTGGTGGACGCTGCCAATGGAGGCATGCCGCTGTCTGTCGAGTGAGGAATGGGCTAGTGCCTGAGTTCGCGTACACCGATCTGCTCCCCCAGGGAGAGGACACCACTCCGTACCGGCTGGTGACCTCCGAGGGTGTCTCCACCTTCAAGGCCGACGGGCGCACGTTCCTCAAGGTCGAGCCGGAGGCGCTGCGCAAGCTCGCCGCGGAGGCCATCCACGACATCCAGCACTATCTGCGGCCCGCGCACCTGGCGCAGCTGCGGCGCATCATCGACGACCCCGAGGCGTCCGGCAACGACAAGTTCGTCGCCCTGGACCTGCTGAAGAACGCGAACATCGCGGCCGCGGGCGTGCTGCCGATGTGCCAGGACACCGGCACGGCGATCGTCATGGGCAAGCGCGGACAGAACGTGCTCACGGAGGGCGGCGACGAGGAGGCCCTCTCGCGTGGCATCTACGACGCGTACACCAAGCTGAACCTGCGCTACTCGCAGATGGCTCCGCTCACCATGTGGGAGGAGAAGAACACCGGGTCCAACCTTCCGGCGCAGATCGAGCTGTACGCGACCGACGGCGGCGCCTACAAGTTCCTGTTCATGGCCAAGGGCGGCGGTTCGGCGAACAAGAGCTTCCTGTACCAGGAGACGAAGGCCGTTCTGAACGAGGCCTCCATGATGAAGTTCCTGGAGGAGAAGATCCGTTCGCTGGGCACGGCCGCCTGCCCGCCGTACCACCTGGCGATCGTGGTCGGCGGCACGAGCGCCGAGTACGCCCTGAAGACCGCGAAGTACGCTTCCGCGCACTACCTGGACGAGATTCCGGCCGAGGGCTCGGAGCTCGGTCACGGCTTCCGGGACAAGGACCTGGAGCAGAAGGTCTTCGAGCTGACCCAGAAGATCGGCATCGGCGCGCAGTTCGGCGGCAAGTACTTCTGTCACGACGTGCGCGTGGTGCGTCTGCCGCGGCACGGCGCGTCCTGCCCCGTCGCGATCGCGGTGTCCTGCTCCGCCGACCGTCAGGCCGTCGCGAAGATCACCGCCGAGGGCGTGTTCCTGGAGCAGCTGGAGACGGACCCCGCGCGCTTCCTGCCGGAGACCACGGACGAGCACCTGGACTCCGCCGGGGACGACGTCGTCCGGATCGATCTGAACCAGCCGATGGACGACATCCTCGCCGAGCTGACGAAGTACCCGGTCAAGACCCGGCTCTCGCTCTCCGGCCCGCTCGTCGTGGCGCGCGACATCGCGCACGCCAAGATCAAGGAGCGGCTGGACGCGGGCGAGGAGATGCCGCAGTACCTGAAGGACCACCCGGTGTACTACGCCGGTCCGGCCAAGACCCCCGAGGGTTACGCGTCGGGTTCGTTCGGCCCCACCACCGCCGGCCGCATGGACTCCTATGTGGAGCAGTTCCAGGCCGCGGGCGGTTCGAAGGTGATGCTCGCGAAGGGCAACCGTTCCGCGCAGGTCACAGCCGCCTGTGACGCGCACGGCGGCTTCTACCTCGGCTCCATCGGCGGCCCCGCCGCGCGGCTCGCCCAGGACTGCATCAAGAAGGTCGAGGTCGTCGAGTACGAGGAGCTCGGCATGGAAGCGGTCTGGAAGATCGAGGTCGAGGACTTCCCGGCGTTCGTCGTCGTCGACGACAAGGGCAACGACTTCTTCCAGGACCCGGCGCCGCAGCCGACGTTCACTTCGATCCCGGTGCGGGGTCCCGGGCTCGCGTAGTGCCTTTCGGGGCGGCAGGGGAGGGAATCCGCCCCCGCCGCCCTCACCCGCCCCCTCCCCAGGGGCTCCGCCCCTTCGCCGCCCGCCTGGGCTGCCGCCCCGGGACCCCGGTTCGCGCGTCGATTCCGGTGCGCGGCGCTGGGCTCGTGCGGCGTCCCGGGACAGCAGAGGCAGTTGTTCGCCGCCTGGACGCGTCCCGCCACGCCCCAATGCTGTCCCACTTCGTCCCAGGAACGAGTGGGACAGCATTTTTGTGAGCTTTGCCGGAAACCCTCCGTGATGACCGGATCACAGCCTGTGGTCCGCAGGTCATCTCGGAGGGAAATCCCATGATTGGTCGCACTTTGCGCAACGGCCTGGTGGCCGCGATCGCGGCTGTCGCCGTCTTCCCGGTGACAGCCGTCGCCTCCGCCGCCCCGACCGCCCCGCACGTTCCCGGCCGGGGCGCCGCGTCCTCGCCGGTCGCGTCGTCGAACTGGTACCCGGCGTCCCCGCAGTCCTCGATCCCCGGCCTCCAGCGTGCCCCGCACACCCTGCCACTGGCCCCGCGGCACCACCACAAGCACTACGCGATCACTCCCGTGCGCCACCACGCCCGGCACCACGTCACCCGGCACGTCCTGGGCCGGGTGACGACCCACCACATGCGTCTGCACGTCCGGTCCGGTCCGGGCACCGGCTACCGGATCGTCGGCTCGCGGCGGGCCGGCCGCGTGGTGACTCTCGTCTGCAAGAAGAGCGGTTCCTCCGTCATGGGCAACTCGCGCTGGTACAAGCTCGCCCACGGCCGGGGCTACGTCTCCGCCCACTACGTCCGCAACAGCCGCGCCGTCCGCTGGTGCTGACGACCACCTCGCCGCTCGCCTCCTGAGGTCCGGCGCCGGCCGGCGGGGCGCGGTCCGCCTCGCCGGCCCGTAGGACAAGTCGATCAGCCGACGACCCCACTCCCCTGACGAAACAGCAGGTCAACTCCCCTTCATATTCGGTTCGCATTCGGGCGATCGGGGTGTGCCCGGGCACCGAGCGAGGGAACACATCAGGGCGGTCACCCCGGCAGGCCGAGGGAGCGAGAGGAAGAGCCACGTGAGGGTCAAGAGACAGCCGCTGCCCGACTCGTTGGACGAGACAGAACACAGCAAGGCAGTACGTACAGGAACAGAACAGATCAACATGGAGCACCTCGCCACCGAACGCATCAACATCGAACGCATCGGTACGGAGGACGTCGGCACAGAGGACATCGACGAGGAGCAGCTGCTGATGGAGCGGCTCCGGTGCCTCAAGCAGCGGACGGGGCTGAGTCTGGCCGCGCTGGCCTCCGTCACCCCGTTCAGCAAGTCGACCTGGCACCGCTACCTGAGCGGTGATCAGTTTCCGCCGCGCTCGGCCGTCGAGTCGCTCGGCCGTCTGGCGGACACCGACCCGGGTCCCCTTCTCTCCCTGTGGGACGCCGCGTCCCGGGCCCAGTCCAGGGCGGCCACCCCGCCCCTGGGGGCCCCGGTCCCACAGGCCGCGGTTCCGGACGCGCCG
>LRTP01000976.1 GCA_001550305.1 Streptomyces diastatochromogenes
CCAACCTCGCCGTCGTCGCCCTCGCGACGATGGCGGCCACGGTGGTGGTCACCGCGGGCGCGGCCGACGTCCTCGACCCCGACCTGCCCGTGGCCCCCGCCAGCGCCATCTGCCGGGGCCACGGCTGCCAGGGGCAGTTCCCGGCCTCCGAGGCCTGCGGCCGTGACGCGCGTACGGAGAGCACCGTCACGCGCGCCGGGCAGGTCGTGCTGCTGCGTTTCTCCCCCTCGTGCGCGACGGTCTGGTCGGAGGTCCGCACCACGACCGGCGGGGCGCGGGAGATCTCGATCAGATCGGACCAGGACGAGCTGTCCGCCGCCTACCCGGGTGACCCCTCGGACGGCTACAGCAGCCCGATGCTGGCCGCGTCCAGCCCGCGCGGGGCGGAGGCCTGCGCCAAGGTCGGCGGGATGTCGGCGTGCACCGGCCCGCTCGGCGGCTCACGGAGCTGACTCCTCGGGAGAGCGGCTCACGGCGCCGGCTTCCCGGGAGAAACGGGAGCCGCCTCGCCGGGAACACGGGGCACGTCCGCGATGCTGTCCCCACTGGAGGTGATCGTCGATGGCCGACGAACAGGCAGCCCCGTACCGGATCGAGCACGACTCCATGGGTGAGGTCAGGGTGCCCGCGGACGCGAAGTGGCGGGCCCAGACCCAGCGGGCCGTGGAGAACTTCCCCATCTCGGGTCAGCGTCTGGAGCGCGCGCACATCGAGGCGCTGGCGCTGATCAAGGGCGCGGCGGCCAGGGTCAACGCGAAGCTGGGGGTGGTCGACAAGGACGTGGCCGAGGCCATCCAGGAAGCGGCGGGCGAGGTCGCCGAGGGCCGCTGGGACGCGCACTTCCCGGTGGACGTCTTCCAGACGGGTTCCGGTACGTCCTCCAACATGAACACCAACGAGGTCATCGCCACGCTCGCGACCGAGCGGCTCGGCAGGGACGTACACCCCAATGACCATGTGAACGCCTCGCAGTCGTCGAACGACGTCTTCCCGTCCTCGATCCACATCGCGGCCACCGCAGCCGTGACCAGGGATCTCGTCCCGGCTCTGGAACACCTCGCCGCCGCCCTGGAGCGGAAGGCCGAGGAGTTCGCGGACGTCGTGAAGTCGGGGCGTACGCATCTCATGGACGCCACGCCGGTGACGCTCGGACAGGAGTTCGGGGGGTACGCGGCGCAGGTGCGGTACGGCGTCGAGCGCCTCCGGGCCTCGCTGCCCCGGCTCGCCGAACTGCCGCTCGGTGGGACCGCCGTGGGCACCGGGATCAACACGCCGCCCGGGTTCTCCGCTGCCGTCATCGCGGAGGTGGCGCGGGCCACCGGGCTGCCGCTCACCGAGGCCCGTGACCACTTCGAGGCGCAGGGCGCGCGGGACGGGATCGTCGAGACGAGTGGGCAGCTGCGGACCATCGCGGTCGGGCTGACGAAGATCGCCAACGATCTGCGGTGGATGGCGTCCGGTCCGCGCACCGGACTGGCCGAGATCAGCCTGCCCGACCTCCAGCCCGGCTCCTCGATCATGCCCGGCAAGGTGAATCCGGTCATTCCCGAGGCGGTGCTGATGGTCGCGGCCCAGGTGATGGGCAACGACGCGACGGTCGCCGTCGCCGGGGCCGCCGGCAACTTCGAGCTGAACGTCATGCTTCCGGTCATCGCGAAGAACGTCCTGGAGTCGATCCGTCTCCTCGCCAACGTCTCGCGCCTGCTCGCCGACCGCACCGTCGACGGGATCGTCGCCCACCGCGAACGGGCCCGCGAGTACGCCGAGTCCTCGCCGTCGGTCGTGACACCGCTCAACAAGTACATCGGCTACGAGGAGGCCGCCAAGGTGGCCAAGAAGGCACTGGCGGAACGCCGGACGATCCGCCAGGTCGTCCTGGAATCCGGGTACGTCGAGCGCGGTGACCTCACCCTGGAACAGCTGGACGAGGCGCTCGATGTCCTGAGGATGACGCATCCGTAAACGGCGTTCACTCCCCGGATGACCTTGGAAGCCATTGGATGACGCCTCCGTTACGTCATTCGCTCCATGGCGCGAACCGTGACGCGCACCGCAGCGTCGTATGCCTGTGGCACCTAATATCTGGTCATGGCAGAGGGTGGAGCGGTGAGGCGAGTGGCGGCGGGCGGGTCGACGGTGTACTGGGCCCCCGGGAGTCACATTCTGTGGCGGTACCGGGAGAACGCCGGTGAGCACTTCCACATCTGCCGCCCCGTGACCGTCGTACGGGACGACGAGGAACTGCTCGCGGTGTGGATGGCGCCCGGCACCGAGTGCGTGAAGCCCGTGCTCGCCGACGGTACCCCGGTGCACGGAGAACCGCTGGAGTCCCGCTACACCAAGGCGCGAACGGTGCAGCGGGGCCGCTGGTTCGGCAACGGAGTACTGAAGCTGGCGCGGCCCGGCGAGCCCTGGTCGGTGTGGCTGTTCTGGGAACCGGGCTGGCGGTTCAAGAACTGGTACGTGAACCTGGAGGCGCCGCTCGCCCGTTGGAAGGGCGGGGTCGACTCCGAGGATCACTTCCTGGACATCTCCGTGCACCCGGACCGCAGTTGGCACTGGCTCGACGAAGACGAGTTCGCACAGGCGCAACGGGCCGGATTGATGGATACTCAACTGGCCGCACAGGTAAGAGAGGCAGGGCACTGCGCGGTGGAGGTGATCCGTGCCTGGGGCGCGCCGTTCTCGGACGGCTGGCAGCACTGGCGCCCGGATCCCGCCTGGCCGGTTCCTTCCCTGCCGGATGACTGGGACCGTACGCCCGCGCACGTGTCCTCATGAGACCCTTGATGCGCCCCCGTGGTACAACCGTAGGATCGTCCTTCGCAAGGGCGCACAGCAGCAACTCCCGCAGCATGCGCTGAGCTTGACCAGACGTCACCGAGGGGCGGCAGGACGTGAGCGAGGGGTACGAGGGCCACGGCGGTACGGTCGGCGGACGGCCCGTCGGGCCGCACAGGGCGTTCGGCCCGACAACGGCGTTCACGTCGGCGACGGGCAGGCCCCGTCCTGACGACGCGCAGATTCCGTTCCCGGGACACACATTCCGGGTATCGGGGCTGCGGGACGAACTGCACGCACGGCGCGCAGCCCCGGACGGATGGATTCGACACGCGTGACGGAGCACCCCACCTCGCACGAGCGCCGCCAGAGCGGCGCCGGCCGGCCCTCCACCCCCGCGGACCCCCGCGGGGCGCTCCTGCGTACCCCGGAGCCGCAGCGCGCGCCCGGCGCATTACCCGCACAACCCGCCCGCACGGGCGACGCCCCCACCGG
>LRTP01000977.1 GCA_001550305.1 Streptomyces diastatochromogenes
TGCCGCCCCAGCGTGTGCGGGTCCGCGTCCCCGGCGGCGGCCGAGGTGGCGAGGGCCTCGGCCGCCAGGGCCAGGCCGTGCAGGGTCTTCGCGACCGAGTCGTGCATCTCGCGGGCCAGGCGGGCCCGTTCGGACTCCACGGCCTCGGCGACGGCCAGGCGGGAGTTCGCCTCCGACAGCGCCTGGCTCGCCGTACCGAAGCGGAACATCAGGTTCCGCAGGGTGACGCCGATGATGCCGGCGCCGACGCAGAAGCCCGCCACGAGGAGGGTGCTGGCGCCGGATCCCGGGTGGTGTTGCCAGGCCCTGTACACCGTCACCAGCACGATCAGCTGCAGGCCGGTGAAGATGCCCGAGCCGCGCCAGCCGTACAGCAGGCCTGCCAGAAGTGGGGTGCAGACCGTCGCGTACGCGAGGGGGGACGCGGGGGACGCCGTCAGGAGCAGGACCGCGCCGAAGGTCAGGTCCACGGCCATGAGGCCGGGGTGCGCGAGGAGGCGGGGGCCGAACCGTTCCCAGTCCCTGAGCATGGCGTACGAGCCCATGACGCCGAGGACGGCGGCGGCCAGGACCGTGTAGCGGGGCGGGCCGTTCACGGCGTTGGTCATCGCGAAGGGGGCGCCGATCGCGATCGCGGCGAGGCGGACGCCGAAGGCCTGGCGGCACAGTGCCTGGAGGGCGTTGAGCTGGAGGCGGACGCTGCCGGGGGCCGGGGCGTCGTCGGCCAGGTAGCCGTCCTCGGTGCTCGCGAGGTGCCGCCGCGCCCACAGCCGGGTCAGCCACGGCGGCGGCTGTGACAGCCACTGAGGGAGCGTCCAGGGCGGTGACGGCCTCGGCAGGGGAGCACGGCGGCTGGTCATCAGCGGCCCAGGATCGAACCGAAGTTCGTGCCCGACCCCAGGAACATGCCCGTGGCGATCAGGATCATCGTCGCCGGGAGCATGAAGACGAGGGTCACCATCGTCGCCTTGGGGATGGTCTTGGCGGCGCGGCGGCGGGCGTTCTGGGCGTCCGTGCGGCGCATGTCCGTGGCGAGTTGGATGAGGGTCTCGGCGATGGGGGAACCCAGCTCCTCGCCCTGCTGCAGCGCCGAGACGAACTGCGCGACCTGCTCGGAGGAGTTGCGCTTGCGCAGTTCGTCGAAGGCCTGGCGCCGGCTGACGCCCATGTCCATCTGGCGCAGCGTGATGCGCAGTTCGTCCGCCCAGGGGCCCTCGTACTTCTCCGCGACCCGGTCCAGCGCCTGGCGGAAGCCGAGGCCCGCCGAGACCACGACCGCGAGGACGTCGAGGAAGTCGGGGAGTGTCCGGTCGATGACCTCCTTGCGTTCGCGGACGGCCTGCCAGATGAGGGCGTCGGCGGCGACGAGCCCGAAGGCCAGGGTGAGCACGGCGAACAGGAGCTGGCCGTTGGAGAGGAAGACGAGGCCGAGTACGACGCCGAAGACGCCGTACACCGCGCGGCGGGCGGCGTAACGGTTGAGGGTCAGGCCGCCGGGGTTGCCCGCCATGTCGATGCGGCGGCGTTTGGCCTCGACACGGCGGGGGCCCATCAGGCGCAGGACCGTGGGCGCGAAGCGCATGCCGAGGCGGTCGACGGCGGACTCGGCCGTGGAGACGCGGGTTCCGCCGACCTCCAGGGCGAGCGCGAGGTCGCTCGGGAGTTTGGCGTCGGCGCGGATCATGCGGATGCCCAGCAGGGCGCCCGCGACGGCCCCGGCCGTCAGGAGGGCGAGCAGCAGCGCGAGCAACGTGACCCCTCCTCTCTCAGACTTCGATCTTGCCGAGGCGGCGGATGACGAAGAAGCCGACGGTGTAGAGGCCGAGCGAGATCAGGACGAGGGTCTGGCCGAGGCCGGAGCCGGTGACGCGGGCGAGGGCGCCCTCGTTCGAGGAGTTGATCAGGAGCAACGAGCCCAGGCCGAGCATCGGGACCGTGAAGGCGGTGGCGTTGACCTCGGAGAGCATGGTGCGGACCTCGCGGCGGGTCTCCTTGCGGTCCTCCAGGGTGTGGGTGAGGTTGCGCAGGGAGCTGACGACCGAACCGCCCGCCTTGTTGGCGAGGACCAGGGTCGTGACGAGGACGATCAGCTCACGGGACGGGAGGCGCTCGGAGAGTTCACCGAGGGCGTCGTCGATGGTGCGGCCCAGCATCAACTGGTCGGCAACGTGTGCGAGTTCCTCGCCCGCGGGGGCTTCGAGCTCCTCCGCCGCCATCGCCAGCGCCGTCCGCAGGGCCAGTCCCGCGGCGGTGGCGTTGGCCAGCAGGCGGGCCACGTCGGGGAGTTGGCCGATGAAGGCCTCGATGCGTTTCTGGCGCTGCCAGTTGAGGAAGATGGCCGCGCTCCACACGCCCACGAGGGCGGCGATCGGACCGAAGAAGGGGGCCAGCACCGACGCGGCGATCAGCCACAGCGCGACGACGACGGCGGTGACGTACGTGGCGAACTCCCCCGCCGTCACGTCCAGGCCCGTCGCCGACAGGCGCAGGTGGATCGTCCGGCCGAGGCGGGTGCGGCGCAGTCGGCGGTCGATCGCGGCGAAACGGCGTACGCGGCCGGCCGCGGTGCGCAGCGGGCCGCCGCCGGAGAGGCGGTCGACGAGGGCCTGGCGCTGGGCACGGCCCGAGGCGTACATGTGGACGCCCGCGACGGCGAGGGTGCCGCACAGCACGGTGGCGCCGAGGGCGAGGAGTGCGGGGTCGTTCATGGCTGCCTCCCTTCGGGGGCGGGGTTGGTCATCCGATGGCCCGCCTCGTGTCGAGTACGTCGAGGACCTCGGCCACGCCGAACGCGGGCGGCAGCGGTTCGTTGGCGACGTACAGCTTCTCGGCGACCTGGCGCGGCACCGGAAGGTGCTCGAAACGGCCGTGTACGACACGGTCGGGTCCTGCGGGGCGGGGGACGAAGCGGGTGACGGGGACGACGCGGAACTGTTCGCGGCCGTGCGAGACGACCAGGGCTATCTCGGTGACCTTGCGGGAGCCGTCGGCGTGGCGGGTGAGCTGGACGACGACGTCCACGGCCGAGTTGATCTGGTCCTTCAGCGCCTCGAAGGGGATCTGGACCTCGGACATCGAGCCGAGGGTCTGGAGCCTCATGAGGGCGTCCTCGGCGGAGTTCGCGTGGACGGTGGCCAGGGATCCGTCGTGACCGGTCGACATCGCCTGGAGCATGTCGAGGGTCTCGCCGCCGCGGACCTCGCCGACGATGATGCGGTCGGGGCGCATACGCAGGGAGTTGCGGACCAGGTCGCGGATGGTGATATGGCCCTTGCCCTCGACGTTCGGGGGGCGGGACTCCAGCCGGATGACGTGTTCCTGCTGGAGCTGGAGTTCGGCCGAGTCCTCGATGGTGATGATGCGCTCGCGGGACGGGATCAGGCCGGAGAGGGCGTTGAGCAGGGTCGTCTTCCCGCTGCCGGTGCCGCCGCTGACGATGACGTTGAAGCGGGCCCGCACGAAGGCCGCGAGCAGCATCAGCATCTGCTCGTCGAGCGAGCCGAGATCAATGAGTTCGGGGAGGGTGTAGGCACGGGGGAAACGGCGGATGGTGAGGGTGGGACCGGTGAGGGCGAGCGGCGGAATGATGACGTTGACGCGCTCGCCGGTGGGGAGTCGGGCGTCGACCATGGGGTTCGACTCGTCGACGCGGCGGTTGACCGTGGAGACGATGCGCTCGATGGTCTGCATCAGCTGGTCGTGGGAGGCGAAACGGAGAGGGAGCTGTTCGACCCGTCCCGCCCGCTCCACGAAGATGGAGTCCGGCCCGTTGACCATGATCTCGGTGATCGACGCGTCGGCGAGCAGCGGTTCCAGGACGCCGAGGCCGAGGGCCTCGTCGACGACCCGCCGGATCAGCTGGGAGCGCTCGGCGGAGGACAGGACCGGGCCCTCACGGCTGATGATGTGGCCGAGCACACGCTCCAGGCGTACCCGGCGTTCGGCTGCCGCCAGGCTCGACATCTCCGCGAGGTCGATCTCCTCGAGGAGCTTGGCTCGGTAGACGGCGACGAGGTGTCCGTCCTCGCGGGCGGGGCCCGACTCGTCGGGGGTGGAGAGTCGGCTGCGCAGGCTCATGGGTTCAGCTCCTCCCGGTCATTCGTCGGTTGTCCGTTTCCGGGTCAGTTGTCGGTGGGCATGGTGGCGTGGCGGGTGACGGTGTAGGGGCCGAAGAGGGGGATCACTCCGGGGACACTCACGGTGACCGTCGCCGTGGTGAGGTCGGTGCCCTCGTCGGGCTTCACGCTCGGCTTGAGCCAGCCGCTCACCGCGGCCTGTCCGGCCGCCGTGCCGTCGCCGCCCTGCGAGGCGACCCGGGCCGCCGCCCGCGCCCCCGTCCCCGCCTGGTTGATCCCGTAGCCGATGAGGCCGAGCTGGATGGCGGCCATCCCGATGACGAGCAGGATGGGCAGGAACCCGGCGAACTCCAGCATGGAGACGCCCCGGTCGTCGCGGAGCCGACGCCTCAACCACCGTAGGGGCCTCATCGGTTGTTCCCCTCCAGCGCGGCGCCCGCGTTCCCCTTCACGCGCCACCCGGCGTCGAAGCCGGGGAAGAACAGGGGCACTTTGACGTCGACGGTGGCCTTCATGACCGAGCCCGCCGCGCCGCAGCTGATCGTGGCGCCGTTCCAGGCGCCCGGCAGATGCTTGCTCCCGGCCGTCTGGCAGGCCCCGGATACATCACCGTTGACGGCGTACGCCGCCGTCGCCGCCCGCGCCGCCTCGTCCGCCGCGTTCCCGGCCAGCGAGTACGAGTAGCCGTACAGCACGCACTGCCACAGGATCGTCATCACGACGAGCAGGATCGGGAACATGCCGGCGAATTCGAGGGTGACCGCGCCCCGGTCGCCGCCCTTGCGCCGCAGGGCCAGTGCGCCCCGGTCCGAGGAGGTCTTGCGGCGCCTGCCGCCGCCCCCGCCGGTCTCCTGGGCGACCACGAGACCGAGTTCCCCCGCCAGCGCCCACAGCGCCTGCTTGACCGTGGAGCGGGTGTCCAGGTCCTGGAGGCGCCCCGCGTCGACGACGGACTGGAGTTCCTTGAAGGCGGCGGGGACGGGGGTGCGGGCGACCTTGGTGCCGGTGACGCGTTCGACGAGGGAGGGCTGGATCTCCGTACCGCGGGCGAAACGGTTGACGACCGTGGTCGTCTCCTCCGCCTTGCGGATCTGGAGGCGGTCCCACATGCGGACCATGCGTTTGGCGGCGCGCACGGCGACCACGTCGGGGGTGACGAGGAGCAGGGCCCGGTCGGCCATCTCGACGGCCGCGGCGGTCGCGGAGTTCATCTGGGCGCCGCAGTCGACGACCACGACGTCGTGGCGGGAGCGCAGGGCGCCCAGGACCTGGCGGGTCACCCGGTCGGTGACCTCCTCCCCGCGCTCGCCCTCGGCCGGGGCCAGCAGGAGGCCCACTCCGCTGTCGTGGGTGTAGACGGCGTCCTGGAGGACGCGGGGGTTGATGTCGCTGATTCCGGCGAGGTCGGCGATCGACCGCCGGAACTGGACGTCCAGGTACGAGGCCACGTCCCCGGACTGCAGGTCGAGGTCCACCAGCGCGACGCTGCGCCCCGACGCCTGGGTGGCGAGGGCGAGTTCGACAGCGGTGACCGTCGCTCCGACGCCGCCCTTCGCCCCGGTGACCGTGACGACGGTGCCGCCGGGGCCCGCGTACAGCTCGGGGGTGCCGCTGCCGAGGTGGCGGCGCATGCCGAGCGACCACCCGGCGGCGGCCTGGACGCGTTCGGCGAGGGCGTCGTAGCCCAGCGGGAGGCCGATGATGCCGCGGGCGCCGGAGTCCATGGCGGCGGTGAGGACACCGGTGCTGGTGTCCGCGGTGATGAAGACGACGCCGATCGCGGGGAAGCGCATGACCACGTCGCGGATCAGGTCCAACGCCGGTACGGGACCTATGCGTTCGTGGACCAGGACCACTTCGGGCAGTTCGTCGAGGGACTCGGCCGCGAGCCGCGCCAGGGTGTCGAGGAGCGCCGTCGAGTCGGGGACGGGCGGGGCAGGCTCGGCGTCCGCGAGCTGGCTCAGCAGGGTGGCGAGCGCGCGGGCCGAGTCGACGTCACTGACGGCCGGGAGGATACGGATGGTCATCGGCACAGCCCCGTGGGCGTGGACCTCATGCGCGGCCTCCTACTTGTCCTCGTCGAGGGTGTACGTACGGTCGCCGGGGGCGACGGTCGCGTCGGAGCCGCCCGCGACCAGGGCGAGGCGGACGTGTTCGGCGAACGACTCGGCGTACGCGACGCGTTGGGCGTCGGCGGTGTCGAGCGCGAAGGTGATGGGGACGGCCTGGGTGGCGCTGTTGCGCCGGTCGTTGGTGGACTGGCCGGGGTCGAGGGCGGTGAGCTTGCCGACGTCGATGACGCGGGCGTTCGCCACGATGACCTTGGACTGGTTCTTCTGCTTGTCGTTCTCGGCCTTGAAGGTGGCGTAGATGTTGACCCTGGAGCCGGGGTCGATCTTTCCGGCCACGCCGGTCGCCGCGTCGATCATGATCGCGATCTCCTGCTGGCCCGCCTCCAGCGCGGGCCGGTCCACGATCATGTCGGTCTGCAGCAGGGAGCCCTTCTGGAGCTGGGTGACGGCGATCTTCCCGCGGATCTGGCCGAGGCTGGTGACCGCCGTGCTCGACAGCCAGCGCTTGGGCATCGAGACCTTCTGGAACTGGTCGGCCGACAGCTCCTTGTAGGGCGCGATGTCGTCCTTCAGGCGGTACGCCGCCACCTCCGGGCCGACCTTGGAGTTCACGTCGCGGATCACCGAGAGCACTCCGGCGAAGGCGCCCAGGGCGCACAGGACCGAGAGGACCAGCAGGATGACGCCGCGGCGCTGGCGTGAGTTCATGACGCGGACAACCTCGATCGTGGGGCGGGGACGGCGGGGTCGAGCGGTCGTGCCTGGTGCTCTTCACGTGTACTGCGGGTGCTCAAGTTGCGCCTCGGGGCAGAGCGCGTACTGAGGATGCTGCCCGCACCGTGGCCGTCGGAAGCTCGGGAGGCGGGGGCAGCGGCGCGGCACAGAACCCGCAGCGGTCACCGATGAGTTCGAGACCGCACCAGTGGCACTCCTCCCGGCGGACGGACGACACGAGCTGGTAGAGCACGGAGACGTCGTACAGACCGGCGGCGAACTCGGCGAGCTTGGTGGTGCCCCACCAGCGGGCCGACTCCTGCGGCAGCGGTACGGTCGCGACGCCCTGCACCCGCCAGGCGGGCGCGAGGGTCGCCGTGACCCAGTCGGAGGGCGGCTGGCCCGCGGCGACGAGCAGCCGGGTGCCGAACTCGGGCCCGGTCAGCTCGTCCTGCCCGATCCGGGCCAGCTGCGGGCGTGGATGGGACAGTACGGCGAACTGGGCGCCCGGCACCCATGACTTGGCGTGCGACTTCAGCGTCACCGGAACCCGGTCGAGCTTGGCGACCGAGCCGAGCAGGGCCCCGGCGTAGATGTAGTGGGCGAGCAGCCGGGCGGAGGAGGCGAGCACGCCCGGGCTGAAGTCGCAGACCGACAGCTGCCGCAACTGCTGGGCCAGCAGGGCCACTCCGAGCGGCGGCAGGTCGATGCCGAGCAGGGCGATGCGGTCGCTCTCCAGGACGGAGCGGACGGTGTGCAGCCGCCGGGTGACGGCGTCCTCGACCGAGGCCGGGTAGAGCGCGATGACGTACCCGTGCTGCTCGATGAGGGCGTGCATGCCCGTGAGGGAGCTTTCGAGACTGTCGAGGGGCTGGACCACGGCGGGTGGGGTCTGTCGGTCGTGCGGCGGGAGCACCAGATCGGGACTGGTGACGGCTATCGCGGTCGGCACGCTGCACACACCCCGTTCACTGTGGCGGGGTGGTCGACCACCGCCTCAGATGGCCCCTGTGACGTCCTCTTGCATCAGCACCATATCCACGGCATGGCCGCCTCAACACCGAATCTTCCACATCAACTCACGGAAGGTACGGCCTTGATCAACGGAGAGTGAGACGAATATGCCACAAGTCGCCCACCCCGTGGGCCCATTGAGGCACCCGGCCACCCCTGTCACCCACCAGAGGTCTTGACAACCCAATTGGTCTGGACCAACTTGTACGCCAGCAACGTACGACGGTGGCCACCGTTCCGCATCCCCTCTTCTCCCCCCTCCCCTCCCCTCACCGGAGGTCCCAGTGGACCGCGTCATACGTATGCCCCGACCGCCCCTACGGAGATGGGCGGGCGCCCTCGCCGCCGTCGTCACCGCCTCCGTCCTCTCCCTCACCGGTCTGGCGGGCCAGGCCCAGGCGGCGGACGTCAACAACGCCAAGAACGGCGGCTACGAGTCGGGCCTGAGCAACTGGACCTGTACGGCGGGCAGCGGTACGACCGTCTCCTCGCCGGTGCACGGCGGCTCGGCCGCGCTCAAGGGCACGCCCGCCGGGCAGGACAACGCCCAGTGCACCCAGGCAGTCGCGGTCAAGCCCAACTCGACGTACACGCTGAGCGCGTGGCTGCAGGGCGGGTACGCCTATCTGGGCGTGACGGGCACCGGCACCACGGACGTCTCGACCTGGACCCCCGACTCCGCCTCCTGGAAGCAGCTCTCGACCACCTTCACCACGGGCGCGTCGACGACCTCGGTGACGGTGTACACGCACGGGTGGTACGGCCAGGCCCCGTACTACGCCGACGACCTCTCGGTCTTCGGCCCCGACGGCGGCGGGGGCGGCGACCCGGCCCCCACGATCCCGGCGGCGCCCACCGGTCTGACGGTCTCCTCCACCACGTCCTCCTCCGTCTCCCTCTCCTGGAACACGGTGTCGGGCGCGACGGGCTACAACGTGTACCAGGCGGGTACGAAGGTCCAGTCGACGACGGGGGCCTCGGCGACCGTCTCGTCCCTCGCGGCCTCCACCTCGTACTCCTTCCAGGTCACGGCGACGAACGCGGCGGGTGAGTCGGCGAAGTCGACGGCGGTGACGGGCACGACGACCGCGTCCTCGGGCGGCGGTGGCGGCTCCCTGCCCAAGCACGCCGTCACGGGCTACTGGCAGAACTTCAACAACGGCGCGACGGTCCAGAAGATCTCCGCCGTGCAGTCCCAGTACGACATCATCGCGGTGGCGTTCGCGGACGCGACGACCACGCCGGGCGCGGTGACCTTCAACCTCGACTCGGCCGGGCTGGGCGGCTACACCGTCGACCAGTTCAAGGCGGACATCAAGGCGAAGCAGGCCGCGGGCAAGAAGGTCGTCATCTCCATCGGCGGCCAGAACGGCACGGTGTCGATCAGCGACTCCACGTCCGCGACGAACTTCGCGAACTCCGTCTACTCCCTGATGCAGACGTACGGCTTCGACGGCGTCGACATCGACCTGGAGAACGGCCTCAACGCGACGTACATGACGCAGGCCCTGAGGTCCCTCTCCGCCAAGGCGGGCTCGTCCCTCATCATCACGATGGCCCCGCAGACGATCGACATGCAGTCCACGTCGAACACGTACTTCCAGACGGCCCTGAACATCAAGGACATCCTGACGGTCGTCAACATGCAGTACTACAACAGCGGTTCAATGCTGGGCTGCGACGGCAAGGTCTACAGCCAGGGCTCGGTCGACTTCCTCACCGCCCTCGCCTGCATCCAGCTCCAGGGCGGCCTGGCCCCCTCCCAGGTGGGCCTGGGCCTGCCGGCCTCGACGAGCGGCGCGGGCAGCGGCTATGTCTCTCCGACGGTGGTGAACAACGCGTTGGACTGCCTGGCCAAGGGCACCAACTGCGGCTCCTTCAAGCCCTCCAGCACCTACCCGGACCTGCGCGGCGCGATGACCTGGTCGACGAACTGGGACGCGTCGGCGGGCAACGCGTGGTCGAACTCGGTGGGGGCACACGTGCACGCGCTCGGCTGACGCGCCTCTCTCCACGCCCCCTGCACACGGCCCGCCCCGCCCGAGGCTGTCCATCCCGGCTTGTTGCCAGGTGCGAACGGTCTCGGCGGTGGCGGGCCGAGGGGTTGTTTCGGCGACCTGTCCTGGGACCGCGCCAGAACAAGCGCTCACCGTCGGTCTCGGCTCAGGCGGCCGAGTGGACCGCCTCGGCCTGGTGGCGACCATGGCGTTCCCCGTAGTCCCGGCAGAGGGCACGCGGATCAGATGTGCGGAAGTCGCGTTCAAGCTGTACTAATTCACTCGTTCGCCTTGTGGTCGACCACGACCCCTCCGAGTTCCCGGGCCGCTTCCTGCCCGGTGGCGGTGTCGCAGAACTGAATGGTCCAGTTCCCGGCCGTGGCGATGTAGTACGGGACATGGTCGTCGCTGAGGAGCAGCCGGATGTAGTCGCTCCGGGCGGCGGAGCTGTCGTGCAGCATGAGGTGGGCGTCCCGTCCATCGCCGGACCGACCGCAGGGACGCGTCTTCGCCGCCTGCGTCGCACACAGCACTTGGTCGGCTGACTCCGTCTTCCGCCGGTCGCAGCCGACGGACTTGTCCAGCGCGTCGGCGAGCGCGTCAACGCTCTTGTATCGGGGCTTCTGGGGAATGGCGGGCAGGCGATACAGAGGAGGAAGGACGACGGCGTCGACGGCTTTGGCGATCTTTACGGAGTAGTCGGGGGAGCCGTTGGGCAGGACGCGGATGAACCAGTTGCCGGCCGCCACGACGGTGTTGCCGCTGCTGCGCCAGCTGGCGATGGAGTCCCCGACCTCGTTCCGGCTGGACTTCTTGGGATCCAGCACCTGGATCTGGTTCTCCACCTCCGCTCCGTCGATCGCTGTCCTGCAGTCGAGGCCACCGGCCTTGCGCCGGAGCACGTCACAGGCGATTCCCCCTCGCTCGAGCGCAGCCACCACGTCATCCGCCGTCCGGTACTGCGGCGTCGTAGGGACATTGCTGGGCATGGGGGTGAGCTGATCGGAGCTGGGGGCCTTGAAGGCGTCACATGCGGTGAGCGGTACCGCCAGAAGACATGCGATCAGCGCTGCTGCGGTCCTCTTCATGGGGTCAGTGAACTCCTGGCGGCGTGGGGGTCGGGCCGGGGCTCGGTGACGGTGTTCCCGGTTCGGGCTCGCCGGTGCCGGTGCCCGGTCTGGCCGCCTTCACGCGTTCATCATCACTGAGGGCATTCCAGGCCATCGCATCGTCGAGGTGCGGCTCCATCTTGTCCCAGTTCTTGCCTCGGACCTTGATGTCGGCGCCGCGGTGGTCGGAGTCGTCACCGTACTGTTCGTTCTTCTCCCGCACGTCAGGGGTGTCGGCGGCGTAAAGGGTGAACAACTGCTTGTCCGTGTCGGCGCCGTAGGGATCGTCGCGCAGGTCCGAGAGGAGCCAGTTGCTTCCGCCTCGGCACCGACCCCGACCCCGACCCCGACGGCAACGCCTACATCGCCATAGCCGGAGCCGAAGACCACTACCTCACCGACACCCGCGAAGCGCTCCGGACCATGATCCTCGGCATCAAGGCGGGCAGGGCCGACCACCTCCTCTGAGCCCCCGGACGGCTACCCCATCGGCCGGTAGTACCCCAGCACCCACGCCAACTGTGCGAACCACCCGCGCAACAACTCCCGCGGCTTCGCGGTCACCACGCACTCGTAGACCCTGCCGTCCAGGTGGACCACGGCGACCATCAGGGCCTTGCCGTTGGGGCTCGCCTTGTAGTGGACGCTGCGGATCTCGGGCCAGGGGAAGTCGACCGTGATGTCATACATCTCGAAGGCCACACCCGACGCGTCGACCACGACCGAGTTGTGCTTGTCGACCGCCAGGAACTCCGGGCCGGGCGCCGGGGGCTGGGGCGGCTGCGGGGCATACTGCGGCGGGGGCGGGCCGAAGCCCGGTGGGGTGGAGGCGGGCGGCTGGTCAGTCACTCCGGCAACCTATCCCGGCGTACACAGACCCCCTACGCGCAGGCTCCCCGTGGGCCCCTCCCGGATCTTCTCTCCGTCCGCTGAAACATTTCCGGGGGGCCGGCGCATCAATGAGGTGAAGGCGGCGGTACCAGAGACACGGGGGCGGGATGAGACAGGTCCGGGGGGACGACTACGCCGAGTTCGCGGCGGCGCGGGCGGGGCATCTCTACCGTTCCGCCTGTCTGCTCACCGGCGGGGACACCCATCTCGCCGAGGACCTGGTGCAGGAGACCCTCGGTCGCCTGTACGTCCGCTGGTACCGGGTCTCCCGCGTCGGCAACCCCGCCGGATACGCGCAGACCGTCCTCACCCGTACCTTCCTCGCCCACCAGCGGCGCCGCAGCAGCCGGGAACGCGCCACGGACGAGTTCCCCGACCTCCCCGACCCGCGCGCGGCCGACACCGACACACCCCTGCGGCTGACCCTGGTCGAGGCACTCGGCCGGCTGTCCGCCAAGGACCGGGCCGTGGTCGTGCTGCGCTACTGGGAGGACCGCAGCGTCGAGGAGACCGCCGAGGCCATGAACGTCAGCTCGGCCGCCGTACGCACCCGCTGCACCCGCGCGCTCGCCCGGCTGCGGCTGCTGCTCGGGGACGCCCTCGGCGAGCACGCAAGACCCTGATCCCGGCCCGGCGCCGGCGACCGTACAGACCGCTCCGACAGACAGCCCTTACGGAGAGCAGAGAGGGTGATTCGCCATGCCCGTTGACGACCGCCACCACGACCACGACCGGTACCACGACCACCACCGGGGCGACGACCACGAGGACCGTTTCGAGGAACGGCTCGGCGAGGCCCTGCGCCAGGCCGGCGGGGCCTACGAGACCGACCGGGGCACCCTGGTCGCCGCGGGCGCGACACGCGGCCACCGACTGCTGCT
>LRTP01000978.1 GCA_001550305.1 Streptomyces diastatochromogenes
GCGTCGCCCGCGCCGACGGCCGCGATCACGTCGACGCGCAGGGCGCGTACGAACGTGGCGGTGTCGGGGGCGCCCTGGCCGGCCTCCGAAGGCGCGCTGTTCGCCGCGGCCTTCTCGAACACGGTCGCCCCGTCCCCGCCCTGCTTGACGACGAGGACGGCCGGTTCCGGCAGCGCCTCGCGGATCGCCCGTGCCCCGGACAGCCCCCAGGCGGCGCGGGCCTCGTCGTCCCCGACGAACACGATGTCCGCGCCGCGCGCGAGGTCGAGCAGGACGCGTGGTCCGTCGGCGTCGCGCCACAACCCGGCGCGGTGGTTGACGTCGAAGGAGACGAGGGGGCGCCTCGCGCGGGGCGCGGTGAGTTCGCGCATCAGGCCGAGGCAGTCCTCGGACAGCGCGGCGGTGATGCCGGACAGGTGCAGTACGCGGCCCGAGCGCAGGGCGTCCAGGTCCACGTTGTCCTTGGTCATCGCGGAGGCGGCGGATCCGGCCCGGTAGTACGCGACCTCGTGGGCGTCGCTCGCCCGGTCGCCCGCCGTGCGGAAGTAGATGCCCGTCGGGCGCGCGGGATCCCTTCGTACGGCGGAGGTGTCGACGCCGTACGCGGCGATCGCCTCGACGAGGTGGTCGCCGAACCCGTCGGTGCCGACCCGGCCGACCCAGCGCGCGGTGTGCCCGGTCGCGGCGAGCACGCACGCCACGTTGGACTCGGCTCCGCCGATCCCCCGTTCGAACGACGGCACGTCGGCGAGGCGCCCGGGCCGGGTGGGCAGGAACGTGACCATGGACTCGCCGAGCGCGACGACATCCACGACGTCCGGGGCGTCGACAGGTCCGTTGGGGGTCACGATGTCTGGGGCTCCTCGTTCTCGCGGCCGACGGGGACCGGGCGGCACCGTTGACCCTGCGTTGGCTGGGATGTTAGACAGCAGTAAACGACATGCGCAATGACTGTTGCACATGATGCAACCGAGCGCAGCACCCTTGAAGGGATGGCCCCATGACCGCCTCCGAAGCCGCCGCCCGTCTGGCGGCGGACCGTCTCGCCGCGGACCGCGTCGACCACCGCTTCAAGGGCCTCCCCCCGGACGCCGAGGGTCTGACCGTCGGCGAGCTGGCCGCCCAGCGCCGCGACCTCTTCACCGGCGGCTTCACCACCCCCGTCCTCGCCCTGTCCGCCGAGCGCCTGACGCACAACCTCGAACTGATGGAGACGTACGCCGTCCGCCACGGCCTCGCCTTCGCCCCGCACGGCAAGACCTCGATGGCCCCGCAGCTGTTCTGGCGGCAGATCGAGCACGGCGCCTGGGGCATCACGCTCGCCGTGCCCCACCAGGTGCGCGTGGCGCGGGAGTTCGGGATCGAGCGGATCTTCCTCGCGAACGAACTCGTCGACGCGGCGGCGCTGCGCTGGATCGCGTCCGAGCTGGCGGCCGACCCGGACTTCCGCTTCGTCTGTTACGTCGATTCGGTGCGCGGCGTCGAGCTGATGGACGCGGCGCTGCACGGCTCCACCCGTCCGGTGGACGTGGTCGTCGAGCTCGCCGCCGGCGCGGGGGCCCGCACCGGTGTGCGTACGGAGGCCGAGTGCGCGGCGGTCGCGGACGCGGTGGCCGCGACGCGGACCCTGCGGCTGGTCGGCGTGGCGGGCTACGAGGGCGAGGTCCCGGGGGCGGACCCCGAGCGCGTGCACGCCTGGCTGCGGCGGCTGACCGCGCTGGCGGTGGACTTCGACAAGGCGGGGCGGTTCGAAGGACTGGCGGAGATCGTCGTCAGCGCGGGCGGCAGCGCCTGGTTCGACGCCGTCGCGGACGTCTTCTCCGAGCTCCCCGATCTCTCCCTGCCCGTACTGAAGCTGCTGCGCTCGGGCGCCTACGTCTCGCACGACGACGGCCACTACCGCCGGCTGACCCCCTTCACCCGGGTCCCCGAGGAGGGCGCGCTGCACCCCGCGTTCCGCCTCTGGGCCCAGGTCGTCTCCCGGCCCTCCCCCGAGCAGGCCTTCGTCAACGCGGGCAAGCGGGACGCGGCGTACGACCTCGATCTGCCCGAGGCCCAGGTGGTGCGGCGGGACGGTGCCGAGCGGCCGGCGACGGGTCTGACGGTGACCGCGCTCTCCGACCAGCACGCGTGGCTGCGCACGGACCCGGAGGCGGACGTGGAGGTCGGGGACTGGGTGGGCCTCGGGCTGTCCCATCCCTGCACGTCCTTCGACAAGTGGCAGCTGATTCCGCTGGTGGAGGCGGACGGCACGGTCGTGGACTACGTCCGTACGTTCTTCTGAGAGCTTCTGAGAGGCCGCTGTGACGAGTGTTTCGTGTGTTTCCTGGAGGCCCCTGTGATGGATCTCGTCATCCGCGACGCGGAGGTCGTCGACGGCACCGGAGGCCCCTCGTACCGCGCCGACGTGGGCATCGAGGGCGGCAGGATCACCACCGTGCTCAAGGAGGGCGCGGCGGCCGGCTGTCTGCGGCCGGTCGCCCGGCGGGTTCTTGACGCCGAGGGCCTGGCCCTCTCCCCCGGCTTCATCGACATGCACGCCCACAGCGACCTCGCCCTCCTGCGCGACCCGGACCACAGCGCAAAGGCGGCCCAGGGGGTGACCCTGGAGGTCATCGGCCAGGACGGGCTCTCGTACGCGCCGGTCGACGACCGCACCCTCGCGGAGGTCCGGTCCACGATCACCGGCTGGAACGGACCCGGCGACGACATCGACTTCGGCTGGCGTTCGGTGGGCGAGTACCTGGACCGGCTCGACCACGGCTTCGACGGCGAGGGCATCGCGGTCAACGCCGCGTATCTGATCCCGCAGGGCACCGTCCGGATGCTCGCCGTCGGCTGGGAGGACCGCCCGGCGACGGCGCGGGAGCTGGAGCGGATGCGGCGGCTGGTGGCCGACGGGATGCGCGAGGGCGCCGTCGGCATGTCCTCCGGCCTCACCTACACCCCCGGCATGTACGCCCGGGACGCCGAACTCACCGAGCTGTGCCGGGTGGTGGCGGAGTACGGCGGCTACTACTGCCCGCATCACCGCTCGTACGGGGCGGGCGCCCTGGCGGCGTACGAGGAGATGGTGGCCCTCACCCGTGAGGCGGGCTGCCCGCTCCACCTCGCCCACGCCACCATGAACTTCGGCGTCAACGAGGGCAGGGCCCCGGAGCTGCTGGCCCTCCTGGACGACGCCCTCGCCGCGGGCGCGGACATCAGCCTCGACACGTACCCCTACACCCCCGGCTGCACCACGCTCGTGGCGATGCTGCCGAGCTGGGCGAGCGAGGGCGGCCCGGAGGCGATCCTCGCGCGCCTGAAGGACGAGGAGACGGCCGAGCGCGTCCGGCACCACATGGAGGTGATCGGGGCCGACGGCTGCCACGGCGTGCCCATCGAGTGGGACACGATCGAGATCTCGGGGGTCACCGACCCGGCCCTCGCGTCGTACGTCGGCAGCACGGTCCGGCAGTCCGCCGACCGGCTCGGCGAGAGCCCCTGGACGACCGCCCGCCGCCTGCTCCTCGACGACCGCCTGGGCCCGACGATCCTCCAGCACGTAGGCCACGAGGAGAACGTCCGCGCGATCATGCGGCACCGCGTGCACACCGGCGGTTCGGACGGCATCCTGCGCGGCGACAAGCCGCACCCGCGCGCGTACGGCACGTTCCCGCAGTATCTGGGGAAGTACGTACGGGAGTTGGGCGACCTCTCCCTGGAGGAGTGCGTCGCCCATCTCACCGGTCGTCCGGCCGCCCGGCTGCGGCTGCCCGACCGCGGTCTGGTCCGCGAGGGGTACCGCGCCGACCTGGTCCTCTTCGACCCGGCCACGGTCGCGGCGGGCTCGACGTTCGAGGAGCCGCGCAGACTCCCCACGGGCATCCCGTACGTCGTGATCGACGGCCGGTTCGTGATCGAGGACGGGCGACGGACGGACGTACTGGCGGGGCGGGCGGTCCGCCGGACTCCCCGGTGACCGCCCGCCGCCGCACAGGCATCACGGCTTGGGCAGGGTGCACCCGCTCGCGCTCAGGTTGAGCTTGTTGCCGGTCGTGAAGCACGCCGGGATCTGGTAGGTCTCCTCGGCGTAGTTGATGCCCGGGTGAATGGTGACGTTGCCGCTCGCGTCGACCTCGCAGGGGTTGTTCACCGTGCAGGTCTCGCCGTCCTCGTTACCGGTGTTGTTGACGGCGACGACCTTGCCGGTGGCCTGGTCGATGACCGGCGAACCCGAGGTGCCGCCGATGGTGTTGCAGGCGGAGGTGTAGCGGATGGAGTCCTTCCAGGTCCAGTCGCCCTCCTTGAGGCGGTACGCGAACCCGTCGATGCTGCAGTTGTAGAGCCGCTTCCAGTAACCGGAGGCGACCGTGATGGCGGTGCCGACGGTCGGGTGCGTGTCCTGCACGGTCAGCGCGCTGATGCCGTACGAGTTCTTGATCGTCGTGTAGGTGCTGGTGAGCTGGTAGATCGTGACGTCCGTGTCGGTCATGGTCGAGTACGCGACCTTGCTCGCCCGCAGGGTGGCCACCCGGGTGCCGGCGGAGTTGAGCAGGCCGAAGGTACGGCTGGACGCCTGGTCGACGATCACTTCACCGGGCGCCGGGAAGCCCGTCTCCAGGCAGTGGCCGTTGGAGAGCACGAGCGCCGGGTCGCTGTCCGCGGAGTTGGGGAAGCGGATGACGGAGCCGGAGCAGTTGCTGAGCGCGACGGTCCCGGCGAGGCTGACGGCCTGGAGGGTCGGCGCCGCCGCCTTCGTGTCCGCCTTGACCGCGGACACGGACGTGGACGCGGACGTGGACGCGGACGTGGACGCGGACGTGGACGTGGACGCGGACGTGGACGCGGACGTGGACGCCGCCGCGGGTGCGGGTGCCGCGACCGCGGGTGCCACGCCCGCCCCGGTGATCACCAGGGCGAAGAGCGCGGCGACGAGAGGCTTTCTCATGTGGGGGTCCCCTCTTGCGACTTGGGCGACCGGAGATCTTCCGGCCACTTCCAGTTTTGTCATGCGCATTGTCAATCGAGGGGACGGGAGCGACAAGGAGCGGTTTCCGGCCATGGGCATGCCGGAGCGGCGGGACGGGGCGTGTCGTATACGCGGGCGAGCGACCGGGGGCGAACTCCACCGCGGGGCCTGCCGTGGCACGGACAGAACCCCGTCGGGACCGGCGGCTACTTCGGCCGCTTGGTGGCGCCCCGGCCGTGGCCGGGGTTGCCGTTGCCGGCACCGCGACCCGTGGTCGCGGTCGCGGTGGGGCTGGTGGTGGCGGTGGTGGAAGGGGTGGGGGTCCCTGCCGACGGGGACCGCGGTGCCGTCGGCGACGGCGTCGCCGAGGTGGACGCGGACGCGCCCGGAGAGGTCCGCCCGGTGCTCGCGC
>LRTP01000098.1 GCA_001550305.1 Streptomyces diastatochromogenes
GTACGGCGGGGGGTCACGCCCGCGGCGGCGCTGGCGTTCCTGCTGTCGGCGCCCGCGATCAACCCGATCGTGCTGACGGCCACCGCCGTCGCGTTCCCCCGCAACCCCGAGATGGTCGTCGCCCGGTTCGTGGCGAGTCTGCTCGTGGCCTGCGTGATGGGGTGGCTGTGGCAGCGGCTGGGGCGGGCGGACTGGATGCGTCCGCCGGCCCGGCCCTCGCACGAGGGGCTCGCCAAGGGTGCCGCGTTCTGGGATTCCGTACGGCACGACGTGATGCACGCCGGCGGGTTCCTCGTCATCGGGGCGATGGCGGCGGCCACGCTGAAGGCCGTCGTCCCGGCGACCTGGCTGCACGCCGCGGCCGCCAACCCGGTGGTGGCGATCCTCGCCCTCGCGGTCCTCGCCGTGCTGCTGTCCATCTGCTCCGAGGCCGACGCGTTCGTCGTCTCCTCGCTGACCCAGTTCTCGCTGACCGCGCGGCTGGCCTTCCTCGTGGTGGGACCGATGATCGACCTGAAGCTCTTCGCCATGCAGGCGGGCACGTTCGGCCGCGGGTTCGCCCTGCGGTTCGCGCCCGCCACCTTCGCCCTCGCCGTCCTCGGCTCGGTCCTCGTCGGGACGGTGCTGCTGTGAACCGGCAGGCACAGGCGGCGGTCCTGTTCCTCGTCGGCGCGGCGGTCCTGCACGCCGGACTCACCGACCTCTACCTGCGCTACGTCAAGGCGGGGTTGCGGCCGTTGTTGCTGGCCGCCGGGGTCGTGCTGATCATGGCGGCGGTGGCGACGGTCTGGTACGAGCGACGGGGCCGGGGTGAAGCCGGCGACGGTGACGGGCACGGACACGGACACGTCCACCGCGAACCCCGGGTCGCCTGGCTCCTCGTCCTCCCCCTCCTCGCCCTGATCCTGGTCTCCCCGCCCTCGCTGGGCTCCTACAGCGCCATGCACGCCGGTACGGCCCTGCAGGCGCCCCTCGCCTACCCGTCCCTGCCGGCCACCGACCCGCTCCCGCTCGGCGTCGTCGACTACGCGGGCCGCGCCGCCTACGACCACGGCCGCACCCTGGCCCACCGTCGGGTCCAAGTCACCGGCTTCGTCGCCCTCGCCAAGGACGGCACCCCGTACCTGGTCCGGATGGCCCTCAACTGCTGTGCCGCCGACGCCCAACCGGTCAAGATCGGCCTGACCGGCACCATCCCGCCCGTCCTTCAGCCCGACACCTGGCTCCAGGTCACCGGTACCTACACCGCCAAGCAGACCAAGGACCCCGTCAACGACGGCCGCATCCCGTTCCTCGACGTCACCGCGGCCAAACCGGTCCCGACCCCGCACGACCCGTACGACGAGAGCTGGAACAACTGACGCGGTGCCCGGCGCGGCCTATGCGGCGCCGGGTACCGCCTCGCGGCGGCTCAGCCATTCCTCGGGTACGTTCCCCACTCCCGTACGGGCGCCCACGATGCCGCCCGTGATGGCGCAGGTCGTGTCGACGTCGCCGAAGCCCTCCGCCGTGCTCCACAAGGCCGAGGTCAGGTCGTCGGGGTGGCGGGCGGCGCACCAGACGGCGAAGGGGACGGTGTCGTCGGCGCGGATGCGCTGGCCGTTGCCGAGGATGTCCGCGGCCTTCCAGGGTTCGGTGGTGAAGGGAAGGCTCGCGGCGCGCCGCAGCCCCTCGCGGACGGCGCTGTCGGGCGTGGCCTCGACGACCGTGCCGATATCGAGGTCCCAACGAGTCGACAACGCCGCCGCGACGGCCACCGCCACCGCGCCCGCGATGCCCTCCGGGTGGGCGTGGGTCACCTCCGCCGACAGCGTCGCCTGTGCGATCACCAGGCGCAGGTCGCGTCGGAACCAGGCGCCCAACGGGGCCACCCGCATCGCCGCGCCGTTGCCGAGGCTGCCCTCGCCGTCGAAAAGTCCGCGTGCCAGTTCCGCCCAGCGGTCCGGCTCCTGGAGGAGGCGCGGGAGCAGTTGGTGCATGCCGTAGCCGTAGCCCCGGGCCGGGTCGGCGTCGTAGCCGAGGGCGAAGGCCTGGGCCAGTTCCGGTTGCCGGATCTCGCCGTGTTCGTCGAGGACACGGAAGATGCCGAGTGCCATCGCCGTGTCGTCCGTCCAGTGCCAGTCCGGTTCCTCGGGGGTGCGCCGGGCGCGGATCTCCTCGTACGCCTGGGGGCGGTCGCGGAAGAGGGGGAACCAGCGTTCGCCGAAGGCGTCACCCAGGGCCAGACCCTCCAGACTGCGGCGGGCCAGGACGCGTGGCGTGAAATGGGGGTTCGGGGCGGATGTCATGATGTGAGCATGCCGGTCCGAGTGGACCGGCGCACGCACGTTCGGGCAGGCCGTCTCTGGCGGTTCGTCCTACGAGCCCTCGCCCTTCTCGATCATCTCCGTCACCTCCGCCACCCGCTCCCTCTCCTCCGCCGCGAACCGCTCCGCGTCCAACCGCTCGGCCACCTCCTCGTCCTGGGCCATCAGGAGGTCGAGGTTGGAGTCGCCCATCTCGAAGACGCCCATGTCGACGTACGCCCGCTGGAGGCGTTCGCCCCACAGGCCGATGTCCTTGACGCACGGGACGATGCGACTGAAGAGCAACTGGCGGAAGAGGCGCAGGAATTCGGACTGTTCGCTGTATTCCTCGGCCTCGGCCTTGGGAATGCCGAAGTTCTCCAGGACCTCGACGCCGCGCAGCCGGTCCCGCATCAAGTAGCAGCCCTCGATGACGAATTCCTCGCGTTCGCGGAGTTCGGCGTCGGAGAGTTGTGTGTAGTAGTCGCGCAGCGCCATCCGGCCGAAGGCGACATGGCGGGCCTCGTCCTGCATCACGTAGGCGAGGATCTGCTTGGGGAGGGGCTTGTCGGTGGTGTCCCTGATCATGCCGAAGGCCGCCAGGGCCAGGCCCTCTATGAGTACCTGCATCCCGAGGTACGGCATGTCCCAGCGGGAGTCCCGGAGGGTGTCACCGAGGAGCGACCGCAGGTTGTCGTTGATCGGGTAGAGCATCCCGATCTTCTCCTGCAGGAAGCGGGCGTAGATCTCGGCGTGGCGGGCCTCGTCCATGGTCTGGGTGGCCGAGTAGAACTTCGCGTCCAGGTCGGGGACCGACTCGACGATGCGCGCGGCGCAGACCATGGCCCCCTGCTCACCGTGCAGGAACTGGCTGAACTGCCAGGACGCGTAGTGCTTGCGCAGCTCGCCCTTGTCCCGGTCGGTCATCTTCGCCCAGTACGGGGTCCCGTAGAGGGTCATCGCCTCGTCGGGGGTACCGAGAGCGTCGTGGGGGTCGACCTCCAGGTCCCAGTCGATTCTCTTCTGGCCGTCCCACTGTTTGTCCTTGCCCTTCTGGTACAGGGCGAGGAGTCGGTCGCGACCGTCGTCGTACTCCCAGCTGAAGCGTGCCGCCCCTGAGGCCGGTACCTGCCAGAGGGGGTCTCCCGGGTCCTTGGCGTACAGCTCGTGCGTCGGCATACATCGCAGGCTCACACGAGGTAGACGCGTCGTCAACAAGTCGCGCGCAAGGGATTGACGAGCTTGCTGACAAGCAGTCTCATAAGTCGTGACCGCCGGTAACCCGGATGGATCCCGTACTGGACCCCGTACGACGAGGTGGGAACAGCCATGACGACCGTGACGGAAGTGGACGTGCTGCGCGATGCGCTCGGTCTGCTCAAGGACCGGGAGCAGGTCGCCGAGCGGCTGCTCGACTCCTCCGCCAAGCACTCCTTCGACCCGGACAAGGAGCTGGACTGGGACGCGCCCTTCGAGGAGGGCAAGTGGTTCTGGCCGCCGGAGCTGGTGTCCCTGTACGACACCCCGCTGTGGAAGCGGATGGGCGAGGAGCAGCGGGTTCTGCTCTCGCACCACGAGGCCGCCGCGCTGGCTTCGCTGGGGATCTGGTTCGAGATCATTCTGATGCAGTTGCTGGTGCGGCACATTTACGACAAGGCTGCGACGAGTGCGCATGTGCGCTATGCGCTGACCGAGATCGAGGACGAGTGCCGGCACTCGAAGATGTTCGCCCGGCTGATCTCGCACGGTGGAACGCCGTACTACCCGGTGAGCCGGACGCATCTGAATCTGGGGCGGGTCTTCAAGACCATCTCGACCACGCCCGGGTCCTTCACGGCGACCCTGCTCGGCGAGGAGATCCTCGACTGGATGCAGCGGCTGACCTTTCCGGACGAGCGGGTGCAGAGCCTGATACGGGGGGTCACCCGCATCCACGTGGTGGAGGAGGCGCGGCACGTGCGGTACGCGCGGGAGGAGCTGCGGCGGCAGATGGTGACGGCGCCGCGGTGGTCGCAGGAGTTCACGCGGGTGACGTCGGGAGAGTTCGCCCGGATCTTCTCCGTCGCCTTCGTCAATCCCGAGGTCTACACGAACGTCGGCCTCGACCAGCGGGAGGCCGTGGCGCAGGTACGGGCGAGCGGGCACCGGCGGGAGGTCATGCAGACCGGCGCCAAGCGGCTGACCGACTTCCTGGACGACATCGGGGTGCTGCGGGGAGTCGGACGGCGGCTGTGGAAGGCGTCGGGGCTGCTGGCCTGAGGGCGGGGCGCCCGGTGGCCGTGGTGGGTCGGGGCCGTGGCGGTACGCCGAGCCGCCGCCGGATCGGACGTGGGCCGGGCAAGGGAGCCGCTGCTCGATCCGAACGTGAGCGACGGGCTTGCGACGTACCGCCACGACCCCTCGCGCAGTCCGGCGGCTGCGGGTGAGTGGGGGCTCGTGTCCTGGCCGTTACGCTGCCGATATGACCTCGCAGGCTCCCACCCCCGCATACCGTCGGCTGAGTGTCGAGGAGCGGCGCTCGCAGCTCCTCGAAGCGGCACTGTCCCTCTTCGCGCACCGGGCACCCGAGGAGGTCTCGCTCGATGACGTGGCGGAGGCGGCGGGCGTGTCACGGCCTCTGGTGTACCGGTACTTCCCGGGCGGCAAGCAGCAGCTGTACGAGGCTGCCCTGCGGTCCGCCGCGGAGGATCTGGAGCACTGTTTCGCGGAGCCCCCCGAGGGGCCGTTGAGCGAGCGGCTGGCCCGGGCCCTGGATCGGTACCTGGCGTTCGTGGACCAGCACGACGCCGGGTTCACCGCGTTGCTTCAGGGAGGCAGTGTCGTCGAGACCTCCAGGACGACGGCCATAGTGGACGGCGTGCGGCGGGCGGCGGCAGAGCACATTCTGGATCATCTGGGCGTGAAGGATCCGGGGCGACGGCTGCGCATGACCGTGCGGATGTGGATCACGGCGGTGGAGGGCGCCTCGCTGAGCTGGCTGGACGGGGGCAAGGAGCCGCCGCTGGACGAGCTGCGGGACTGGCTCGTGGAGCAGTTCGTGGCGATGCTCGTGGTCAGTGCCGCACGTGATCCGCAGACCGCCCGCGTGGTGCGGGCCGCGCTCGTCCTGGAGGGGCGGGAAGGATCCCTGGGGAAGCTGGCCCGGGCGGTTCTTCCGGTGATCGGTGATGCCGCGCGGCTGTTGTGACGGGTGCGTTTGTGACACTGGTGCCGTGAAGAGCGAAGACACCCCCTTCGAGGGCGGCCCGCTGGACGGGCGTGTGCTGCCCGTCCTGCTCGGTCTGACCGGACACCCGCCGAAGGTGTACCGCGTCCCCGTTCCGGACGCCGACGGCGGCCCGCCGACCGTGCTCGTCTACCGGCGCGTCCAGGCGCGCGTGAGCAAGCGACTGGGGCTGCATCAGGCGTGGAAGTACGAGTACGACCCCTCGGGCGACGCGGGGAGCGGGCGCAAGTGGCCCTGGTCCAAGCCCGGCGGCAAGAGTGCGGGAGCCACGCCGGAGTCCCACGCCGACGAGTGAGGTTCTTGGGCCGAACCGGTCAGTCGGCGCGCGCTCGGGATGCGCCTCCCTGATCCTGCCGGTGCGAGGTGGAGGTACCACCTCGGCACCGGAGGTGATGAAGTGTCAGGAAGGCTTGTACGTCTGGCCTGTACGGCCGCGATGGCGTCGGGGGTGCTGCTGGCCGCCGCGCCGGCGGCGGTGGCCGCGCCGGACCCCGGGGCCGAAGAGCGTTCCGTGACTCACCTACTGACGGATCTTCAGCAGCTCTACCAGGACGCGGAGCGCGCCACCGAGACGTACAACGCCACCGCGGAGAAGCTGAAGAAGCAGAAGGCCGAGGTCGCCCGGCTCGATGGGAACCTCGCCAAGGCCCGCCTGTCGCTGCACGACAGCCGCACGGCGGCGGGGCGGCTCGCCCGGCAGGAGTACCAGAACAGCGGCGAGATCTCGTCGTACGTACGGCTGCTGCTCGCCCGTGATCCGCAGCACGCCCTGGACGAGGGGCATGTGATCGGGCAGCTGGCGCAGGAGCGGTTCGAGACCGTCGACCGGCTGCAGGAGACGGAGCGCAGGACCGACGGTCTCGCACGGAAGGCGCGCAAGGCGCTCGATGATCAACTCTCCCTCGCCGAACGGCAGAAGAAGGAGCGCGACGAGGTGCGGGGGCGGCTCAAGGACGTCGAGGTGCTGCTCGCCTCGCTCAGCCCCGGTCAGCTCGCCAAGCTCGCCCGGCTGGAGAAGTCGGGAGTCACCGAGGCGCAGCAGAAGTTCGTGGCGTCAGGGGCGCTCAGCAGTGCGCGACCGCCCACACGGGAGGGCGAGAAGGCGGTGCGGTACGCCGTGGAGCAGATCGGCAAGCCGTACGTGTGGGGGGCCGAGGGTCCCGGGGCGTACGACTGCTCGGGGCTCACTTCGCAGGCCTGGGGGCACGCCGGGCGGCCCATCCCCCGGACCAGCCAGGAGCAATGGGCCCAGTTGCCCCACATTCCGCTGAGCGAGCTCCGCCCCGGGGATCTGGTGATCTACTTCCCCGAGGCCACCCATGTCGCCCTGTACCTGGGGGACGGCCTGGTCGTACAGGCCCCGAGACCGGGAACCGACGTCAAGGTCTCCCCCATCGCCGCCAACCCGCTGCTCGGAGCCGTCCGCCCGGACCCGGACGGAAAGCTCCTGCGGCACTACACACCGCCAAGAGTCGCGTCCCGTTAGGGGCGCGCCCCTGAGGGGCGCGGGGAACCGCGCGACCAGCCGCGGACTCCCCGCACCCAGAAAAACAGGTCAGGCCCCCGTCACGGAAGCGAGGTACGCCTCCGTCTTAGCCGGTTCATAGAAGAAGTTCTCGAAGTCCGCCGGGTCGTTGAACCCATTGGCGAAACGATGCGCCACCGCCGGAATCTGACCCCCGGCCCCGATCAGGTTGAGCACGTGCTCCGGCGGCACGCCCAGCATGGCGTTCGTCCACTTCGTCACGTGCTGGGCCGTGTCCCAGTACCGGTCGAACGCGGACCGCATCCACGCCTCGTCGAACTCCTTGTCCTCGTGCTCGAGGATCGCGCCGAGGTACGCCGCCGCGCACTTGGAGGCGGAGTTGGAGCCCTGGCCGGTGATCGGGTCGTTGGCGACGACCACGTCGGCGACGCCCAGGACCAGGCCGCCGCCGGGGAGGCGGCCGATCGGGTTGCGGACGGTGGGGGCGTAGCGTCCGGACAGTGTTCCGTTGGCGTCGGTGAGTTCGACCTTGGTGGCCCGGGCGTACTCCCACGGCACGAACTTCTCCATGAGTTCCAGGGTCAGGGAGAGGTGTTCGGCGGGGTCCTTGATGCCGTTGAAGGCGTCGACCGGGCCGCCGGGTATGCCCTCCCAGAAGAGGATGTCCGCACGGCCGGAGGTGGTGAGGGTCGGCATGACGAAGAGCTCGCCGACGCCGGGCACCAGGTTGCAGCGGACCGCGTCGTAGTCGGGGTGCTCGGGGCGCGGGCCCAGACCGTGGACGTAGGCGACGGCGAGGGCGCGCTGCGGCTGCGCGTACGGGGAACGGGCGGCGTCCCGGCCGAACATGGAGACCAGCTCGCCCTTGCCGGCCGACACCAGGACCAGGTCGTACGTACGGGAGAAGTAGTCCAGGTCGGAGACCGCCGCGCCGTGGATGACCAGTTGGCCGCCGCGCTGGGCGAAGGTCTCCATCCAGCCGGCCATCTTCACCCGCTGGTCGACCGACTGCGCGTAGCCGTCGAGCCTGCCCACCCAGTCGATCGCCCGCTGGGTCGGACCGGGGTCGTGCGAGCCGGGGGCGGCGACCGAGACGCCGAGTCCTTCGATCTTCGGGGCCTGGGACTCCCAGAAGTTCAGCTGGAGATCGCGCTCGTGCTGGAGTGCCGTGTGGAACATGCACTGCGTCGACATGACGCGGCCGGTGCGGATCTCGTCCGCCGTCCGGTTCGACATCAGGGTGACCTCGTACCCGTGCGACTGGAGGCCGAGGGCAAGCTGGAGTCCGGACTGACCGGCTCCGACGACGAGTATCTTCCGCATGCGCGTCCTAACTCCGTGTACGTCTTATTCGGGGCTCGCGTCGAGCGCGTGCCCCACCAGCGCGAGCAGGGTCTCGACGACCGAGATCCGGCGCCTGGCATCCATGATCATGACAGGTATGTGTGGGGGCACCGTGAGGGCCTCGCGCACGTCGTCGGCGTCGAACCGCTCGCTGCCGTCGAAGTGGTTGACCGCGACGACGTACGGCAGTCCGCAGCTCTCGAAGTAGTCGAGCGCCGGGAAACAGTCCTTGAGGCGGCGGGTGTCGGCGAGGACCACGGCGCCTATCGCGCCGCGCACCAGGTCGTCCCACATGAACCAGAACCGCTGCTGGCCCGGCGTCCCGAAGAGGTACAGGACCAGGTCGTCGTCGAGTGTGATGCGGCCGAAGTCCATGGCCACGGTCGTGGTCACTTTGTCCGGGGTGCCGGTGAGGTCGTCCGTCTCCTCGCTGGCCTGGGTCATCAGCGCCTCCGTCTGGAGAGGCGTGATCTCGGAGACCGCGGTCACCAGCGTGGTCTTGCCCACGCCGAAGCCGCCCGCCACCACGATCTTCGTCGCGATCGGGGCGCGGGTGCGGTCGGTCTGCCAGGCCTGGAGGTTCTCGTCGGACTCGGGCAGCGGCACCGGGGCCAGAGGCATCGGAGCCGAGGCGGGGGAGGCCGTTCTCGGCGCACCCTCAGAGACGACGGAGTCCATTCAGCACCCTTTCCAGCAGAGCGCGGTCCGGCTGTCCCGGGCCGTGACCTGTTCCGTACACACGGATCTTTCCCTGGTCCGCCAGGTCGCTCAGGAGCACGCGGACCACGCCCAGCGGCATCCTGAGGAGGGCGGCGATCTCGGCCACCGTACGCATCCGGCGGCAGAGTTCGACGATGGCCCGCATCTCGGGCATCACCCGGGTCGCGAGGGAGCCGTTGGTCAGCTCCTTGCGCTCCTCGGGGGCCTCGAGCGCCGCCACGAACGTCTCGACCAGCAGCACGTGCCCGAAACGGGTACGGCCGCCGGTGAGCGAGTACGGGCGCACGCGGGCCGGTTTGCGGTCCCCGCCACGTATGGGGAGCTTGGGCGCGGAGGAAGAACTCACTGGGCACTCCCCGTCGGCTTGGCTTCGAGTGACTGGCGTAGCTCGCTGCGGAGTTCGGGCGTCAGGACGTGCCCGGCGCGGCCGACGAACAGCGCCATGTGGTACGCCACCACGCTCATGTCGCAGTCCGGGGCGCCGTGCACCCCGAGCAGCGAGCCGTCGCTGATCGACATGACGAAGAGGCTGCCCTCGTCCATCGCGACCATCGTCTGTTTCACCCCGCCCGCGTCCATCAGCTTGGCGGCGCCGATGGTGAGGCTGCCGATGCCGGAGACGATGGTGGCGAGGTCCGCGGAGGATCCCTTGGGGCCGGTGGGGCGCGCCTCCGCCCCGGTGCGGGCCTCCGCGTTCCTCCCGGGGTCGGAGGACAGCAGCAGCAGACCGTCGGAGGAGACGACCGCGACCGACTGGAGGCCCGGCACCTCCTCGACGAGGTTCGTCAACAGCCAGTGCAGATTGCGAGCTTCACTGCTCAGGCCGAAGGTACTGGGCGCGGTCAACTGCTTGCCTCCTCGACTGTGCCCCCCGATGCGTCTACTGCGTCCTGCCGGCGCACCGCGTCCTGCGCTTGGTCCTGCGCGGTGTTCCGTGCGGTGTGGTGCGGGGTGGGCGTCTGGGCCGTCTGTTCGGCGATCTCGGCCTCCACGTCGCGGCGGCCCTCCGTCGCGCCCCGGTGGAAGCCGCCGAGCCTGCGCCGCAGCGCCTCGGCGTCCACACCACCGGCGCGCGGCCGGGGAACCGGTGCGGGCGCCGAGATCTTCGGCGTCCGCTTGGGCAGTCCCTTGTCGGTGACCCGCTCCGTCTCCTCGTCCGACACCCGTTCGTGGGAGTCGGGGCCGATGGCGTAGGGGTCGGCCGTGGGGGCGGACACCGCGGGCTCGTGCGCCGGAGCCACCGGCTCGTCCGGCGGGACCAGCGGTGCCAGCAGCTCCATGGTGGTCTCGGAGGGCGTCGGCTCGGGGGCGTATGCCGCCTGCTGCGCGGCGGCGTCCGACCGTACGGCCTCCTCAGCGGCGGCGTCCGCGCGTACGGCCTCCTCCGCGGCGGCGATCAGCGGGTCCTCGTCACCGGCGGGGGCGGTCGGCACGGCCGGGCTCGCCTGGCCCCGTGCCGTGAGGGCCGAACGGCCTCGCATCACGTTCGAGTTGACCTCCGCGTCGGCGCCCGGGAGGACGACCGAGGGGGCGGCTCCGGCGACCGGGGAGGCCGAGGGGACCGTGACGGCGGGGGCGGTCGCGAGCAGCGTCCTGGGGAGGACGACCACGGCCGCGGTGCCGCCCTGCTTCTGTTCCCGCAGCTGTACGCGGACACCGTGCCGGTGAGCGAGCCGGGCCACCACGTACAGGCCGAGCCCGAGTCCCTCGCCGCTCTCCTGGTCGTAGGCGTCCTCCGGGTCGAACGCGGAGAGGCGGGCGTTGAGCTGGGTCATCCGGTCGGCGGCCATGCCGATGCCCTCGTCCTGCACGGAGAGCATCACCTCGCCGTTCTCCAGCAGCCAGCCGGAGACCTCGACGGGCAGGTCGGGTGGAGAGAACGAGGAGGCGTTCTCCAGGAGTTCGGCCACCAGGTGCGAGAGGTCGTCCGCGGCGAACCCGGCGAGGTGCGCGTGCGGCGGCAACACGGCGATACGGACGCGCTCGTACCGCTCGATCTCGCTGACCGCGGCCCGTACGACGTCGACCAGCGGGACGGGGCCCGCGTGGTGCTGGACGTGCTCGTGGCCGGCGAGGACGAGCAGGTTCTCGCTGTGGCGCCGCATGACGGTCGCGAAGTGGTCCAGCTTGAAGAGCGTGCCGAGGCGGTCCGGGTCCTGCTCGCGCTCCTCCAGGCCCTCGATGACCCCGAGCTGCCGCTCGACCAGGCCGAGGGTGCGCAGCGCGAGGTTGACGAAGGTGCCGTGGATGGTGCCGCGGACCTGCTCCAGGTGGGCCGCCGCGTCGGCGAGTTCCGAGCGCAGCCTGTCGCGCTCGTCGGCCATCAGCTGGCGCTGCCCGATGAGGTGCTTGCGGTCCGCCTCGAGGGTGGTCAGCCGTTCGTGGAGCGCGGCGGCGTGCGCGTGCAGCGCGTTGACGGAGCGGACCACCTGGGCGAACTCGTCGTTGCGGCCGGTGAACTTGACCGGCTCCTGCGCTCCCGGGTCCGCGGCGAGGCGGGCCGATCCCAGGCGCAGCACGGCCAGCGGGCGGGTGAGCGTGCGGGCCATGGCCATCGAGACGCCGACCGCTACCAGCAGCAGGGTGCCGATGAGGGCGATCCGGATCTCCAGCGCGGTGACGTCGTCGTCCCGCAGCTGCTCCAGGTCCTTGGTGCGGTGGTCGTTGAGCGAGGACTCGGCGCCGCGCATCAGCTCGACGCGGGCGGAGAGCGCCGCGTCCACCTTGTTCGTGCTGGAGTCGAGCTCGGAGTCGGAGAGCGTCGGCTGGTCGGTGAGGTCGGTGAGGTACTTGTCCGCGGTCGTGACGTCGGGTCCGGTGACCGTGGAGTCGTACGAGTCCTTGGCGTCCGTGGGGGCCGTCCCGCGGAAGTCCGCGAGGGCCGCGTCCGAGCGGAGCCGGGCCTGCTGGGCGGCGGCGCTGAGCGCGTCGCGCTGCTTTGCGCCGGCGGAGGACGAGCTGCTGATGGTGGACGCCAGGCCGGTGACGGGGTTGATGACCGTCTGGGTGGTGCGCGGGATGTTGAGGGCCGCGAGGAGCAGTCCGCGGGCGGCAGCGGACTGCTGGACCGCGGAGTCCAGCTCGGCGAGGGCGTGCGCGCCGGAGCCCGCGCGGGGCGGCAGCTGCTCGGCCAGGTCCTCGGCGAGGGCGTGGAGTTCGGTGATGACGTCTGAGTACGCCTCGTGCGCTTCGAGAGCGGTGCTCTTGCCGGTGAGCGCCGCTCTGCGGGCGGTGCCGATGCCGTCCAGGTCCTTCAGGAGGACGGCGGGCGCGTCCGCGTCCGCCCGCACCTCGTCGACCTGCCGGTCGACCCGGGCGCTGCGCTGCTCGGAGGGCGCCTTGGACTTCGGCCGGCCCGCGGCGATGTACGAGGTGACCTCGTCGCGCTCGTCGGCCAGCGAGTGGGCGAGCGTCAGCGCCTGCTGGGTCCGCCCGGCGAGCGTCACCAGGTTCTGGGAGTCGTTCAGCTGCTCGGAGGCCGCGAGGACCGTGGGGGCTCCGGCGCCGACGATGGCGGCCGCGACGACCGCCACGGCGACGATCAGCCGATTACGCACGTGAGCGGAGCGGCCCTTGCCCGCAGGGGTCTGCCCCGCGGCACCCGGCGTGCGCTCCGCGCCCCCTTCGGAGGCCGACTGCCCGGCTCCGGAGGCCGCCTGCTTGCCTGTGCGCCGAGACCGCATCTTCTGCACCGGTGCTCGCATTCCTGACTCGTGTACCCGAGGTCCCGGGTGACGTTCCGTCAACTGGGCGTCCGCCCTCCCCAAGCTCTCGACTTCGCTCGAGCAGGGGGTGTCCCATCGGCTCCCGACCCTCCCAGTGCCGGTGGGCAGTGGTCCCGCATCATCCGGCCCGCCACCCGAAGGAGTGAACCCCGGACGGGAGTTGGCGGGCAAGTTCCTGTGGCGCGTGCGACCCCCCTGCGCGGCGGGCCGGTTGGACGTCTGCGGCGCGCTTTGGCAGTATTCGCCGCCACGCCTTGCCGGAGTCGATCATTCCATGCCAAACCCGGCGGCTGAGCTGCTGGTCGGCACCGGTCCTGCGACCGTTGCCAGCCTTTCGTGGACCTTGTGAAGGGCTCGTGCAGACTGGCTGAATGCGCACCGAACTCGTCTCAGAGCCGGGCGACCCGGCCCGCCCCAATGAGGACTTCGCATCGGTCGGCCTTCCGGCGTCAGGACAAGGAGGATCACTGGTCGTCCTCGACGGCGTGACTCCCCCGCCGGGCGACGACGGCTGTCTGCATTCCGTCCACTGGTTCTCCGCACACCTCGGCGGAGCCCTGACCGAACTGTCCGTTTCCCGCCGGGATCTGACCTTGACGGAGATCCTTTCCCGGTCCATCCGGCGCACTTCCGAGGCCCACTCCGACACCTGTGACCTTTCTCACCCACGCACGCCCCAGGCAACCGTGGTCCTCGCCCGCTGGTCTGCCGACCTCGTCGAGTACCTGGTCCTCTCGGACTCCGCCCTTTTGCTGGAGTCCCCCGCGGGCGAGGTGACACCGGTCCTGGACGACCGCCTCACCCGTGTCCCCCGCGCCTCTCTCGCCTCGGACGCGATCGCCGACGCGACCGTCCGCAACAAGGAGGGGGGCTTCTTCACGGCCGCCGCCGATCCCTCGGTCGCGGCCCGGGCGGTGACGGGGACCGTGCCCCGGGCCGAGGTCCGTGCCCTGGCCGCCCTGACGGACGGGGCGACCCGTTGGGTGGAGAAATTCGGGGAGGGCGACTGGGGCGGCCTGTTCACCGTCGTCCGCAAGGAGGGCGCCCAGTCCCTCGTGGACCGCGTACGGACCCTGGAGCGGGCCGACGCCGAGACGCGGGCACGGCTCAGGCGGAGCAAGACGCACGACGACGCGACGGTGGTCTTCGTGGAGTGGTGAGCGGGGCGGATCGGAGTGTTACTTCTCCATGCCCCGGTTCAGCTGGTGGAGCAACCGGGCCAGTTCGGCGACCTCGCGCGGGTCCCAGCCCGCGAGTTCACGGACGTACCGTGCCCGGCGCGCCTCCCGCACCGTACGGAACCGGTGCCGGCCCTCGTCCGTGAGGCGGACGAGCCAGGCACGCCCGTCGACGGGATCGGGCTCACGGGCGACCAGACCGAGCTCCTCCAGGGCATGGAGCTGACGGGACATGGTGGCCTTGCCGACGCCGATGTAGGCGGCCAGTTCGGTGGCGCGCTGGCGGCCGCACTCGTCGAGGCGGAAGAGAAGCCCGTACGCGGAGGCCTCCAGGTCGGGGTGGACCTCGCGGGCCATCTCGCCCGAACTGGCCCGGGCGCGCCGCAGCAGCAGGGTCAGCTCCCGCTCCAGCGCGGGGAATTCCTGGTCCACGCCCGCCTCCTCCTACTTCTCCATGCCGCGGTTCAGCTGGTGCAGCAGCCGCGCCAGCTCCGCGACCTCGCGAGGATCCCAGTGGGCGAGCTCGCTCACGTACCGGGCGCGCCGCGCCTCGCGCACCTGGCCGACCCGGCCGCGGCCCTCCTCGGTGAGGTGGACGAGCCAGGCACGGCCGTCGGCGGGGTCGGGCTCACGGGCGACGAGGCCGAGCTCCTCCAGGGCGCGCAGCTGGCGGGACATGGTGGCTTTGCCGACGCCGATGTAGGCGGCCAGCTCGGTGGCGCGCTGGCGGCCCCACTCGTCGAGGCGTACGAGGAGTCCGTACGCGGCGGACTCCAGGTCCGGATGGACCTCACGGGCCATCTCGCCCTGGTTGGCGCGGGCACGGCGCAGGAACACGGTCAACTCGCGCTCCAGGGAGAGGAACTCCGGGTCCGGGCCGCCGTGCGCGGCGGGCTGGTCCACACCCCTGCCCGGCCCGTCGAGGCCGGCCGGACGCCGGCCTCCGTTCCTGTCCTCGCGCACGTCTGCCCCTCACCCGGTTTCCCGACTCTGAAAGTTTCCGCCAAAGGTGGCCATAGCCACAGCTCCGTAAGTATTTCTCAGGCGTAGACCAACGGCAGCCCACGGCCCCTCTTCCCAGCGCGTTCTCCCCGTGCGTAGCTTCGTGAACAGGCACCCAATGGCATGCCCATGCCGCCAGGTCGACGAGGACCTGACCCCCACTCACGGCACGGATGTCCGCACCATTCCCCCCACCTGGCTCCATCGAGCCCTTCGGAGGCACGTCATGCCCGTGCACAGATCCGGAACGCCGCACCGCCCGCGCCAGCTCGCGCTGGGAACCCTGCTCGCCGCCTTCTCCCTGCTCTCCGCCCTCTCCGCCCCGCCCTCCTCGGCCGCCGACACACCCGCCCGGGGCTCCGCCCGCCTGGGCATGGGCGTCCTCGCGCACGACGGCCAGGCCGGCACGCCCACCACCGGTGACGCCACCCAGACGGAAGGCGTGGACGTCAGCGGCTACCAGGGCAACGTCGCCTGGTCGACCCTGTGGAGCAGCGGGGTCAAGTGGGCCTACACCAAGGCCACCGAGGGGACGTACTACACGAACCCCTACTTCGCCCAGCAGTACAACGGCTCGTACAACGTCGGCATGATCCGCGGCGCGTACCACTTCGCGACCCCCGACACGACGAGCGGCGCCACCCAGGCCAACTACTTCGTGGACCACGGCGGCGGCTGGTCCGGCGACGGCAGGACGCTGCCGGGCACGCTCGACATCGAGTGGAACCCGTACGGGGCCGCCTGCTACGGCAAGACCCAGAGCGCGATGGTGAGCTGGATCAGCAGCTTCCTCGCCCAGTACAAGGCGCGCACCGGCCGGGACGCCGTGATCTACACGGCGACCAGCTGGTGGAGCGACTGCACCGGCAACTACGGCGGCTTCGCCTCCGCCAACCCCCTGTGGATCGCGCGTTACGCCGCCGACCCCGGCACGCTGCCGGCCGGCTGGGCGTACTACACGATGTGGCAGTACACCTCGTCCGGACCGACGGTCGGTGACCACGACAAGTTCAACGGCGGGCTGGACCGGGTGCGGGCGCTGGCCATCGGCTGACCGATGGCCGATGGCGGCTGACGGCTGACGGCTGACGGCTGACAGATTTCAGATTTCAGATTTCAGATTTCAGTCGACCGATGTCGGCCGACAGCCGACACAAACGGCTGACGGCACGGCGAAGGCCCGGGCCTCCCTCACGGGACCCGGGCCTTCCCTTCCGGCAGCGTCCGTCACGCCGCTACCGGAACCTCCGACGTCGCGCCGTTCATCGCCGGCGACAGCGCCAGTTCCAGGACCTGGCGGACGTCCGTGACGGCGTGGACGTCCAGCTTCTCCAGCACCTCGGCCGGGACGTCGTCCAGGTCGGCCTCGTTGCGCTTCGGGATGATGACCGTGGAGACACCCGCCCGGTGCGCGGCGAGCAGCTTCTGCTTCACCCCGCCGATGGGCAGGACACGGCCGGTCAGTGAGACCTCACCCGTCATCGCCACGTCCGTGCGGACCAGTCGGCCGGACAGGAGCGAGGCCAGCGCCGTCGTCATGGTGACGCCCGCGCTCGGACCGTCCTTGGGGACCGCGCCCGCCGGGAAGTGGATGTGCACGCCCCGGTCCTTCAGGTCGCCGACCGGCAGTTCCAGCTCGGCGCCGTGCGAGCGGAGGAAGGAGAGCGCGATCTGCGCCGACTCCTTCATCACGTCACCCAGCTGACCGGTCAGGGTCAGACCGGCCGCGCCGGTCTCCGGGTCGGCCAGCGACGCCTCCACGAAGAGGACGTCACCACCCGCGCCCGTCACGGCCAGACCGGTGGCGACACCGGGCACCGCGGTACGGCGCTCGGCCGGGTCCTGGGCGGACTCGGGCACGTGGTGCGGCCGTCCGATGAGCCCGCGCAGATCGGCGTCGGTCACCGTGAAGGGCAGCTGCCGCTCGCCGAGTTCGTGCTGCGCCGCGACCTTGCGGAGCAGGCGTGCGACGGCCCGCTCCAGGTTGCGTACGCCCGCTTCCCGGGTGTACTCCCCGGCGAGCTTGCGCAGCGCGCTCTCGTCGAGCGCGACCTCCTCCTTCTCCAGACCGGCCCGCTCCAGCTGACGCGGCAGCAGGTGGTCACGGGCGATGACGACCTTCTCGTCCTCGGTGTACCCGTCGAGCCGGACCAGTTCCATACGGTCGAGCAGCGCCTCCGGGATGGCTTCGAGCACGTTGGCCGTCGCCAGGAACACCACGTCGCTGAGGTCGAGCTCGACCTCCAGGTAGTGGTCCCGGAAGGTGTGGTTCTGGGCGGGGTCGAGGACTTCGAGCAGCGCCGCGGCGGGGTCGCCGCGGAAGTCGGAGCCGACCTTGTCGATCTCGTCCAGCAGGACCACCGGGTTCATGGACCCGGCCTCCTTGATGGCGCGGACGATACGACCGGGCAGCGCGCCGACGTACGTACGCCGGTGGCCGCGGATCTCGGCCTCGTCCCGTACGCCGCCGAGCGCGACCCGGACGAACTTGCGGCCCATGGCGTGCGCGACGGACTCGCCGAGCGAGGTCTTGCCGACACCGGGCGGACCGACGAGCGCGAGCACGGCACCGCCGCGCCGCCCGCCGACGACGCCGAGACCACGCTCGGAACGCCGCTTGCGCACGGCCAGGTACTCGGTGATGCGCTCCTTCACGTCCTCCAGACCGGCGTGCTCGGCGTCCAGGATGCCCTTGGCGCCCTGGATGTCGTACTCGTCCTCGGTCCGCTCGTTCCACGGCAGTTCCAGGACGGTGTCGAGCCAGGTCCGGATCCAGCCGCCCTCGGGCGACTGATCGCTGGACCGCTCCAGCTTGTCGACTTCCTTGAGCGCGGCCTCGCGGACGTTCTCGGGGAGGTCGGCGGCCTCGACGCGGGTCCGGTAGTCGTCGGACTCCTCGCCCTCCTTGGCGTCGCCGTTCAGCTCGCGCAGCTCCTTGCGGACGGCTTCGAGCTGGCGCCGCAGCAGGAACTCGCGCTGCTGCTTGTCGACGCCTTCCTGGACGTCCTTCGCGATGGACTCGGCGACGTCCTGCTCGGCGAGGTGCTCACGCAGCTGCTCGGTGGCGAGCTTCAGCCGGGCGACCGGGTCGGCGGTCTCCAGCAGCGTGACCTTCTGCTCGGTGCTCAGGAACGGGGAGTAACCGGAATTGTCGGCAAGGGTGGACACGTCGTCGATGGCCTGCACGCGGTCCACGACCTGCCAGGCGCCGCGCTTGCGCAGCCAGCTGGTGGCGAGGGCCTTGTACTCCTTGACCAGCTCGGCGACGTGGCCGGGCAGCGGATCGGGCACGGTCTCGTCGACCCGGGTGCCCTCGACCCACAGGGCGGCACCAGGACCGGTCGTCCCGGCGCCGATCTTCACGCGCCCACGGCCGCGGATCAGCGCGCCCGGGTCGCCGTCGGCCAGTCGGCCGACCTGCTCGACGGTGCCGAGCACGCCCGTGCTCGGGTACGCCCCGTCGATGCGTGGCACCAGCAGCACCTTCGGCTTGCCGGGCTCCGACCGCGCGGCGGCCTGGGCGGCCTCCACCGCGGCGCGCACATCGGCGTCGTTCAGGTCCAGCGGAACCACCATCCCGGGCAGCACGACCTCGTCATCGAGCGGCAACACGGGCAGGGTGAGCGGTGTGGACGTCGAAGCCATTATCTCTCCCTAGGCAGTCAAGTTGAGCTATGCCGACTCAATGCACGTGAGCCCCGGATTGTTCCCCAGGGTCTGTTCGCTGTGAGCGATCGCTCTCTCGACTCCGCGCCACGGAGACATCCGCGCAGGTCAGCGGGGTATCCGCCGCGCTTCCCTCTTGGTCGGCGCCACTCCGCCGCAGATACGCGGCGAACGCCTGTGGTGCGGTCAACGCCGTCGGCCCGCCGTCCCTTCCCGTACGAGGGCAGGAACAGGGACGGGGCTCGACTCGGCGCCTGGCGGTCGTAGGTGCCGGGGCGGCGGCCATGGCGGCACTCGGGGCGGCGGTGTGGGCGGCGACGGACGGGGACGGGTCCGAGACCGTCGACCGGCTCGGGGGGCTCGGCACGGCCAGGACCGACGACCGGCTCACGGCGCACGGTTTCCGCGAGTACTACGACCTGCGCGCCGACCCGTACCGGCTCACCAACAGGGTCCACGGGGCGAGTGCGGAACAGGAGCGCCGCCCCGGCGTACCGGAGCCGGCCCGACGGCTGACGGCGGCCCGGGCCACGTGACCCGACCGGACGGGGCCCGCCGCGAACACCCGGACCATCCGCGGTGCTAGGCGGCGACGGTGCCGGGCGTCTGAGCGGTGTGTACGGCGGCGGGGGTGGCGGGGCTGGAGGCCGCCTCCGTACGGGCGCGGCGCCAGCCCCGGACCAGCGGCCAGGTCGACACCCCGATCGCCAGGGACATCACATGCCCCCAGTCCGTCATCGGGTCGGCGAATTCGAGCAGGTCCCCGACGACCATCGAGCCGAAGACGACCAGCATCGGCCAGCGCAGCCAGGGCCTCAGCAGCCCGGCGAGCGCGCCGACGCTCGTGGCGACGCCGAAGCTGATGCCGTAGTCGAGGCGGTGCAAGGAGCTGTCGGGGAGGTCTCCCACCAGCACGGAAAGGCCGACGGGCACCTCGGTGGCCAGGGTGGCCACGACGTGCCCGAGCAGAAAGACTCCGGCGGCCCGCAGGCCGCCTATCCGCCGCTCCAGCGCGGTCAGCACCAGCACGAACCCGATGGCGTACGGCGAGGTGATCCCGCCCGCCATCCACAGCGCGCTGGCCAGCAGCACCAGCACCGGTTCGCGTATGAGGTGCGCGACATCGGTGCTGGACCCCTGCTGCAAGGCGTGGACGAGGGAGGGGTCCGCGTAGTCGGTGACCATCGCGGTGACGGTGAGCACGACCGCGTAACCGAAGGTGAACGGCGTTCCGGTGGGGGTGGGCAGCAGCCGCCAGGGACGGAGTGACCCGAGCCGGGCGAGGGCGCGGGAGACGGGTGGAGCGGATAGGGCGGGAGGGGCGAGTACAGGGGGTGTCGTCGCCGGGCGGGGGCCGGGCAACACGGCCGTGGCGCCGCGTTGTCGCGGCACCCCGTCCAGGAGAAGCCTGCCCGTCTGTGGGTCCTTGAGCGCGGCATCGGCCGAGGAGGCCGTCGGGGCCGTGGTCGTCGCCACTGCCGTCGCCGTCGCGGTCGTGCTCCGGTCCAAGGTGAGGGGCTCCTTCCGTCCCGCCCCACCTTTGGGGGCTCGCGGCGCCGCTGTCTATGACCGACGCCACGTGGGAGGCGATTCATAGCAACCTGATAAGCGTGTACGGCGTCCGGGGTCGCCGTCTCCGCACACGCGTCCGAGTCAGTCCGTGCGCGCGTCCGAGTCGGTCCCTGCGTGCGAACACGTCAGTCCCGTATGTGCGTCCGAGGGCAGCCCCGCGCCCGAGACGGTGATCGAGCGCAGCAGCCGGTCGAGGTAGGCCCGCATCCGGGCGGCCATGTCGACGCCCGTGGGATCGAGGGCCCACTGCAGCTGGACGCCGTCCATGACGGCGGCGAACTCCTCGGCGAGGGCCTCTACCTCTCCGTCGACACGGCGCTCGCCGCCGCGGTGCTGCCCAACCCCGACGAGTCGGCCAAGGACATGAGCGTCCTCAACATCGGCAACGCCCTGCCCCAGTCCCTCGTCCCGATCGCCGCCCCCGCGCTCCTGGCGACCGGCGGGGGCCGCAACTACGGGGCGCTGTTCCTCTTCGGCGCGATCGCCGCCGTGCTGGGCGCGCTCGCCGTTCGGTTCATCCGCTCCGTCAGGTAAGCCCTCCCCTTCAAACAGCCCCCTTCTTTAAGAAGCCCGTCAAGAAGTCGCCTCGAGCAAGGCAAGAAGGAAGCAAGGAAACCGCTTCGACGGCATCGTCTGCACCGACTGGGGCCTACTCACCGACGCGCCCGTGCTCGGCGAGCAGTGCCCCGAGGTGATCGTGGAACTGGTCCGCTCGGGCCGCGTCACGGAGGAACGCGTCGACGAATCCGTACGTCGACTCCTGCGCGAGAAATTCACACTCGGCCTCTTCGAGAACCCGTACGTGGACCCCGACCGGGCGGAGGAGACCGTCGGGGCGGGCGAGTTCACCGCGCTCGGCGAGGCCGCCCAGCGCCGCTCGCTGACCGTCCTGACCAACCACGCACTGCTGCCCCTCGAAGGCCGCCCGAACCTGTACGTGCGGGGGATCTCCGAGCAAGCGGCCGCCGCGTACGGCAATGTCGTCGCCGATCCCGTCGACGCGGACCTCGCGGTCCTGCGGCTGCGCACGCCCCACGAGGAGCGCCCCGGTCTCTTCGAGTCCTTCTTCCACTCGGGGTCGCCGGCCTTCCCGGAGGAAGAGCTCAAGGAGGTCCTGCGACTTCTGGACGCGGTGCCCACGCTGGTGTGCGTCAAGCTCGAACGGCCCGCCGTCCTCCCCGAGATCGCCGCGAAGGCGGCCGCGCTGGTCGCCGACTACGGCGCGAGCGACGCGGCACTCCTGGACGTCGCCTTCGGACGGGCACGGGCCCAGGGACGACTGCCGTTCGCACTGCCGCGCTCCATCTCGGCGGTCGAGGCGTCACGGCCGGACGTCCCCGACGACGCCGAAGACCCCGTGTTGCCTTAACGGCACGGACTGAACCTCTGACCGCCCGAGGGTTAATTCGGCTGCCCATTCTGGTGAAAGTGCCAGGATGGGAGCCATGACTGCCTCGTACGACATCCCTGTAGTCATCGATCGCCGGGAAGGCCCCTACGGCGAGGTCGTGTTGCGGCGCCACGGCGCGCTGCTGCAGATCATCGCCAACGGGTGCTTCCTGATGGACACCTCCGACGGCCGCTCGGAACGGCTGCTCGTCGACGCCGCGCTGGACGCCCTGGACGGACGGGCGGAGCCCAAGGTGCTGATCGGGGGGCTCGGTGTCGGGTTCTCCCTCGCACACGCCGCCGCCGACCCGCGCTGGGGGCACATCGCGGTCGTCGAACGCGAAGGGGCCATCATCGACTGGCACCGTGACGGACCGCTGGCGGAACTCTCCGCGGTGGCGCTCGCCGACCCCCGGACCGAGATCGTGAGATCCGATCTGCTCGCTCACGTCAATGAGACTTCCGACACGTACGACGCGCTGTGCCTCGACATCGACAACGGACCCGACTGGACCGTCACCGAGGACAACACCGGGCTGTACGGACCGGCCGGACTGGCAAGCTGCGCAAGGGTGTTGAAGCCGGGTGGGGTGCTCGCCGTGTGGTCGGCGCAGCCCTCTCCGGAATTTGAAGGAACGCTGCGGAATGCCGGATTCCACCAGGTGCGTACCGAAGAGATCCCCGTTGCCCGGGGCGTTCCGGACGTCGTCCACCTCGCGGTCGGGCCTGGATAGCCGAGCGAAGGTGACTGCCCGTACCCTGCTTCCCTGGCGCAGATCATTCAAGCGTCAAGCGCAGTCATGGGATCACCCCACGGATTCCGGAAAGCACACCTCAGGGGCGGGCGATGGAGCAGACACACACCTCGCACAACGGCACGGCGGCCACGCCAGGCGCTCAGCGCCGGGTGCTGGTGGTCGAGGACGACCCGACGATTGTCGACGCCATCGCGGCCCGCCTGCGAGCCGAGGGATTCCTCGTGCAAACCGCGGGCGACGGACCGGCCGCCGTCGACACAGCAGAGGCCTGGCAGCCCGACCTGCTGATCCTCGACATCATGCTGCCCGGCTTCGACGGCCTGGAGGTCTGCCGACGCGTGCAGGCCCAGCGCCCGGTGCCGGTGCTGATGCTCACCGCGCGCGACGACGAGACCGACATGCTGGTCGGGCTCGGCGTCGGCGCCGACGACTACATGACCAAGCCGTTCTCGATGCGCGAGCTGGCCGCGCGCGTGCACGTCCTGCTGCGCCGGGTCGAGCGGGCCGTGGTGGCCGCCTCGACGCCGCGCAGCGGGATCCTGCGCCTCGGCGAGCTGGAGATCGACCACGCGCAGCGCCGGGTGCGGGTGCGCTCGGAGGACGTGCACCTCACGCCCACCGAATTCGACCTCCTGGTATGCCTCGCCAACACTCCGCGCGCGGTACTCTCCCGCGAGCAGTTGCTGGCCGAGGTCTGGGACTGGGCGGACGCCTCGGGCACTCGGACCGTGGACAGCCACATCAAGGCGCTGCGCCGGAAGATCGGTGCCGAGCGGATCCGTACCGTCCACGGCGTGGGCTACGCCCTGGAGACCCCGACTCCCTGAGCCGGGTCTCCGCAGGGACCAGGAACCTCATGTAGGGGGCTGATGTCATGAGCGGGCTCGGTGAATCGGGCAGAACCACGGGCGTCGTGAGCGGTCCCGGTGAGCCGGGCCGCGGCGAGGGGTTCTGGGGCTCCGTACGCCCCTTCTCGATCAAGACCAAGCTGGGCGCTCTGGTCGTCATCTCCGTGCTCATCACCACGGGCCTGTCGATGATCGCGGTGCACACCAAGACGGAGCTCCGCTTCATCACGGTCTTCTCGATGATCGCCACACTGCTGATAACGCAGTTCGTGGCCCATTCGCTCACGGCTCCGCTGGACGAGATGAACACGGTCGCCCGCTCCATCTCGCACGGCGACTACACCCGCCGGGTGCGTGACGACCGGCGGGACGAGCTGGGCGACCTGGCCCAGACGATCAACCTCATGGCCGACGAACTGGAGGCCCAGGACCGCCAGCGCAAGGAACTCGTGGCGAATGTCTCGCACGAGCTGCGCACCCCCATCGCGGGCCTGCGCGCGGTCCTGGAGAACGTCGTGGACGGCGTCTCCGCCGCCGACCCCGAGACGATGCGTACGGCCCTGAAGCAGACGGAGCGGCTGGGCCGGCTGGTCGAGACGCTGCTGGACCTCTCCAGGCTGGACAACGGCGTCGTACCCCTGCGCAGGCGCCGTTTCGAGGTGTGGCCGTACCTGTCCGGCGTGCTCAAGGAGGCCAACATGGTCGCCGCCGTGCGCGCGGGCATCGCCTCGGGCTCCGGCAGTCACACCCGCACCGACGTCCATCTGCACCTGGACGTGTCCCCGCCGGAGCTGACCGCGCACGCGGACCCGGAGCGGATCCACCAGGTCGTGGCGAACCTCATCGACAACGCGGTCAAGCACAGCCCGCCGCACGGCCGGGTGACGGTCAAGGCGCGGCGCGGCGACTACCCGGAGTCACTCGCCCTGGAGGTCCTGGACGAGGGCCCCGGCATTCCGCAGTCGGAGTGGCACCGGGTCTTCGAGCGCTTCAACCGCGGCGGGGTGCCCTCGCCGCACGGCCCGGGCAGCGACGGCGGTACGGGCCTCGGGCTCGCCATCGCCCGTTGGGCGGTCGATCTGCACGGCGGTCGGATCGGCGTGGCCGAATCCCAGCGGGGCTGCCGGATTCAGGTCATCCTTCCAGGGCTTCCTTCTCTGCCAAGTTGACGTAAAGTTCGAACCGGAGCCACAAGATCCACCGTCGTCCCGTGCTCGTGGACACGTGTGATCAGGCACAGGGCCGTGTGAGTCGTACCGCGACCCTGGATCGACGTACCCATTCCGGACCGAAACCCCGCTTGTTTCCCGCCATTTCCTTCCCCGAAACACGCTTTCCGATGTGACTTACACGACGTTGGACCGGCCCGGCCTGACCTTCTCGGCCATGGGGGCGTAGCCTTAATTCCCGCTGTCCATCACCTTGTGAAGCGGAAGAGGGCGGTTGCCGCCGTGTCGCCACAGTCCCCCAGTAACTCGAGCATCTCGACCGATGACCAAGCCGCCGGGAAGAACCCCGCGGCCGCGTTCGGTGCGAACGAATGGCTCGTCGACGAGATCTATCAGCAGTACCTCCAGGACCCGAATTCGGTAGACCGAGCCTGGTGGGACTTCTTCGCCGACTACAAGCCGGGGGCTCCTGCCGCCTCGGCTTCGGCGGGTACTGCGGCCGCGGGGGCCGCAGGGACCACCACCCCGTCAGCGACGCCTCAGGCCGCGCCTGCCGCTCCGGCGGCCCCGGCCG
>LRTP01000979.1 GCA_001550305.1 Streptomyces diastatochromogenes
CACCCGGCCCGCCGTCCGCACCCGCCCCGTCGTACGCGTCCTGCCAGCCGTGCGCCGCCGCCGGATCCGCGTACGCCTCGTACGCCGGGGGCGCCTCGCCGTCGCCGCTCGGGAGGTACACCCTCGGCTCGGCCTCGGTCTCACCGTTCTGCCAGGACATCGGCGCGGATTCTAAGGACCGCAAGGGCTTACGGCACAACGCCGGGGAAGAAAGCAACCCAAAACGCCACGTCTCACGTGGTGGAAAACACCCCCCGCCGAGCGTTACGCGGCCGTAAGCTCACCGTCATGCAGGTGATCCAGTCGACCAAGCTCGCCAACGTCTGTTACGAGATCCGGGGCCCGGTGCTCGAGGAGGCGATGCGGCTGGAAGCGGCGGGGCATCGGATCCTCAAGCTGAACACCGGCAATCCGGCCGCGTTCGGGTTCGAGTGCCCGCCCGAGATCCTGGAGGACATCCTCCGGAACGTGTCGACGGCGCACGGCTACGGCGACGCGAAGGGCCTGCTCGCCGCCCGCCGCGCCGTCGTGATGCACAACCAGACCCTCGGCATCGAGACCGACGTCGAGCACGTCTTCATCGGCAACGGCGTGTCCGAGCTGATCGTGATGGCGATGCAGGGCCTGCTGGACGACGGTGACGAGGTCCTCGTACCGGCGCCGGACTACCCGCTGTGGACCGCCGCCGTGTCCCTGTCCGGCGGCACCGCCGTGCACTACCACTGCGACGAGCAGTCGGACTGGATGCCCGACCTCGCGGACGTGGAGCGCAAGGTCACCGACCGCACCAAGGCGATCGTCATCATCAACCCGAACAACCCGACGGGCGCGGTGTACGACGAGGCGATGCTGCGCGGGCTCACCGACATCGCCCGCCGCCACAACCTCCTGGTCTGCTCGGACGAGATCTACGACAAGATCCTCTACGACGACGCCACGCACACCCCGACCGCCTCGGTCGCGCCCGACCTGCTCACCCTCACCTTCAACGGCATGTCGAAGGCGTACCGGGTGGCGGGCTACCGGGTCGGCTGGATGTCGATCTCCGGCCCCCGCGCGCACGCCGACTCCTACATCGAGGGCCTGACGATCCTCGCGAACATGCGCCTGTGCGCGAACATGCCCGGTCAGCACGGCGTGGTCGCGGCGCTCAGCGGGCGGCAGACGATCAACGACCTGGTACTGCCCGGCGGCCGGCTGAAGGAACAGCGGGACGTCGCCTACGAACTGCTGACCCAGATCCCGGGCGTGAGCTGCGTGAAGCCCAAGGGCGCGCTCTACCTCTTCCCGCGGCTCGACCCGAAGGTCTTCAAGATCAAGGACGACCGCCGGATGGTCCTCGACCTGCTCCGCCAAGAGAAGATCATGGTCGTCCAGGGGACCGGCTTCAACTGGCCCGAATCGGACCACTTCCGGGTGGTCACCCTGCCGAGCGTGGGCGATCTGACCGACGCGGTGACCCGGATCGGGAACTTCCTGGACGGTTACAGCCAGCCGTGACGCTCACACGGTGTGCGCGGGACGACAAGATGTGCGACATGGCTCAACTTTAGACGAAATCCAAGCTAGGATGGCTTCCTGAAAGAGCACAGGAGGCCGTCCCCATGTACGAACCGATCCGCACCAAGTCGGTCCACACGACGGCCGGCACCCCCTCCGACTTTCCCCACCGGTCGCGCGAGGAGGAGCTGGACATCCAGCTCGCCGGACACCTCGCGGCGCTCCTCGCGGTGACCGACGAGATCCGCGCGATCGGGCCGTCCGCCGACCTGGACGCGGCGGCCGAGCGGCTCGCCGAGCAGCTGGCGCGGCTGCGGGGCGGAGTGGCGCCGGTCCG
>LRTP01000980.1 GCA_001550305.1 Streptomyces diastatochromogenes
TGTGCCGGAACGAGTTCCGGTCTTACCTGCGCTCGACAGGCTGTCACCGCCAGTCCGGCGGCCTGTTTGACGTTCTTGGCGGCGTTGTGGTCCCGGTCGTGGACCGTGCCGCAGTGCGTGCACGTCCAGGTGCGCACGTGCAGGGGTTTGGGCCCGTCCTTGACTCCGCAGACCGAGCACACCTGGCTGGTGGGCTCGAACCGGCCGGCCTTCACAAAGACGCGCCCGTACCGGCCGGCCTTGTACTCCAGCATCGCGAGGAACTGCGCCCAGCCGGCGTCGTGCACGGATTTGCCGAGCCTGGTGCGGGCAAGGCTTTTCACCGCCAGGTCCTCCACCGCGACCGCTTGGTTTTCGCGGATCAACTGGGTGGAGAGCTGGTGGTGGAACTCGCGGCGGGCATCGGCGACCTGCGCGTGCGCGCGGGCCACCTTCAGCCGGGCCTTCTCCCGGTTCTTCGACCTCTTCTGCTTGCGGGACAACTCCCGCTGTGCCTTCTTCAGCTTCTTCTCCGCCCGCCGCAGAAACCGCGGGCTGTCGATCTTCGTCCCGTCCGACAGGACCGCGAAATGGGTCAGGCCCAAGTCGATCCCCACAGACGGCAGACCGTCGGCCTCCGGCATCCGCGCCAGGTCGGCGTCCGGGTCGCTCTCCACGACGAAGGAGGCGAAGAACCGCCCCGCTGCGTCCCGGATCACCGTCACGCTCGACGGGAGGGAAGGGAGCCTGCGTGACCAGCGCACTTTCACCTCGCCGATCTTCGGCAGGAGCAGCCGCCCCGCCTCGGTGATCTTCCATCGGGCGTTCGCGGTGAACCTGATCGCCTGCCGGGCATCCCGCTTCGACCTGAAGCGCGGTGCCCCCACCCGCGCCCCCTTCCGGACGCCCTTCACCGAAGCGAAGAAGTTGGTGTAGGCGCGCTCCACGTCCCGCAGCGCCTGCTGCAGGATGACTGCCGACACCTCGGACAGCCACTGCCGCTCGGGGCTCAGCTTCGCCTCCGTGATCAGCGTCTTCGACAGCGCGCCCGCGCTCGGAAACGCGGCACCCTCCCGCCGGGCCCGCTCCCGGGCGGCGACCGCGTCGTTGTACACCACCCGCGCACACCCGAACGCCCGCGCCAGCGCAACGCGCTGACCGGGCCCCGGGTCGAGGCGGAAGGCATACCGAAGCTGCATGATCCGGACGCTAACACCCACCACCGACAACCCCGACCCGATCAGCCGAACCCAGCC
>LRTP01000981.1 GCA_001550305.1 Streptomyces diastatochromogenes
GGCGGCCACCGTGCTCAAGGTGACCGCCTCGCACGTACCGGCCGCGAGCCGCCGGGCGGGAGCCCTGGGCCAGCCGGGCGGCCCCGAGCAGTTGCGGCTCCAGTGGTTGACGGCGCTGGAGGTACGGGGCATCCGGCCCTTCCTCGATCAGCAGCGCGTGCTGAGCGCCTCCGCGGGGGCCAAGCAGGGTGCGCCCCAGCTGCGACGCACCGACAAGAGTGCCGCCGCGCGCAGACGCAACGTACTGGAGCAGTCGTTCGGGCAGCTTCCCGAGCCGGCCGGCCCGTTCACGGGGCGCCGGACCGAGCTGTCCCGGGTGGCGCAGTGGGTGCAGGCGGCCCGCGCCAGCACCGAGACGAAGCCGACCGTGGTCATCCTGCACGGCACCCCCGGCTCAGGCCGCAGCACCCTCGCGATCCGGGCGGCGCACAGCCTGAAGGACCAGTTCCGCGGCGCGTGCGTGGTGGACCTGCGCGGCGACAGCACCGAGGAGCCGCCCCTCACCACCCGCGACGCCATGCTCCACCTCCTCAACCGGCTCGGCGCACCCCGCGAGCAGCTCCTCTTCCGTGAGCGTTCCTCGCAGGACCAGCAGGTCAGACGCCTCGGCGAGCTGTACCACCAGCACCTGACGGGCCTGCCGGTCACGATCGTCCTGGACGACGCGAGCGACGCCGAGCAGGTCCGCGCCCTGGTCCCCGAGCGCTCGGACAGCCTGGTCCTGGTCACGGCCCGCAAACCGCTCGACCTGCCCGCCGACCTCCCCGCCTGGGTGCACCAGCTCCCGGTCGACGCCCTGGACGCGGCGGGCGCCGAGGAACTGCTGAACGCGGCGGCGCAGGAGAAGCCGGACCCGTACGACGCCGAGGCCTCCGACCGGGTACGGGAGCTGTGCGGCAGCCTCCCCCTCGCCCTGCGCATCGCGGGTTCCTCCCTCGGCCCGCGCACCCCGCGCCAACTGGCCTCCGACCTCGGCGCGTACGGCCCCGTGGAGCCGGTCGAGCGGGTGCTGTGGCTGCGCTACACCGACCAGACCGACACGGCGAGGCGCCTGCTGCGCCGGCTGGCGCAGG
>LRTP01000982.1 GCA_001550305.1 Streptomyces diastatochromogenes
GCCAGGCCTCGCTCGGCGCCGCCGCCGCTGCCTCCCTGCTGGCGACGGACGAACAGGAAGCCACCCGCCACCTCACCGCGCTCGCGCAGGCGGGCCTCATCGACCACGTCCGCGGCAGCCGCTACCGGCTGCACGACCTCGTCCGGGGCTTCGCCCAGGCACGGCTGCTCGACGAGGAGGAGCCGTCCGAGCGGACGGCGGCCCAGGAGCGCCTGATCGTGAACTACGCGGAGCTGGCCGACTCGGTGATCCGCCTGGTCGACGGCAAGACGTCGACGCGGGCGGATCAGTTCGGCCCGCACGGATTCACCTCGCTGGACGCGGCCCTGCGCTGGCTGGACGACGAGTCGAGCTTCATCACGGCCGCCCTGCGCCACGCGGAGGGCGTGAACCAAGCGGCCGTACTGAACCTCCTCGGCGCCCTGTGCGACTACTGCCTGCTGCGCGGCGACCTCTACCGCCTGGGCGAGATCAGCGAGTTGACGCAGGCCGTCGACCAGGGCCTGCTGGTGCGCTCGGTGCAGTGGCGCACCGGTATCGCGGCCCGCCAGCTCGGCGAGCTGGACAAGGCCCACACCACCCTGTCGTCCGTGGTGAACCTCTACTTCGAGGCGCACCACGACGCGGGCGCGGCCCGGGCCCTGTGCTCCCTCGGCATCACCCTGCACCACCAGGGCAACCTCACCGAGGCGGCCGCCAAGCTCCAGGAGGCCATGGACCTGCAGGCCTCCCCCGACCTGGCGGCGGACCGCGCCTGGACGATGCACGCGCTGGCCGCCGTGGAGCGCGACCGGGGCCATCTCGCCCTCGCCCTGGACCTGCTCACCGAGGCCCTGGTCCTGCACCGCGCGGGCGAGTCCGTGCACGGCGAGGCGTGGGCCCACTTCCAGCTCGGCCAGCTGGGCCTGCGGTTGGGCGACGTTCCGCGCGCGGAACGGGAGTTGCGTGACGCCCTCGACCTGTACGGCCGTACGCGCGACGCCCGCGGCGAGGCCTGGGCCCTGACCCAGCTGGCCCGCGCCCGCCTCGTCGACGGCGACCCGTCCACCGCGGCCGAGGGCCTGCGCCAGGCGGCCTCCCGGCACCGGGAGAACGAGGACGCGCGCGGCGAGGCCTGGACGATCTACTACCTGGGCCAGTCCCTGGAGGAGACCGGCAACCTGGACCAGGCGGTCCGTGAGCTGGAGCGCTCCCGGACGATGTTCTCGCGGATGCGGGACGTGTACGGGCTCGCCTGCGCCCGCCACCACTCGGCGCGCGTCACCCGAGACCAACGGGCCGCCCAGACCGGGTCCCTGCGCAACTCGGGCTTCGCCCGCCAGCTCCTGGTGGACGCGCGCGCCGACTTCCAGCGCATCGGCGTGGCGCACGGCGAGGCGTGGACCTGCCTGGAGCTCGCGGTGGTCGACGCCGGAAACGCCCGTACGCCGGGGGCCCTCGCCCTGTGCGACGAGGCGGCCGGTCTGTTCGCCTCGTACGGGGACCGGCGCGGCGAGGACTGGGCCAGGTTCCTGAGGTGCACCCTTCTGCCGTACGGCTCCCCGGGCGGCCTCGAAGTGGGCAGCGCCGTCGCCCAGGAGGAACTGGCGCAGCTCTCCCGCACCGGCCACCCGCTCCGCGACGGAAAGCTCGACGACTACGTGGAGGCCTACCAGCTCTTGCTCGAACGGGGGGTCGACCTGGACGCGGGATGGCAGGCTTGGCGCCTGGGAATGGTGCCGAGCCGGCATGCCCGGGAGGTCATGGGGGTGGCGGTGACCGCGGCGCGGTAGCTCGGTGGGAATGTTCGGGTACGAGGGGGACTTCGGTGTCGTTCGTCGGGCACATACGCGACCTCGCCGCGGCACGGCGGGAGTTGGAGACCAGACGGCTCCTGGTGGTGGGCGGCGCTCCCGACGCGGACCGGTCCGCGTTTCTCGACGCGGTGGCACGAGAGGTCGCGGACGAGGCGGGACTTCCGGTGTACCGCTTTCGGGTGGCGGACGCCGGGGAGCGGTCGGGGGAGGCCGGGCGGACGCCGGGCGAGGCGGCGGACGCGGTCGTCGAGGCCTGCCGGGGCGTGTTCGTCGTACATCCCTGCGTCGTGGTGGTGGACGGAGTCCCCGCGGGGGCGGCGGACGCAGTCCCCACCGGGACCGCTGACGGGTCCCTTCTCGCCGGCCTGATCAGCGCCTTCGCCGAGTCGGAGTCCTTCCTTCTGGTGGGTTCGACGGACGCCCGGGAGGGCGCCTCCGCCCTCCCCTCCGACGGGTGCGCCGACGGCTGGGCGCTGCTCACCCGGGCCGCCGTCCACTGCGACCGGGGTGATCCGCGCGCGGCCGGACCGCTGCTGCGGCGGGCCGTGGAGGCCCACCAGGTCGCGGGTGACCGGCGCGGCGAGGCGTGGGCGGTCTTCCTGTACGGGCGGATGTGCCGATTACGGGGCCGGGCCGAGGAGGCGCGCAGGCTGCTGCACATCGCGCGGGAGAGGTTCCGGGCGGTCGGTGAGACGCCGGGTGAGGCGTGGGCGGGCGGCGAACTCGCGCGGCTGGCCACGCGGTCGGGCGCCCCGGATCCGGACGCCCTCGCCGAG
>LRTP01000983.1 GCA_001550305.1 Streptomyces diastatochromogenes
GGGACCGCCGAAGCCGCCCCCGCCGCCGGGGCCGCCCTGGCCTCCGCCGCCGCCCGAACCGCCCACCTGCGCCTGCAGGGTGGGGCTGATCTCGGTGACGACGTAGGCGCCCGCGAGGCCGATCGCGATACCGAGGGCGCCGCCGACCAGACCGTTGACCATGGCCTCGCCGACGACCTGCCGGGTCACCCGGCCCGACTTCCAGCCGAGCGCCTTGAGGGTGCCGAACTCGCGCACGCGCCGGGAGACGGCGGAGGAGGTGAGCAGGCCGGCGACCAGGAACGCGGCCACGAGCACCGCGATGGACAGCCACTTGCCGACGTTCGACGCGAGGCTGGAGGCGGTGGAGAGAGAGCCGGAGACGGTGGACGCGAGGTCGGCGGAGGTGGTGACCGTCGTCCCCGAGATGTTCTTCTGGATGGTGCTCTTCACGCTGGAGATCTGCTGCGAGTCCGACGCCTTGACGTAGATCGTGGTGACCTTGTCCTTGGAGCCGCTGAGCGTCTGCGCCTGCTTGAGCGGGATGTAGAGGTTGGCCGCCGCGTCGCCGCTGTCGGGCGTGGCGATGCCGATGACCTTGTACTTGACGCTCTTGATGGTGACGGTGGAACCGACCTTGAGCTTCTTCTCCTTGGCGTACGAGACATCGGCGACGACCACCTTGGCATCGGTCTCGGACGTCTGGAACGTACGACCGCTGGTGATCTTCGAGGAGGTCAGCGGGCCGAGGGCGGGCTTGGTGACGTCGGTGCCGTACACCGAGTAGTTGTTGACGTCGAAGTTGGCGCCGCCGCCCTCGACACGACCCTGCGGGGACTGCTGGGCGTTCGGGCGCCCTCCCCCCTGGCCGGTGCCGCTGTTCTGGTTCTGCTGGAACTGACCCCGCGTGAACTGGCCGTTGATCCTGATGACCTGGAGGCTCAGTCCGCCGACGGAGTCCGCGACGCCCTTCTGGGAGTCGACCTTGGTGACCGTGGAGGCGGCCAGGGTCTGGAAGCCCTGCACCATGACGCGGTCGCTGCTCTGCTCCTTGGTGGAGCCGTTGTCGTTCGCGTCGAAGTTGAAGCGCGGACGCTGGCTGGTGCTCGTCGCCGGCGCCGCCGCCTTGGTGACGGTCATGTCCGTACCCAGTCCGTACAGCGACTGGAGGACCTTGCCCTGCGCCTTCTCCATGCCGGACGACACGGAGCTGACCACGATGACCAGGGCGATGCCCAGGGCGAGTCCGGAGGCGACGACGAGCGCCGCCTTCCTGCGGCGGCGCAGTTCGCGCCTCAGGTAGGTGAAGAACATGGCGGAAAGCTAGGTACGGCGCGTGATGGCGCGATAAGCCCCGCATAAGAGAAGGATGAGAAGGCTGTGGCAGCCCGGAAGTTCACCTGTGGGCGGTCCCTGAAGGCTGTGAGAACGCCGATGGCGGCGGCGACCCGTGAGGGCCACCGCCGCCATCGGCGAACGAGGGATTGCGGCGCGATCAGGCGGCCGAGCCGGCCTTCCAGGCGGACCAGCTCAGGTTCCAGCCGTTGAGGCCGTTGTCCGGGGCGATGGTCTTGTCGCCGGTGTTCTTGACGACCACGACGTCACCGATCAGCGAGTGGTCGTAGAACCAGGCCGCGGGCGTGTTCGGGTCGCCCGCACCCTTGGTGTCGGACAGACCCACACAGCCGTGGCTGGTGTTCACCGCGCCGAAGATGGACTTCGCGCCCCAGTAGTTGCCGTGGATGAAGGTGCCGGAGTTCGACAGACGCATGGCGTGCGGCACGTCCTTGATGTCGTACTCGCCCTTGCCGTCGGTCTTCGTGAAGCCGACCGTCGAGCCGTTCATCCGGGTCTCCTTGAACTTCTCGGAGATCACCATCTGGCCCTGGTAGGTCTTGTGCTCCGGGGATCCCGAGGAGATCGGGATCGTCTTGATCGTCTTGCCGTCCTGCGTGACCTTCATGGTCTTGCTCTGGGCGTCGACGATCGAGACCTGGTTGCGGCCGATCTTGAAGGTGACCGTCTTCTGCTGCACGCCGTAGACACCGCTCGCACCCTGGACGCCGTCCAGGTTGAGCTTGAGGGTGACGGTGGAGCCGCCGGTCCAGTAGTTCTCGGGACGGAAGTCGAGGCGGTTGGCGTTGAACCAGTGGCCGACGACCTCCTGGCCGCTGCTGGAGGAGACGGTGATCCCCTTCTGCACGGCGGCCTTGTTCGTGATCGCCTTGTTGAAGTTGATCGAGACCGGCATGCCGACGCCGACGGTGGAACCGTCCTCAGGCGTGAAGTTGCCTATGAAGCTGTTCGCCGGGGAGACCGTGGTGAACGAGGCGTTCTCGTGGGCGACGAGGCCCGCGGAGTCGGTGGCCTCGGCGGCCACCTTGTACGTGGTGGCGCGGTCGAGCGGGGAGGTGGGCTTCCAGCTCTTCTTGTCGGCGGATATCTGACCGGACACCGGCGTGCCCGACGCGGTCGTCATGGTGACGGCCGTGAGCGTGCCCTTGCTCACGGTGACCGCCGCGGCGTTGTTGATGGAGGCGTTGTCGGAACCGTCAGCGGGCGTGATCTTGATCTGGGCCTGAGAGCTCTTCTTGGCCGCCGCCGCATCGGCCTGGGCCTGCGAGGTCTCGCCGTCCGAGGCGCTCGCCTTGCTGCCGTCCCCGCTGCTGCACGCAGAGAGCACCAGCACTCCGCCGAGCAGTGCGGACGCGGCCGTCAGACCCTTGCGCCGCTTACTGTCCGTCATCACACGCTTCTCCATCGTCGCCGAATCACCTGGAACCACATGATCCCCGTTCGAACCCTCAACGCTACGACCGGTTCGTCCCATTCCACACACTTCTGAGGTGTGGGCAACACCACCTCGGTCCACGGCGTCAACCGAATCGACCCGAGTCGACGGACCCCGATCGAGTGGTACCGACAGCCGGACCGAATTCTGGTGCGGAGGTGGTCGGTGCGTCGTCGGAGACGACAAGACCCCGGGCAGCGGTTGCCACCCGGGGTCACGTTTTCCCCAAGAGGCGTCAGCCGACTCCGACTTCCTCGTCGTCATCCTCGTCGCCATCATCCTCGTCGAGGTCCCATTCCGGCGAATCGGGGTCGTAGTCGATCGGCTCGCTGCTCCAGGAGGCCTGGGCGAGGTCGACCCCGGGCACCTCGCTGACCAGGTCGAACGGGTCTACGAGATAGGCCAGGGCCTCGGCAGTGTCTTCCGTCACTGCGTTCTCGGCGTGGGTCCGCTCGTCGGCCGGCATGCCGGAGTCGTCCGCGATGCGGCGCAACGCGGCCTTGGTGACGGCGTCCGCGTCGTCGACTTCCAACACCAGCTCCACGCGAAGCCGGACAAATCGTGATGTCTCAGGAGTACTCATGAGACGGAGCGTACGGCCCGTGGCTCCCGCGACTTTCCCACGACCCGCGCCTTTCATTAGCATCGGCCCACACGGCCAATTCGCCAGCGCCACAAGGGGATCGATATTACGTGTCCGCCGCTCGTCGCTCGTTGCTGACCGCCACCGCAGCGGGAACCCTTCTGGGGGCCCTGTGGTTCGTCCCGTCCGCCAACGCGACCCCGGAAAAGCCTGCTCAGCACAGCAATATGTCGACGAACACCACGTCGAGAACCGCGCTGCAGGCCTCCACCGAGTCGGGCGGCACCCAGCCGGGCGCCGCCGACGCGAGCGACGCCGGAGCGAACGACACGGGCTCCGACACCACCGGGTCGCAGGACAGCGGGACCCTGCTCGCCGACACCGGAAGCGTCGACACGACGCCGTACGTCGTCGGCGGAACCCTCTTCCTGGGCCTCGGCGCCGGCTTTGTGACCTACTCGGTGCGCCGGGAGCGCACGGCGGCCTTCTGAGCGCTCCGCTCCGGCCCGGAACCCACGGGATACCCATGCGAGACCTGACCGAGCTGACTGATGTCGAGGAGCCGGCATGGCCGCTCCTCTCCGAGGCGATCTCCAACAGCAGGGTGTCCATGGACGTGCTGCCGGTGGACCCGGCGCAGGCCCGTGGATCCCTGCTGCAACTGCAAGCCACCGCGCGCTCCTCGCTCGGCTCCTTCGTGCTCAACTGCGGCGGGGTACTGCTGGACAGCGGCTGGCTGCGCATCTACGGCAGCCCCGACGACGACGCGCCTCCGGGGACGCCGAGCTTCGCCGAGATCAACGACCTCCCCGAGCGGTTCGACCCGGCATGGCGGCCGGAGGGCGGGCTCGTCATCGCCCATGACGTCCTCGGCGGCGTCTTCGTGGTCAACGGACCCGACCCCGCGCAGCTGAACCGCCCCGGCGGTCCCGGCGAGGTGCTGTACTTCGCGCCGGACTCGCTGCGCTGGGACGCGCTCGGCGTGGGCCACGCGGACTGGCTCAGCTGGCTCCTGGACGAAGGCGGCATAGAGCAGTTCTACGACACCCTGCGCTGGCCCGGCTGGCGCGCCGAGACGGGGCCCATGTCGGGGTCCCACGGGATCACCTTCGACCCGGTCCTGTGGACGGCCGCCAACCGCCGCGACCTTCCCGCGGCCCGCCGCCGTGCCATCCACATGTCGGATCTCATGGACCTCCACCGAGGCACCGGCCTGGAACTCGACAAGATCGACCCGGGCTTCCTGGGCAACTTCGACTACTGAGAAGTTCCCGCGCCCCTGGGAGCGCGCCCGCGGGGGCGCTCCCAGGGGCGCGGGGAACTGCGCGACCAGCCCCCGCCGA
>LRTP01000984.1 GCA_001550305.1 Streptomyces diastatochromogenes
CGGGCCCTGGACGCCGGCCGCGCGGACGGCCTCGATGACGGCCTGCGAGGCGGGGGCCGGGGTCAGCCCCTCGCGCAGCTCGATCGCGCGGGTGGCCGCGTACAGCTCGATCGCGACGATACGGGTCAGGTTGTCCACCGCGGTGCGCAGCTTGCGCGCGGCCGACCAGCCCATGGAGACGTGGTCCTCCTGCATGGCGGAGGAGGGGATGGAGTCCGCGGACGCCGGTACGGCGAGGCGCTTCATCTCGCTCACCAGCGCCGCCTGGGTGTACTGGGCGATCATCAGGCCCGAGTCGACGCCCGCGTCGTCCGCGAGGAACGGCGGCAGACCGTGCGAGCGGTTCTTGTCGAGCAGCCGGTCGGTGCGGCGCTCGGCGATCGAGCCGAGGTCGGCGGCGGCGATGGCGAGGAAGTCGAGGACGTAGGCGACCGGGGCGCCGTGGAAGTTGCCGTTCGACTCGACGCGGCCGTCGGGCAGCACGACCGGGTTGTCCACGGCGGAGGCGAGCTCGCGCTCGGCGACGAGCCGGGCGTGCGCGAGGGTGTCGCGTCCGGCGCCCGCGACCTGCGGGGCGCAGCGCACGGAGTAGGCGTCCTGGACGCGCGGGGCGCCGTCCTGGTGGTGGCCGGTGAGCTCCGAGCCCTTCAGCACGGCCAGCATGTTGGCGGCGCTGGCGCTCTGTCCCGGATGCGGGCGGATGGCGTGCAGCTCGGGGGCGAGCACCTTGTCCGTGCCGAGGAGTGCTTCGAGGGAGAGCGCGGCGGTGACGTCGGCCGACTTGTAGAGCGTCTCCAGGTCGGCGAGGGCCATGACCAGCATGCCGAGCATGCCGTCGGTGCCGTTGAGAAGGGCGAGGCCCTCCTTCTCCCGCAGCTCGACGGGGGTGATACCGGCCTCGGCGAGCAGCTCGCCCGCGGGCCGTACGACACCGTCGGGACCCTCGGCGTCGCCCTCGCCCATCAGCGTCAGCGCGCAGTGGGAGAGCGGGGCCAGGTCGCCGGAGCAGCCGAGCGAGCCGTACTCGTGGACGACCGGGGTGATCCGGGCGTTGAGGATGTCTGCCATGGTCTGGGCGACCTCGGGCCGCACACCGGTGTGCCCGGAGCAGACGGTCTTGAGCCGAAGGAACATCAGCGCGCGGATGACCTCGCGCTCCACGCGCGGGCCCATGCCGGCGGCGTGCGAGCGGACGATGTTGCGCTGCAGCTGGGCGCGCAGCTCCGGGCTGATGTGCCGGCTCGCGAGGGCGCCGAACCCGGTGGAGACGCCGTAGACCGGCTCCGGCTTGGCGGCCAGCGCGTCCACGATCTCGCGGGCCGCGGCGAGGGCCGCCACCGCCTCTTCGGAGAGCTCGATCCGGGCGCCGCCGCGCGCCACGGCGAGTACGTCGGACGCGGTCACTCCGGACGTCCCCACCACCACAGTGTGCATATCCATATTCAGGAGCGTACGCAGTGAATTCGATGATGTCACTAGTGGGTGTGCGGTTGACCCCTTACTTCGACGTACGTCACACACGCCCGCGCGGACTCAGGGGCGGGGGTGCTCGTGACGCCCACGGAAGCGGCGGCGTTCCCCCCGCGCCGGGGAGGGCGCGTCGGCGAGACGCACGACCGGGTCGTCGGGTCCCTCGCGCCCGGCGACGACGGGCTTCGCGGCCCGTACGGCCTTCGCGCGGTACTGGGCGGCGTCGGCCAGCCGGAAGAGCCGCCGCGCCGAGCGCACCGGACCGATCGGGTCCGCGGTCGAGGCGACCCCGCACGCCACCCCCTCCCCCAGCTCCAACTCGGCGGCGCGGCGGCAGAGTTCGTCCGCGATGCGGACGACCTCGTCGGCCGGCGGGCCGACCGCGAGCAGGCAGAACTCGTCACCGCCGAGGCGGGCGGCGAGCGTGCCCGGGAGCATCGCCCCGCACAGCGACAGCACCGACCCGAACCGCTCCAGGAGCCGGTCGCCGACGGCGTGCCCACGGGTGTCGTTGACGTTCTTGAGTCCGTTGAGGTCACAGACGACGAGGCTGACCGCGGCCCCTTCCTGCCGGTGCAGCTCGATGGCCTCGTCCAGGCGTACGTCGACCGCGCGGCGGTTGGCGAGTCCGGTGAGGGCGTCCGTGAACGCGAGGCGCCTGGCCTCCTCCAGGCGCTCGGTCTGGGCGAGTCCGGCGGCGACGACGGAGGCCAGCACGGTCGCGAAGTCCACGTCGGCCCGGTCGAAGACGGGTGCCGTGACCGGGCGGGCCACATACAGCTCGCCCCACGCCCGCCCGTGCAGCACGATCGGGGCGACGACGCAGCAGCCGCGGCGGCGTCGGCGCAGGGCGGCGACCCTC
>LRTP01000985.1 GCA_001550305.1 Streptomyces diastatochromogenes
CCCTCCCCCCGCCACCGCCGGGAGGTGCCCCCGGATGGCAGTGGCCGACGGGACCGGCCGCCGGCCCGTCGGCGGTCTCCACCCAGGCGTTCGGGCCACCTCCCCCGGCCCAGCGCTCGTGCAGGAACTCGGTGATCTCCGGGAACTGGTGCACGGGGTAGGCCTCGCCGTCCGGGAACTCCTCCTCGTCCGGCGCGCGTTCGCCCACGTTCGCCAGGACCCGCAGCCGGCCGAGCTCGCGCTCCCACACGGAGAGCGCGGCGAAGCTCCCGGCGAGCGCGTGGCAGGCGCCGAGCGCCGCGGCCCGCCAGGACTCGCGCGGGGTGCGTGCCGCCGCCATCCCCTGCGCCAGCTCCACCACGGCCCTCAGCCGTCTGTCCTCACCCATCACTCCAGGCTAGGGATATTCACGATGATTCGGGACATTGGTGAGGCGAACAGGGGTCCGAGTGGCCGTACCGGCCGGAGGGCACCGGAAAGCGTGGGGGGCTACTCCCCCGGCCACTGCGGCGGGCGCTTCTCGTTGAACGCGGCGACTCCCTCCGCGCGGTCCCCCGAGAAGGCGACGGACCGCCAGGCCGCGTCCTCCACCTCCAGGCCAGCGCGCAGGTCGAGCCCGTGCCCGAGCCGCAGCGCACGCTTGGCGGCGCGCAGGCCGACGGGGGAGTTGGCGGCGATGCGGGCGGCGAGCGCGAGGGCTTCGCCGCGGTCCTGGCCCGCGTCCACGAGTTCGTCGACGAGGCCCAGCTCCCTCGCCTCGCCCGCCTCCAGCCGCCGTGCCGAGAAGATCAGCTCGGCCGCGCGGGCCGCCCCGACCCGCCGGGGCAGCAGCTGCGTACCGCCGCCTCCGGGAATCACCCCGACCGACACCTCGGGCAGCCCGAGCACCGCCGTACGGTCGGCCACGATCAGGTCGCACGACAGGGCGAGCTCGAAGCCGCCACCGAGCGCGAAGCCGTGCACGGCGGCGATCGTCGGCATCGGCAGCTCCAGGACGCCGGTGTACGCGGCCCGTGCGACGGGGCGCTGGCGGACCAGGTCGGCATCGCTGAAGGAGTTGCGCTCCTTCAGGTCGGCGCCGACGCAGAAGGCACGCTCGGCGGTGGACGTCAGCACGACCACGCGTACGTCGCGCTCGCCGCCGAGCGCCTCGCATGCGGCCGTGATGGAGCGGGCCATGTCCGTGGACACGGCGTTCATGGCCTTCGGCCGGTCGAGGGCGAGCTCCGCGACGTACGCGTGCCGCCGTACGACGACGAACTCCCCGAACCGCCGCTCGTCCCCTTGCTCCGCCATGACACCCTCCCGGTGAACGGTTAACGCGGGTTAACTCCCGATGCCTCCGATCATCGCAGCCACCCCCGCCCGGCGAAACCCGTCCCCCGCCCTCCCCTCGCCCCGCGCTCCCCGTTCGAGTGACATCCCGCCCAACTCCCGCCCCACGCCCGCAAAACGCGCATAACCTGCGCACCACCCGGTGCTTCGGGGGGCGCGGGCACATCGGGGAGGGATGACCATGACGAACGGCACGACGACAGACGTGACGAGGCCGTCGAGAACACCGACGGACTCTCCACTCACCCCGTACTCCCTGCCCACGGCCCGGCGCGCACCGGTTCCCCCGGGCACGCGTGAACCCGGCGGCACGGCGACCCGCCCCGTGCCCCGCCCCGTGGGGGGCG
>LRTP01000986.1 GCA_001550305.1 Streptomyces diastatochromogenes
ACGGCACCGTCGACGGCCGCCTCACCCTCGGCGACGGCGACGATCCCGTCCGCCCGGGCGAGCGCCCCCGTGAGCGTGCCGGACACGACCGGCATCCCGACCGCGCCCGTCGTCGTACCGTCGCAGCCACACACGCGGCCGACGCCCGCCCCGAGTCCCACCACCCACACCCCGGCCCCGGCGCCCACCCAGAACCCGCCGGGTCTGTGCGTGCCGATCGTCGGCATCTGTGTGAACGATCTGGCGGGCCCCGCCGGAGGCCATTGAGGGAAACCGGGTCCCTTGAGGGCCAGGGCCTACGGCTGGTCGCCGTTTCGGCGGGCCAGCAGCCACGGTTCGACCACGCCGAGGCCGCGGACGGGACGCTGCCACATCGGCTGGAGGGCGAAGCGGTAGACGGGCGGCTCCTCGCCCTCCTTCTCCGCGGCGGCCGCGGCCTCGGCGGCCTCCGCCTCGGAGGCGGGCGCGTCCGCGGTGCGGATCAGTTCCTCCGCGAAGGCGCCGTCCACCAGGACGGCATCCCGTGGCGCTATCGACGTGAGCCGCGAGGCGAGGTTCACCGTCGTACCGAAGACGTCGCCCATGCGGGTCGTCACGGTGCCGAAGGCGATGCCGACGCGCAGCTCCGGCATCGTCTCGTCGTTGGCCATCGTCTCGATGAGGCGCAGGGCGATCTCGGCGGCGATCCCGGCGTCGTCCGCGGCGTACAGCACCTCGTCACCGAGGGTCTTGATGAGGCGCCCCCCGTGCGCGGCCACCAGGTCGGCGGCGGTGGTCTCGAAGGCCTCGACGAGCTCGCCGAGTTCCTCCTCCTCCATCCGGCGCGTCAGCCGCGTGAAGCCGACGAGGTCCGCGAAGCCGACGGCGAGGCGGCGGTCGACCATCTCCTCGTCGTCGCCGGCCTGGACGACGCGGCCGGTCGCGGCGGCGAGCTGGCGCCGCCAGACGTAGACGATGAACTCCTCCAGCTCGGGCAGGAGCAGCTCGATCAGCGGGTACGTGACCTCGGTGCGCGTCATGCCCGGTTCGGGGGGCTCGGTCAGGCCCTCCAGGAAGGAGTCGATCTGCCATTCGGCCAGGCGGGCCGTGGTCTGCCCGGTGGAACGGGCGACCTGGACCGCCATGGCCTCGCTCAGCAGGCCCGCCTCGACGAGACCGGCGAGGCGCCGCAGCGCCAGCACGTCGGCCTCGGTCAGCGCCTTGGCCTGGCCGATGTCGGCGAAGCCCATGGCCCGCCAGAAACGCGAGGCCAGTTCCATGGAGACGCCTGCGCTGCGGGCGGCCTGGAAGGGGGTGTAGCGGCGCTCGGCGCCGAGGATGAGCGTTTCGAGGCGCAGCGCGAGGGGGTCCTCGCCGGAGTCGACGGACTCCTCGTCCATCCGGTTCTGCGCGTCCAAGCGGCTCTGTCCGTCCATCCGCCCGGTCGTCTCACCGGTCGGCCCGGCGGTCCTCTCGCCGGCCATGTCACCGTTCGTGTCGACGCGCGCGGGCGCCGGGTCGGTGACCGGCCCGGCGGTACGCCCCGGCTCACCGTCGGGGGCGGGGTGTGCACCCGTGCCGGAGCCCGTGTCGTCGACGGTCACGCCTGCTGCCCTTCCGATCTGCCGTGGTCAGGTATCGACCGCGCTCAACTCTACGGCAGGTGTGCGCTGGCTCACTCCTGACTCGTACGCCCGGTCGGAGCTCGGCACCACGATCGGTTCCGGGCCCCACCGCTCAGTACGGTCCACCGACCTCCTCGGCTCACGCCGGCCGCAGATGAACGATGTCCCCCGCTCCCACCGGCTGCTGTACGCCCTCCTCCGTGGCCAGGACCAGACGCCCGTCCCCGTCGACCGCCACCGCCTCCCCCGTGATCGACGTGCCGCCGGGCAGTTCCGCACGCACCACCCTTCCGAGGGTCGCGCATCCCGCGGCATACGTCTCCTGGAGACCGGAGGCGGCGGGGTCGCCACCCGCGGCCCGCCACTTCTCGTACCACTGCTCCAGGGAGCGCAGGACGGCCCGCAGCACGGTGTCACGGTCCGTGGTCGTGGCGCCCGCGAGGGCGAGGGAGCCCGCGCCGGGCACGGGGAGTTCGTCCTCGCGCAGGGTGACGTTGATTCCGATGCCGACGACGACCGCGTCGTTCCCGGCGCGCTCTGCGAGGATGCCGCCCGTCTTGCGCTCCTCGCCGCCCACCGTGACCAGCAGGTCGTTGGGCCACTTGAGCGCCGTGTCGACACCCGCCACCTTGGACAGGGCCGTGGCCACCGCGACCCCGGTGAGCAGCGGGAGCCAGCCCCAGCGCTCGACGGGAACCCCGGTGGGCCTCAGGAGTACGGAGAAGAACAGGCCCGAGCGGGCCGGTGCCGTCCACTGGCGGTCCAGACGGCCCCGCCCGGCGTTCTGCTCCTCCGCGACGAGGACGACGCCCTCGGCGGCCTTCTCGTCCGTGGCGAGGGCCACGAGGTCGGAGTTGGTGGACCCGGTGCGCGGCGTGACCCGGACATCACTCCAGAGCCCGCCCTCGCGCACCAGAGCCCGGCGCAGGGCGGTCCCGTTCAGCGGTGGACGGTCCAGGTCGGACCACCGGTTGTCGTTCGCGTCTGAAGCATCTCGCGGCGTCATGCAACCCACCCTAGGTGTGGTAAACGCCGCACTGCCGAACGGTATCGACACCACTACCCTACGAGTCAGTAGCAACCCCCTGAGCACATCACCCTCATATTCGCACTGAGCAGGCAGGGAGCCGCATCCCGATGTCCGAGCCGGAAGAGCTGCACCACCCCGACATCCACACGACCGCGGGCAAACTCGCGGACCTGCGGCGCCGCGTCCAGGAAGCGACGCACGCCGGCTCGGCACGCGCTGTCGAAAAGCAGCACGCCAAGGGCAAGCTGACGGCCCGTGAGCGGATCGAGCTGCTGATCGACGAGGGCTCGTTCGTCGAGCTGGACGAGTTCGCGCAGCACCGCTCGACCGACTTCGGCATGGAGAACAACCGGCCCTACGGTGACGGTGTCGTCACCGGCTACGGCATGGTCGACGGCCGTCCCGTCGCCGTCTTCTCCCAGGACTTCACCGTCTTCGGCGGCGCCCTGGGCGAGGTCTTCGGCCAGAAGATCATGAAGGTGATGGACTTCGCGCTGAAGACCGGCTGCCCGGTCATCGGCATCAACGACTCCGGCGGCGCCCGCATCCAGGAGGGCGTCAGCGCGCTCGGCATGTACGGCGAGATCTTCCGCCGCAACACCCACGCCTCCGGCGTCATCCCGCAGATCTCGCTCGTCGTCGGCCCCTGCGCGGGCGGCGCGGTGTACTCCCCCGCGATCACCGACTTCACGGTCATGGTCGACCAGACCTCGCACATGTTCATCACGGGGCCGGACGTCATCAAGACGGTGACGGGCGAGGACGTCGGCTTCGAGGAGCTCGGCGGCGCGCGCACCCACAACGCGGTGTCGGGTGTGGCCCACCACATGGCGGGCGACGAGAAGGACGCCATCGAGTACGTCAAGCAGCTGCTGTCGTACCTGCCGTCCAACAACCTCAGTGAGCCCCCGGTCTTCCCCGAGGAGGCGGACCTCGCCCTCACGGACGAGGACCGCGAGCTGGACGTGATCGTGCCGGACAGCGCGAACCAGCCGTACGACATGCACGCGGTGATCGAACACATCCTGGACGACGCCGAGTTCTTCGAGACCCAGGCGCTGTTCGCGCCGAACATCCTCACCGGCTTCGGACGGGTCGAGGGCCACCCGGTGGGCATCGTCGCCAACCAGCCGATGCAGTTCGCCGGCTGTCTGGACATCGACGCGTCCGAGAAGGCGGCCCGCTTCGTGCGCACCTGCGACGCCTTCAACGTCCCCGTCATCACCTTCGTGGACGTCCCCGGCTTCCTCCCGGGCGTCGACCAGGAGCACACGGGCATCATCCGCCGCGGCGCCAAGCTGATCTACGCGTACGCCGAGGCGACGGTCCCGCTCATCACGGTCATCACCCGCAAGGCCTTCGGCGGCGCCTACGACGTCATGGGCTCCAAGCACCTGGGCGCGGATCTCAACCTCGCCTGGCCGACCGCCCAGATCGCGGTGATGGGCGCGCAGGGCGCGGTGAACATCCTGCACCGCCGCACCATTGCCACCGCCGAGGATCAGGACGCCACCCGGGCCCGCCTGATCCAGGAGTACGAGGACACCCTCCTCAACCCCTACACCGCGGCCGAGCGCGGCTACATCGACGCGGTGATCATGCCGTCCGACACCCGCTCCCACGTCGTACGGGGCCTGCGTCAGCTGCGTACGAAGCGGGAATCACTCCCTCCGAAGAAGCACGGCAACATCCCGCTCTAGAACCCCGGACCCTTGGGAGCAGACATGACGATCAAGGTCGTACGGGGCAATCCGACCCCGGAGGAGCTGGCCGCCGCTCTGGCGGTGGTCCGAGCGCGCGCCGCGGCGGCCACCACGCCGCCCGGCG
>LRTP01000987.1 GCA_001550305.1 Streptomyces diastatochromogenes
GGCCGCTGCTGTCGGCGGCGGCGCTGCGCGCCTGCCGTCGGGCCGCGGCCTTGCGGGCGCGCAGCGAGACGGGGATCGCCCAGAGCTGGAACTTGGTGCCCTCTGCGTCGACCACCTCGTTGGAGTACCCGGAGCGCAGTGAGGCGACCTTGCTCCAGGGCAGCACGACGACACGGAACGGGTTACGCACGCGCAACCGGTCCTCGTTGGCGTAGACGGCGGGGCGCAGGGTGAAGGCGGCCACCAGCGGAACCAGGAGGATCAGCGCGGCGAGTGCCAGCCAGGGGGTGCGGCCGTGGCCGGTGACCAGCGCGTCGATGCCGAGCCAGCCCGTGATGGCGAGCAGCAGTACGCCGCCGGCGATACCGGCGTGCGACCGGTAGATCCGGTCCTGCGACTCGGGTCGCGGGGCGTCCGGCACGGGTGGCTGGTCATCCGGGGTCGTCATGCCTCCGATTCTGCCCGACGCCTCCTGAACACTTCCTTCACCCCCGCCCCACGCCGCCGCGTCGCCACGGGTGGGCGGGGATTCGTTCGTCTACGGGTGGACAAGGACTGATCGCACAGTTCCCCGCGCCGTTGGGGCCGGGCCTGCGCCCCGGATCCCCATCCGGGCCGATTGCCTTGCCCACGGGCCGATGGGAACCGATCGCGCGGTCCCCGCACCCGGCGTTCGAGGGCGAGCCCTTCGGGCGATGCGGGGATCCAGGGGCGAAGCCCCCTGACGGGGTACAGGGAACCCCCGGCGGAGTCGAAGGGGCGGAGCCCCTGGGATTATGGAGTCCCCCCTGCTCGAGCGAAGCCGAGAGCTTGGGGAGGGTAGGGGCGGGAGATGTCCGGGCGTGCACTGCCCCACACCCACCCCCGGGGGTGTACAGCCGCTACGCGCGTAGATATGCTCAGCTCGTGACCATGCCCACCACTGCACCCGCACTCGGCGACGTAACCGCGTCGGACAGCACGCTGCGCCGCTTCCTCCACGGGCTCCCCGGCGTCGACACGGTCGGCCTGGAGGCGCGCGCCGCCTCGCTCGGCACCCGTTCCATCAAGACGACCGCGAAGGCGTACGCCATCGACCTCGCCATCTCGATGGTCGACCTGACGACGCTGGAAGGCGCGGACACCCCGGGCAAGGTCCGGGCGCTCGGCGCCAAGGCGGTCCACCCCGACCCCACGGACCGTACGACGCCCACCACCGCGGCCGTCTGCGTGTACCCCGACATGGTGGCCACCGCCAAGGACGCCGTCGCCGGCTCCGGCGTGAAGGTCGCCTCGGTCGCCACCGCCTTCCCGGCCGGCCGCGCGGCCCTCGACGTGAAGCTCGCCGACGTACGCGACGCGGTCGCCGCCGGCGCCGACGAGATCGACATGGTCATCGACCGCGGGGCGTTCCTCGCGGGCAAGTACATGAAGGTGTACGACGAGATCACCGCCGTGAAGGAGGCCTGCGGGACCAGCGCCCGCCTGAAGGTCATCTTCGAGACCGGCGAGCTCTCGACGTACGACAACATCCGCCGCGCGAGCTGGCTCGGCATGCTGGCGGGCGCGGACTTCATCAAGACCTCGACCGGCAAGGTCGCCGTCAACGCGACCCCGGCGAACACGCTCCTCATGCTGGAGGCGGTCCGCGACTTCCGCGCCCAGACCGGCGTCCAGGTCGGCGTGAAGCCCGCCGGCGGCATCCGCACCACCAAGGACGCCATCAAGTTCCTGGTCCTGGTGAACGAGACCGCGGGCGCGGACTGGCTGGACAACCACTGGTTCCGCTTCGGCGCCTCCTCGCTCCTGAACGACCTGCTGATGCAGCGTCAGAAGCTGGCCACCGGCCGCTACTCCGGCCCCGACTACGTGACGGTGGACTGATCACCATGGCATCCGCATCCGCATTCGAGTACGCACCGGCGCCCGAGTCCCGCTCCGTCGTCGACATCGCGCCCTCCTACGGCCTGTTCATCGACGGCGAGTTCACCGAGGCGGCGGACGGCAAGGTCTTCAAGACCGTCTCCCCCTCCACCGAAGAGGTCCTGTCCGAGGTCGCCCAGGCGGGCGCGGAGGACGTGGACCGCGCCGTGAAGGCCGCCCGCAGGGCCTTCGAGAAGTGGTCGGCCCTGCCGGGCTCCGAGCGCGCCAAGTACCTCTTCCGCATCGCCCGGATCATCCAGGAGCGCAGCCGCGAGCTCGCCGTCCTGGAGACCCTGGACAACGGCAAGCCGATCAAGGAGACCCGCGACGCCGACCTCCCCCTGGTCGCCGCGCACTTCTTCTACTACGCGGGCTGGGCCGACAAGCTCGACCACGCCGGCTTCGGCGCGAACCCCCGCCCCCTGGGCGTCGCGGGCCAGGTCATCCCCTGGAACTTCCCCCTCCTGATGCTGGCGTGGAAGATCGCCCCGGCGCTGGCGACCGGCAACACGGTCGTCCTCAAGCCCGCCGAGACGACCCCCCTGTCCGCCCTGTTCTTCGCGGACATCTGCCGCCAGGCGGGCCTGCCCAAGGGCGTCGTCAACATCCTCCCGGGATACGGCGACGCGGGCGCCGCGCTCGTCGAGCACCCCGACGTGAACAAGGTGGCCTTCACCGGCTCCACCGCCGTCGGCAAGGCGATCGCCCGCCAGGTCGCGGGCACGGACAAGAAGGTCACGCTCGAACTCGGCGGCAAGGGCGCGAACATCGTCTTCGACGACGCCCCCATCGACCAGGCCGTCGAGGGCGTCGTCACCGGCATCTTCTTCAACCAGGGCCAGGTCTGCTGCGCGGGCTCCCGTCTCCTCGTCCAGGAGTCGATCCACGACGAGCTGCTGGACTCGCTCAAGCGCCGCCTGTCCACCCTCCGCCTCGGCGACCCCCTGGACAAGAACACGGACATCGGCGCGATCAACTCCGCCGAGCAGCTGTCCCGTATCACCTCGCTCGTCGAGCAGGGCGAGGCCGAGGGCGCCGAGCGCTGGTCCCCGGCCTGTGAACTCCCCTCCTCCGGCTACTGGTTCGCCCCGACGCTCTTCACGAACGTCACCCAGGCGCACACCATCGCGCGCGACGAGATCTTCGGCCCGGTCCTGTCCGTCCTCACCTTCCGGACCCCCGACGAGGCCGTCGCCAAGGCCAACAACTCCCAGTACGGCCTCTCCGCCGGCATCTGGACCGAGAAGGGCTCCCGGATCCTCGCCGTCGCGAGCAAGCTGCGCGCGGGCGTCATCTGGTCCAACACGTTCAACAAGTTCGACCCGACCTCGCCGTTCGGCGGTTACAAGGAGTCGGGCTTCGGCCGCGAGGGCGGTCGCCACGGCCTGGAGGCGTACCTCGATGTCTGAGAAGACCGACAAGACCGAGCAGCAGCGACTGAGCGTCTTCAAGACCTACAAGCTGTACGTGGGCGGGAAGTTCCCGCGTTCCGAGAGCGGCCGGGTGTACGAGGTGACCGACTCCAAGGGCAAGTGGCTGGCCAACGCGCCGCTCTCCTCCCGCAAGGACGCCCGTGACGCGGTGGTCGCCGCCCGCAAGGCGTTCGGCGGCTGGTCCGGCGCGACGGCGTACAACCGCGGTCAGATCCTCTACCGCGTCGCCGAGATGCTGGAGGGCCGCAAGGACCAGTTCGTCCGTGAGGTCGCGGACGCGGAGGGCCTGTCGAAGTCCAAGGCCGCCGCGGTCGTCGACGCGGCGATCGACCGCTGGGTCTGGTACGCGGGCTGGACCGACAAGATCGCCCAGGTGGTGGGCGGCGGCAACCCGGTCGCGGGTCCCTTCTTCAACCTGTCCACCCCGGAGCCGACGGGCGTCGTCACCGTCCTCGCGCCCCAGGAGTCGTCCTTCCTCGGCCTGGTCTCGGTGATCGCCCCGGTGATCGCGACCGGCAACACGGTGATCGTGATCGCGAGCGAGAAGTCCCCGCTCCCGGCGCTGTCTCTGGGCGAGGTGCTGGCGACCTCCGACCTTCCGGGCGGTGTCGTCAACGTCCTCTCCGGAAGGACGGCGGAGATCGCGGCGCCCCTCGCCGCGCACCAGGACGTCAACGCGATCGACCTCGCGGGCGCGGACGACGTACTGGCGAAGGAGCTGGAGATCGCCGCGGCCGACAACCTGAAGCGGGTCGTCCGTCCACAGGCTGTGGATTATTCACGGACGCCCGGCATCGAGCGCCTGACGGCCTTCCTGGAGACGAAGACGGTCTGGCACCCGACGGGCGCCCTCGGCGCCTCCGGCTCGTCCTACTGAGTGTTTCCCCGTGCCCCGTCCCGGGGCACGGGGACTCTCACGCACCCCCCAGCGACCCCAACGCCTGCCCCACCACCGGCACGCTCCCCACCGACCGCGCCTGCGCCAGCGGCCCCGTCAGGGCCCGCGAGGTCAGCGGCTTGAAGTCCGCGAGCTGGGTGCCCACCCCGTTGTCGAGCGGGTCGACCCCCGTGCCGGCGAGCGGGTTGGGCTTGAGGCCGGCGATCGGACCGGTGACGTATCCCACCGAGCCGGTCAGGACCCCCAGGCCCGCCTGCGGGTCGAGGTTGCCCAGCGAGGTGGGCCGGGTGCGCGTCAGATCCACGGCGGGGGCCGTGTCCGCGACGGCCGGACTCGCGGCGGCCGCACCGGCGGCGACCACCCCGAACGCGACGGCGATGCGCGTGGTGGTGCGGGCCAGGGGGGTCTGCTGGTGTGCGTGTCGCGCCATCGGGTGTCCTCTTCGGTGAACGTAACGGATGCGGGCGGAGAGCAACGGGATTCGCACGCAGAGTAGTTGACCCGGATGCCGTTCCGGGCGGCGATGGCGGCGGATTCCCCTGTGCGGGTCAACAGACATACGGACGTAACCCCGATAATCCTTCGGGATAATGTTCCGGAGGCCTGCCGAAGCGCGGCGTGGCCCGGCCGAGTCACAGAAGGTACAGAGAATTGGGTTCCCATCCTCCGATACCCACCCGTGTGGTGCTGCTCTGCGGCCCCTCCGGCTCTGGAAAGTCCCTTCTCGCGGCCGACTCCGGACTTCCCGTGCTCCGCCTCGACGACTTCTACAAAGAGGGCACCGACCCGACGCTCCCCCAGGTCGAGGGCAGCTCCGACATCGACTGGGACCATCCGCAGTCGTGGGACGCGGACATCGCGGTCGCGGCGATCGAGGAACTGTGCCGTACGGGACGTACGACCGTTCCCGTCTACGACATCGGGCTGAGCGCCCGTACCGGCGCGGAGGCGCTGCACATCGAGCGGACACCGCTGTTCATCGCGGAGGGCATCTTCGCCGCCGAGATCGTCGAGCGCTGCCGGGAGCTGGGGATGCTGGCCGACGCGCTGTGTCTGTCCCGCGGCCCGCTGACCACGTTCCGCCGCCGTTTCCTGCGGGACCTGCGGGAGGGCCGCAAGTCGGTCCCGTTCCTGCTGCGCCGCGGCTGGCGCCTGATGCGCGCCGAACGTTCGATCGTGGCCCGGCAGAGCGCGCTGGGCGCCCACCCCTGCGACAAGGACGAGGCCCTGGGCCGACTGGCCGCGGCGGCCGCCGGACGCTGCACGACACCGGCGTAGTCAGGGGCCCTGCGCCAGGACGCGCGAAGAGGCCACCCACCGCAAGGGGCCAGAACACGAAAAGAGGCCCAGGCGGACCCCCCGTCCGCCCGGACCTTTTCTCGTTTCCCCCGTGCTCCTCAGGGGTCCCCCGACCCCGTTGGTTTTCCCCCCGGTACTGCTCCCCCGTACCAACCGGTACCACCGGTTGCCCCGCTCCCCCACAGACCTTCAGGCGACGAGCTCCCCGAAGGACTCCTCCTCGTCACGGCCGAAGCTGAGGACCTCGTCCTCACGCATCCGGCGCAGCGACCGCCAGATGCTCGACTTCACCGTGCCGACACTGATGTCGAGGATCTCCGCGATCTCCGGGTCCGTGCGGCCCTCGTAGTAACGAAGGACCAGCATGGTGCGCTGGAGTTCGGGCAGCCGGGCCAGCGCCTGCCACAGCACGGCGCGCAGCTCGGTGCCGCGCATCGCGTCCGTGTCACCGGCGGTCTCCGGCAGTTCCTCGGTCGGGTACTCGTTCAGCTTGCGGCGGCGCCACGCGCTGATGTGCAGATTGGTCATGGTGCGGCGGAGGTAGCCCCCGACCGCGGCCTTGTCACTGATCCGGTCCCAGGCCCGGTACGTCGAGAACAGCGCGCTCTGCAGCAGGTCCTCGGCCTCGAAGCGGTCCCCGGTCAGGTGGTAGGCGGTTGCGTACAGGGAGGCGCGGCGCTCCTGGACGTAGGCGGTGAACTCCGCCTCCGACACCGAGCGACGTTCCCCCGTGGCCTCCCTGTACGCGGCTCCCCCGTGAGCTCCCCCGTTACCGCCGTTCTCCCCCGTGAAGGCGTCAACCACCGTCATGTACGTGGTGTGCTGACGCCCGGTGCCGCGAGCGCACCCCCGCCCGCTCACGGCACCGGACTTCTCCGAACCCCTGACGTCATGGAGCCGCGTGACAACTGCGCTAGTGCTGGTGCTGTGCAGCGTGTTCATCTCGCGCCCCCCGTCGTGGAGTTCCGGTTCTTCGGTTCGTTCCGTCGTGCTGTGTTGCCGTCTTGCCGTCGTGCTCTCTTGCTTGTGTCGAAAAGCTTGCCCGGGCCACTTCATGGCCGTGTCCGTCGACTGTCACAGACCTGTCACAGGGCCCCTCCCCAGGAGCGTCACGGCACGATCACAGCGCGGTCACAGAGGAGAGCGGTACGGCTACGCGGACGCCCTTCGGGCGCCCGCTTCTGTGCGAGAGATGGGTGGGAGCGCTCCAACTGTCGAAAGAGTCCCTCGCCATGGGCCAGAATGACGTTCGTGCCTTCCCTGTTGCTGATCGAGGACGACGACGCCATCCGGACGGCCCTGGAGCTCTCTTTGACGCGCCAGGGACACCGGGTGGCCACCGCTGCCACCGGCGAGGACGGTCTGAAACTGTTGCGTGAGCAGCGGCCGGATCTGATCGTGCTGGACGTGATGCTGCCCGGCATCGACGGGTTCGAGGTGTGCCGGCGCATCCGGCGCACGGACCAGCTGCCGATCATTCTGCTGACCGCGCGCAGCGACGACATCGACGTCGTGGTCGGACTCGAGTCCGGCGCCGACGACTATGTCGTCAAGCCCGTGCAGGGGCGGGTGCTCGACGCCCGTATCAGGGCCGTGCTGCGGCGCGGGGAGCGCGAGGCCAACGACTCGGCGACGTTCGGTTCCCTCGTCATCGACCGTGCGGCCATGACGGTCACCAAGAACGGCGAGGATCTGCAGCTGACACCCACCGAGCTGCGGCTGCTCCTGGAGCTGAGCCGCCGGCCCGGACAGGCGCTGTCCCGCCAGCAGTTGCTGCGGCTGGTGTGGGAGCACGACTACCTGGGCGACTCGCGGCTGGTGGACGCGTGTGTCCAGCGGCTGCGCGCGAAGATCGAGGACGTTCCGTCCTCGCCCACCCTGATCCGTACGGTCCGCGGAGTCGGCTACCGACTGGACACTCCTCAGTGACCCCACCGCACGACGAGCTCCGCGGCTGGGCCGCGGCGCGCCGGGCGATCCTGGCGGGGTTGCGCTTCACGAGCCTGAGACTGCGGCTGGTCGTGGTGTTCGGACTCGTCGCGCTCACGGCCGCCGTGTCGGCGTCGGGCATCGCGTACTGGCTCAACCGCGAGGCCGTGCTGACGCGTACGCAGGACGCGGTGCTGCGCGACTTCCAGCAGGAGATGCGCAACCACGCGAGCATGCTGCCGGTGCACCCGGCGCAGGACGAACTGCAGCGCACGGCGGGCCAGATGGCCAACAGCAGCCAGCGCTTCAGCGTGCTCCTCGTCGCCCAGGACGGCAACGGCAAGAAGGTCATCGGCAACTCCGCGCTGGACACCTTCACGCTGGACGACGTACCCAAGTCCCTCCAGAAGGCCGTGAACAAGGAGCAGCCGCTCTCCTCGAACAACAAGTCGGCCTATCACCTGTACTGGCAGCGCATCACCGACCACGACAAGCCGTACCTGGTGGGCGGCGCGAAGGTGATCGGCGGGACGACGACCGGCTACATGCTCAAGTCCCTGGAACCCGAGGCCAAGGACCTCAACTCGCTGGCCTGGTCACTGGGCATCGCGACCGGCCTGGCCCTGATCGGCTCGGCGCTGCTCGCCCAGGCCGCCGCGACGACGGTCCTCAAGCCGGTGCACCGCCTCGGCATCGCGGCCCGCCGCCTGGGCGAGGGCAAGCTCGACACCCGGCTGCGCGTCTCGGGTACGGACGAACTCGCGGACCTCTCCCGTACGTTCAACCACACCGCGGAGTCCCTGGAGAAGCGCGTGGACGACATGAGCGCCCGCGAGGAGGCGTCCCGCCGCTTCGTGGCGGACATGTCCCACGAACTCCGTACGCCGCTCACCGCGATCACCGCCGTGACGGAGATCCTGGAAGAGGAACTCGACGCGGAGACCGGCAGCGTCGACCCGATGATCGAACCGGCCGTCCGGCTGGTCGTCAGCGAGACCCGCCGCCTCAACGACCTCGTCGAGAACCTCATGGAGGTCACCCGCTTCGACGCGGGCACCGCCCGGCTGGTCCTCGACGACGTGGACATCGCCGACCAGATCACCGCGTGCATAGACGCGCGCGCCTGGCTCGACGCCGTCGACCTGGACGCCGAGCGCGGCATCATGGCGCGCCTCGACCCGCGCCGCCTGGACGTGATCCTCGCGAACCTCATCGGCAACGCGCTCAAGCACGGCGGCAGCCCGGTCCGTGTCTCGGTCCGCGTGGAGGCCGACGACCTTCTCATCGAGGTCCAGGACCACGGGCCCGGCATCCCCGAGGACGTCCTCCCGCACGTCTTCGACCGCTTCTACAAGGCGAGCGCCTCCCGCCCCCGCTCCGAGGGCAGCGGTCTGGGCCTGTCCATCGCCCTGGAGAACGCGCACATCCACGGCGGCGAGATCACCGCGGCCAACGCGCCCAAGGGGGGCGCCGTCTTCACGCTCCGCCTCCCCCAGGACGCGTCGGAGCTGCTCGCCGACGACGAGCGCGAGCGCGGACGGAACGGGAACGGTACGGAGGGCAGCGCCGGATGACGACCTTGGTACGAGGCCGAGGCGGGCGCCGACGGACGCCTCTCGCCTCTCTCTCCCTCCTCTCGCTCCCCCTCCTCGCCGTCCTGCTCGCGGGCTGCGGTATCCGCTCCACCCAGGTCCCGACGGACTTCGGCCCGGCGCCGTCCCGGGTCCCGTGCGCGCTGTCCGGCCAGGACATCACCACCCAGTCCTCGCGCGGCATCCCGGTGCAGGTCTTCCTGATCTGCTCCGGGCAACTGGTGACGGTCGACCGGTCCGTGCGGATTCCCGACGGTACGGCGGAGGGCGTGCGGCGGGTTCTGGTGGCGCAGGGGCTCCTCGACGAGCTCGCCGAGACCCCGTCCACGCCCGAGCAGCAGGCCGGCTACACGACCGACGTGCGGGGCGGGATGACGGTGAGCGGGCCTCGGCCCAAGGACCCCGAGGACGCGCTCCGCCTCAGCACCCCTCCTCAGGACCTGACCTCCGCCGCCCTCGCCCAGATCATCTGCACCTTCTCCGACTCCGCCGCCGCGCGGGACGACGGTTCGGTCATCCTCGGCGGCCCCGACGCCACCCCGCTGCGCAGCTACGAGTGCCCCACCGACGTCCGCGCCAACCCCACCACCAAGTCCCCACCGTCCACCCCGATCTCCGGCGCGTAGTCAGGCGCACGGGGAACCGCGCGACCCGCAGCCAAACCCCTACGCGCGGCGCCGAGCCGCCCCGCTCCGCCCCGTACGTGTGGCGCATCCCTCACCCCTCAGTCCCAAGCTCACCAACAACCCGGAACCGATCCTGCCGACCCCCGCGTCTTGGGAGGCGTGCAACGTCAAGGCGAAGGCGGCGGCAGCGCCGTGATCCGCGTCCGTGCGACAGGAGCTCTCCTCCTCGTCGCACATCTCGCGCTCGTCGCCTGGATCACCCTGCGTCCCCTGGACGTCCCCTGGGTGAGCCCCGCCAACCTCCGCCCGTTCGCCGGCATCAGAGCCGATCTCGCGCTGGGCCCGGCGGAAGCCGCCCGCCGGATAGGCCATGGCCTCGGCCTGCTCGCCCCACTCGGCGTCCTGCTCCCCATGGCCGGCGGCAAGCTGACGGCGTCCCCGCTCGGCTCCCTCGTCCGCACGGTCGCCGCCGGCGCCCTGATCTCGCTGGGCATCGAACTGCTGCAGACCGGCGTTCCCGGCCAGGTCGTGGACGTCGACTCCCTGCTGCTCAACACGGTCGGCGTCGCCCTGGCCCATCTCGCGATCGTGCCGGCCGCCAGGGTCAGGCTCCGCCGCCGGGCCGAGACCCGGCGCCGCGCGGCCCTCCCCCGGGAGGACACGGCTCAGGGTCGGACCCCGACGATTCCCAGGGTCGGCATCGCCCCATAGAGCGACGCTTCGCCCCCTTCGTCACCGTAGCGTTGAAGACATCGAAGCCGGAGACATCGAGAAGACGCCGAAGACGACGTCGATGTCCCAACACCCCGGCATCCCGCCACGGTTCACGAAGGAGCCATCATGACCGCCCTTGCCCGCCCCACCAACGGCCGCATGATCGGCGGAGTGTGCGCAGCGCTGGCGCGGCGCTTCGGCACCTCCGCGACCACGATGCGCGTGATCTTCGTTCTCTCCTGCCTGCTCCCGGGCCCGCAGTTCCTGCTCTACATAGCGCTGTGGATCCTGTTCCCCTCCGAGGACAAGGCCCGCACGGCCTGGTGACCCCCGGCCCGGCTCACGGCATGACACGTCGGTGGGGCGCACCCGATCAGGGTGCGCCCCACCGACGTTCGTACAGGCGAAAGACCGAAACAAGCGGAAGGCGTCAGCCGAGCGGCAGCCCGTTCACCGGCAGACCGTGCGTCGGCAGGCCCTGCAGCGGCAGCCCCCCGAGCAGACCGGCCAACGGCGCCGCCGGCCCGTCGGCAAGGACCTTCGCGACG
>LRTP01000988.1 GCA_001550305.1 Streptomyces diastatochromogenes
GGCGGGGACGGCCGTGCCGACCGTCGTACCGCGCCGGATGACCGTGATCTCGTCGGCGACCGAGAGGACCTCGCCCAGCTTGTGCGAGATGAAGATGACGGCCAGGCCCTCGGACTTGAGCTCGCGCAGGTTGTCGAAGAGCGCGTCCACCTCCTGCGGCACCAGTACGGCGGTGGGCTCGTCCAGGATCAGGGTGCGGGCGCCGCGGTAGAGGACCTTGAGGATCTCCACGCGCTGACGCTCGGCGACACCGAGGCCCTCGACCAGGACGTCCGGGCGGACGTTCAGGCCGTACCGGTCGGAGATCTCCTTGATCTTCTTACGGGCGCCGCCGCCGATGCCGTACAGCTTCTCGCTGCCCAGGACCACGTTCTCCAGGACGGTGAGGTTGTCGGCGAGCATGAAGTGCTGGTGGACCATGCCGATGCCGCGCGAGATGGCGTCGGCGGGGCTGTGGAAGGTGACCTGCTCGCCGTCGACGGTGATCGTGCCCTCGTCCGGCTTCTGCATGCCGTAGAGGATCTTCATCAGCGTCGACTTGCCGGCACCGTTCTCGCCGACGAGGGCGTGGACCGTGCCCTTGCGGACCGTCAGGTGGATGTCATGGTTGGCCACCACACCGGGGAAACGCTTGGTGATCCCCGCCAGCTCGACCGCGGTCGACTGCGCGGTGAGCGGAGGGCTGCTGGACGCGTCGATGGCGCACTCTCCTTGGAAAAGGGGCCTATCTACGCGCGTAGCGCCCCTGCTTTGAATTGCACTCGGACGGACCGGGTTCTTTCCGGACTGCCTTCGGTCCGATCCGATCCGATCCGAGCATTCTGCCGCGCGAACGGGGCACGGGAAGGTCATCCTCCCCACACCCCGTTCCGTGGCCGTAACGCTGCCATTACAGCGTTGCCATGGCCATGGTTTCGACGTCTGGTGATGACGTCGTGACCTGGGCCGGGATCAGGGCTCCGGTCAGGAGGTCTTGACCGTGATCGAGCCGTCCTTGATACCCGCCTCGGCCTTCTTCAGCGCGGCCTGCAGGTCGGCGTTGTTCTTGAACGCCGGGTTCGAGTCGGCGAGGCCGACACCACCGGTGGCGAGGCTGGCACGGACGACGCCGGTCGCGGGCTTGCCGTCCGCCACCGACTTCGCGAGGTTGTAGACCGCCCCGGCGACGTCCTTGGTGGCCGAAGTCAGGATGTAGTCCTTGTACTTGGCCAGCGCGTCCTGCTTGTACTGGTCGGAGTCGACGCCGATGGCCCACACCTTGTGCGAGGCGGCGGACTGGATGACACCCTGACCCGACAGGCCCGCGGCGGCGTAGATCACGTCGGCGCCCGCCTCGATCTGACCCTCGGCCGCGTCCTTGCCCTTGTCGGGGCTGGAGAAGCCACCCTCCTGGGGCGTCTGGGTCAGGTACTGCTTCTCGATCTTTATCTTCGGGTTGACCGACTGGGCACCCTGGACGTAACCGGCCTCGAACTTGTGGATCAGCGGGATGTCCACGCCGCCGACGAAGCCGATGTGGTTCTTCTTGGTGGCCTTCGCCGCCGCGACACCCGCGAGGTAGGAAGCCTGCTCCTCGTGGAAGACCATGTCGGCGACGTTCGCGGCCTTGTCCTGCTCGTCGTCGATGATGCCGAAGGTGATCTTCGGGTACTTCGCCGCGACCTCCTTGATGGCCGGCGCGTACACGAAGCCGACGCCGATCACCGGGTTGTAGCCGGACTTGGCGAGCTGCTCCAGGCGCTGCACCTTGTCGGCGTCGGACTCGCCGTCCTGCGGCTCGATGTCCCGGCCGCTGATCTTGAGGTCGGTCTCGGCCTTCTGGAAACCGGCGTACGCGGCGTCGTTGAAGGACTGGTCGCCCTTGCCGCCGATGTCGTACGCAAGGCCGATGCCCTTGGTCTTGGCCGAGCCGCCGCTCGAGGCTGAGGTGGACGAGCCGCCACAGGCGGAGAGGGCAACGGCGAGGGATGCGGTCGCAACGCCCGCAACCGCGATTCGGGACACCCGGCGCATGAACGTGACTCCTTTGTGCAGGCGCCCAAACCAGGCGCTGATTCCGCCGCAGCGTAACGCGCGTAGACATAGCAGAGAACCCACGTCGCCAGAGTGTTATCCGACCGTTTTGAACCCTCGGCGAACAATCTCCGAACACCTAGGGCGCACCTGGGGCTTCCACTCGGCAAAGGCGCCCGGACCCCGGGCGCGGTGTCCACGCGGTGCCGACACACCTTCGACGCGGCATCGACGTATGCGATGCCATGTACCAGACCATGGTACTTTGCGGGATTCTGACCGAATTTGATCTTTCCGCCAGGATCACCGTCGCGCCAGAACGACCCCGCGTGAACGCATGAACGCCTGAATCCTGAACGCGTGAATGAGGGAGCCCCCGGCCCGTACAGCGGGCGGGGGGCTCCCTCATCGGTGATCGGTGACGCCAGGTCGGTGATCAGTGACGACGGGCGCGACTCACTGGGTCGTCTTGACGGTGACCTTGCCGTCGATGATGTCCTGCTTGGCCTTGTCGACCGCCGCGACCACGGCCGTCAGGGCCTTGTACTTCGGGTTGGAGTCGGCGAAGCCGACGCCGCCCGACTTGAGGTCACCACGCACGACGCCACTCAGCGGCTTGCCGTCGACGACGGACTTGGCCAGGTCGTACACCGCGCCGCCGACGTTCTTCAGCGCCGAGCCGAGGATCCAGTCCTTGTACTTGGCCAGCGAGCTCTGCGCGTACTGGTCGGAGTCGACGCCGATGGCCCACACCTTCTTGGACGCGGCCTCGGAGATCACGCCCTGACCGGACAGGCCGGCCGCGTGGTAGAGCACGTCGGCGCCCTTTTCGATCTGGCCGGCCGCCGCGTCCTTGCCCTTGTCGGGGCTGGAGAAGCCACCCTCCTGGGGCGTCTGCGTCAGGTACTGCGACTCGATCTTGATGCTCGGGTTGACCGACTTCGCGCCCTGGTCGAAGCCCGCCTCGAACTTGTGGATCAGCGGGATGTCCACGCCGCCGATGAAGCCGATGTGGTTCTTCTTGGTGGCCTTCGCCGCCGCGACACCCGCGAGGTAGGAGGACTGCTCCTCGTGGAAGACCAGGTCGGCGATGTTCGCGGCCTTGTCCTGCTCGTCGTCGATGATGCCGAAGGTCACCTTCGGGTACTTCGCCGCGACCTCCTTGACGGCCGGCGCGTACACGAAGCCGACGCCGATCACCGGGTTGTAGCCGGACTTGGCGAGCTGCTCCAGGCGCTGCACCTTGTCGGCGTCGGACTCGCCGTCCTGCGGCTCGATGTCCCGGCCGCCGATCTTGAACTCGGTCTCGGCCTTCTGGAAACCGGCGTACGCGGCGTCGTTGAAGGACTGGTCGCCCTTGCCGCCGATGTCGTACGCGAGACCGATGCCCTTCCCGGTGTAACCCGACGAGCTCTTCTTGGAGTCGCTGCTCGTGTCGGTGCTCGACTTGCCACAACCGACCGCCGCGAGGGCGATGACCGAGACGGCCACCGCTGCTTGGGAGAACCTGGTCCTCCGAGACATCAGACGCACAGCAAGCACCCTTCATCCCCACGGCCGTCGCCGGTCCGCTTCCCCAACACGCCGCCGACGCAGCGATTTCGGCGCACAGTAACGCGCGTAGAAGGGGAGGGGAACGGTGTTTCTCCGGGCCGTTATCGAACCGTGCCGCCACCGGGTTACGTTTGCGCGCCACCCGTTACGGCGGGGTGACGCAAGCGGACGAAGGGGTGCCGATCGGGGCATCGGCGGACCGGCGGCCCGGGTACCCCTACGTCACTTCTGCGCCATCTCCGAGGGAGCGTCTCGTGTTCACGGGACCGCGTCCAGACCCTGTCCGGCGGATCGCGCCGGACAGGCCCTGGACCTACACGCCTGGCAGGCCCGGCAGGCCCTAGCGGATCGCGTCCAGCAGGGCCGCCGCGGTGAAGAGCTCGACTCCGACCGTGATGGCCGACTCGTCGGCGTCGAAGTCCCCGCGATGCAGGTCACGGGTGGTGCGCTCGCCCGGCGTACGGACGCCGAGGCGCGCCATGGCGCCGGGCACGTGCTCCAGGTACCAGGAGAAGTCCTCGCCGCCGAGGCTCTGCTCGGTGTCCTCGACGGAGTGCGAGCCGCGCCGCGAGGTCATGGCGTCATGGAGGAGCTCCGTGACCGCCGGGTCGTTGACGACCGGCGGGACGCCCCTGATGTAGTTGATCTCGGACTTGGCGCGGTACAGGTTCGCGATCTCGTCGATGGCCGCGTGCACCAGGTCGGGCGCCTGCCGCCAGGCCTCGAGGTCGAGGCAGCGTACGGTCCCGGAGAGCTCGGCGTGCTGCGGGATGACGTTGCAGGCGTGACCGGACTCGACGCGTCCCCAGGTCACCGCGAGCCCGCTGCGGGCGTCCACGCGCCGGGCGACGAGGGACGGCACGTCGGTGACGACGCGTGCGGCGGCGGTGACGAGGTCGGTGGTGAGATGGGGGCGCGCGGTGTGGCCGCCGGCGCCGTCGAGTGAGACTTCCAGCCGGTCGCAGGCGGAGGTGATGGGACCGTGGCGCAGTCCGATCCGTCCGGCGTCGACCTTCGGATCGCAGTGCACGCCGATGATCCGCCCCACGCCGTCCAGCACTCCGGACTCGATGGCGTCGGGCGCGCCCCCGGGCAGGACCTCTTCGGCGGGCTGGAAGATCAGCCGTACGGGATGCGGCAGGAGCCCCTGGCGATGCAGCTCGGCGAGGACGAGCCCGGCGCCGAGGACGACGGTCGTGTGCACGTCGTGGCCGCAGGCGTGCGCGCGGCCGGGCACGGTCGAGCGGTAGGCGCAGTCACTCTTCGTGTCCGGGATGGGCAGCGCGTCGATGTCGGCGCGCAGGGCGAGCATGCCGCGTCCACCGTCGACCGCACGGTCCCGTGCGCGGTCGCGCGCCCCGCCTGCTTCCCCCTCCCCCGCACCTTCACCGGCGTCGATCCCGATGTCACAGATGAGCCCGGTTCCGATGTCGAGCACGCGGGGCTTGAGGCCCGCCTGCTCCAGGCGCGCCTTGAGTGCCGCGGTGGTGCGGAACTCCTGGTTGCCGAGCTCCGGGTGCATGTGCATGTCGCGCCGGAACGCGATCAGCTCGGCACGCAGGGCGTCGGGCAGGGTGCCGGGGAGCGCTGCTCCCCCGGGGACAT
>LRTP01000099.1 GCA_001550305.1 Streptomyces diastatochromogenes
CGGCAGACCCGGGAGATCCAGCCCCGCGCCCGGCGGCAGCCGGTCGCCCGCCTCGTAGTCCGCCGTCACCTCCGCCAGCCGGTCGAGCGCCCGGCCGCGGGCCTCGCCGACGGTCTGGTTGGTCACCGAGACATGCACGAGGACGCCGAGCAGGGCGGCGAGACCGCAGCACATCACCGTGATGAAGGCGGCGGCCTTCCAGGTGAGGGTGGCGGCCCAGGGGGGGAGACGGCGGGGCGGCCGGAAGCGGCGCGAGGGCAGCCTCATGGGGTGCTCGCGGCGGTCGGCGGCGCGGGGGTGGCGGAGGGGGAGACGAACTGCGAGGCGGACGGAGAGGCCGACGGAGAGGCCGCGGGAGAGGCTGAGGGCGAGACCGGTGGGGCGGGGGGTGCCGAGGGGACGGGTCCGATGGTGCCGCGCCTGCTGGGGCGGGGCGTGCCCACCCGGAGGATCTCGTCCCGGGTCGCCAGCATCGCGTGCTGGTGCGGGTCCCAGGTCCACACCGTGCGGTACTCGTAGCCCGGCAGGGTCGAGGGCGAGCGGATGATCACGTCACGGCCCGCGACCTCGACGCTGATCGTGCTGTCCGCGGTGCCCATGATCTGGACCAGCTTGTGGTGCTCGAAGGTGTACACACGCACCGCCAGCTGGTTCTGCGGAAAGCGGATGCCGAGCACCAGGTCGTCCTTCCGGTCACCCGTGAGATCTCGGTAGTACGCCTGGAGGATCGGGCACTTCCCGCCGAGCGTGTCCTTGCCGGTGCAGTACTTGAGCTGCTGGGCCGTCTCACGGTACGGGGCGTGGACGGCGCTGTACTCGTCAGGGTGGCGGCCGACCTCGGCACGGAACACGGCGATCGGGTCCACCTTGTGGATGTCGTCGCCCGGCGCCGTGATGCCCGTCACCGTCTCGGTGTCCGCCTCGCCGTAGTCGAGGGCGGCCGTCGACGCGGGCGGCAGCTCGGGCCAGAGCCGGGCCGGGCCGACGGC
>LRTP01000989.1 GCA_001550305.1 Streptomyces diastatochromogenes
AACTCCCGCCACTCGTACCGCCGTTGGCGGAACCGCCCGACGTGCCGCCGCCGCTCGCACCGCCCGTCGTCCCCGAACCCCCGCTGCCGCCGCCCGACTTGGCGCCGCCGCTGCCGGTGTCGCAGGCCGGTGCGCCCTTCTTGTCGCAGGCGGCCGGGTAGGGGGCGGTCTCGGCGAGCTTGTTGTGGCCGTCGGAGGAGAAGGTCGGGTTGTTGCAGCCCTTGATGTTGATGTTCTTGGCCTGCACGCCCGGGATCCGGCGGATCTGGTCGAAGCCCGCCTGCACCAGGTTGATGGGCAGGGGCGAGTAGCCGAGCTTGGGCATCTGCTGCTGGCCCTGGCACATGAAGTAGTACGAGAAAGCGCCGAGCGTCTTGCCCTTGGCCTCGGTGAAGATGCCCTGCACCCGCAGCGGCAGGATCATGTACGAGTAGCTGGAGAGCGGGTAGTTGCGCTGGTCGGTGTCGTTGTAGACGCCGTCGAGCTGCTGGGTGAGGTAGTCGGCGGAGCTCTTGTTCGTGTTGATCCTCGCCTTGAGGAGCGAGACGGCGACGTTCTTCGGGGTCGGCTCGGTGTAGTAGCCCGCGTGGTTGAGGACCTTGGCGACCGGATAGCCCTCGTTGATGGCGTACGAGTAGTTGACGTAGCCGATGGCGCCCTCGCCGTAGTTCTGGGCGACGTAGCCCGCCACGCCCGGGTCGCCGGACTGGGCGATCATGCCGGGCACGGTCGGGTAGTACGAGGTCTGCCCGCAGGCCCCGGAGCGGCCGACCTTGCCGCAGTACGCCTGCCACAGCGACGCGTGCTGGTTGGCCATCCACATCGTGAACTGGGCGGTGGAGCCGGAGCCGTCGGAGCGGACGACGGGCACGACGGAGCGGTGCGGAAGCTGGAGCCCCGGGTTGTCGGCCTTGATCACCGGGTCGTCCCAGGTCTTGATGACGCCGGTGAAGATCTTGGTGACGACGTCTCCGGAGAGGCGGAGGTTGGTGACCCGCTTGCCGTTGACGGTCAGGTGGTACATGAAGGCGGTGCCGCCGGCCACGATCGGCATGTACGCGTAGCTGCCGGCCGACGGGCGTTCGGCGGCCGAGCCGTCGGTGGGGTGGGTCTGGAAGGGGATGTCCGAGACCGCGAAGTCGACGGTGCTGCTGAGGAACTGGCGGCGGCCGTCGGAGGAGCCGTTGCCGGCGTAGCTGATCCGCATCCCGTACTGGTTGACGGCCTTGCGCCACTGGTCGATGGCGTTCTCGGCCCAGGTGGAACCGGCCCCGGCGACCGGGGTGTAGCTCTCGGCCGTGGCGGTTGCCGCCGCGGGCCCGGCCAGCAGTCCGGCGATCATGCCGAGCAGGGCGCCGAGGGTCCCGAGGGCGCGCAGGCGCCCGAGGACGGTATGGAGGTGGCTGCGCATCAGTCGTTCTCTCCGGAGGCGGTGGGGTCGGCTGTGGCGGACGCTTCAGCAGGAGATTCGGCCTCGAACAGGGACAGGCCGGGAGCGTGCAGTTCGTCGAAGCGCGCCACGTCCTGCCGCGAGGCGCGGGCGGTGCGGCGGGCCTGCCGCTTGGTCTGGTGGCCGGGGCCGCGGCCGCCGATCACGCGGGCGATCACGAAGAGCACCAGGACCAGGGCCATGAGGACGGCCGCCGCGCCGAAGCCGCGGGCGATCATGGTCGGCTGGGGCGACTTGACGAAGTTGAAGACGGCCAGCGGCAGGGACACCATCGGCCCGCTGGTGGGATCGGTGTTGAGCGCCGCGGTGAATCCGGCGGTCAGCAGGACGGGAGAGGTCTCGCCGATGCCGCGCGCGGTGCCGAGGATGACGGCGGTGGCGAGCCCGGAGCGGGCGGTGGGCAGGACGACGTGCCAGACGGTGCGCCAGCGGGGTGCGCCGAGCGCCTCGGCCGCTTCGGTCAGGGTCCCCGGCACCAGCCGCAGCACGACGTCCGACGCGCGGATCACGATCGGCAGCATCATCACGCTGATCGCGAAGCCCGCCGCGAGGCCCGACTTCTGCATGCCGAGACCGAGGATCCAGACGGCGTACACCATGAGGCCCGCCACGATCGAGGGCAGCGCGGTCATCGCCTCGACGATGGTGCGCACGAAGCGGGAGAAGCGCCCCGGGATCTGGTTCAGGTAGACCGCGCAGGCCAGGCCCAGCGGGATCGTGATCGCGAGCGCGATGGCGGTCATGATGAGGGTGCCGAGCATCGCGTGGGCGATGCCGCCGTTCGTCAGCGGGTCGAGCGGGCCCGCCGCCTGCATGTCCTGGGTGAAGAAGTTGCCGTGCGGCAGCGCCTCCCGGCCGCGCCAGGCGGTGAAGCCGACGACGAGGACGAGCGCCGAGAACAGCAGCGTGGCCGCGGTCCACAGCACGACGGTCATGACGCGGTCCCGTACGGCCTGCCCGTCCTCCTCGAATCCCGTCAACACCGCGTAGATCGCGAGGAAGATCAGGTAGGCGGTGAGGGTGAAGCCCAAGGCGCCGGAGAACGGGGCGAGTTCGCCGTACAGCAGGATCGTCACGCACAGCCCGGAGGCGGCGGCGCCGGTGAGGGACAGCACGCCCGAGCGGCTGAAGCCGCCGATGCGGCGCGGCCGGTCGGGGGGCAGGACGGGCTCCGGCGCGGGGGCCGAAGGGGCGGCGGCCGGGGCGACCCGGACGGGAGTCTGTTCCACGACGGTCATCTCATGCCTCGCTCTGTGCGCCGGACCGGGAGCGGGCCACGACCGAGGAGGCGGTGAAGTTGACCGCCAGGGTGAGCAGGAACAGCGCCAGGCCCGCCGCCATCAGCGCCGACATGCCGAAGGTGGAGGCGTCGCCGTAGTGCAGGGCGATCAGCGAGGAGACCGAGTTCGAGCCGGTCTGCAGGATGTGCGGCTGGATGGTGAAGACCGGCGAGATGATCAGGTAGACCGCGATCGTCTCGCCGAGCGCTCGGCCGAGGCCCAGCATGGTGCCGCCGATGATCCCGGCCTTGCCGTACGGCAGGACGACCGAGCGGATCATTCCCCAGCGGGTGGCGCCGAGCGCGTAGGCGCCCTCGCGTTCGCCCGCCGGGGCCTGCGAGAAGACCTCGCGCATCACCGAGCACTGGATCGGCGCGACCATGAGGGCGACGACGATCCCGGCGACGAAGGTGGAGGCCGTGTAGACGCTGTCGGAGGCGAGCGGCTCGCCCGGCTGGGCGCCGTCCACCGTGAACAACGGTATCCAGCCAAGCCAGCTGGACAGCCAGCGCGACAGTCCGATCACATGCTGCTGGAGGAAGAACAGTCCCCACAGTCCGTACACCACCGACGGTACGGCCGCCATCAGGTCGACCATCGTCACCAGGGTGCGGCGCAGCTTGCGCGGGGCCACGTCGGAGATGAACAGCGCGGTCCCCACGGCCAGCGGCACGGAGAGCGTCACCGCGACGGCGGCGATCAGCAGGGTGCCGGTGAGGACGGCCGCGATGCCGAACCGGTGGACGTCCGGCTGCCATTCGGCGGTGGTGAGGAAGGAGAAGCCGGTGGCCTTGAGTGCCTGACCGGCCCTCAGGAGCAGGAAGAGGCCGACTCCCGCCATGATGGCGAGGACGACGACACCGGCGGCCGTCAGCTGGTACCTGAAGATGCGGTCACCGAGCCCACGGGCGGCGTACGGCCGCCGGGACGCGGGTCTGTCGGAGTCCGATCTGTCGGACTCCACATGTGCGGACGCCACGTGTGGTCCCCCCACTGCGTAAACGAAACAGGCGTGCGGCGACCGATTGGTGCCGTGCGGGGAGATTCAATGGCTGGATCGTGTCGGTCCAACGCGCGATCCATGGATGGTTGACGAACAACACGTGTCTGTTCGGTGCAACCGGTGTGGAGAAGATTCGGGGTTCCCGTGACCCGCCCGGAAGGGGCCGCCGCCGCGAACTCAGTCGTGGAGCCTCTCGATCCTTGCCAGGAGGAGTTCGAGGTCCTGCGTGGCACGGATGCAGAAGTCCTGGTCCCCGCGCTTGAGGTCGGACAGGACACCCGGGTACCCCGGAGCGGCTCCGGAGAGTTCGTCCCGCACCCTCCGCGGCTCGAAGTACCAGTTCTTGGCCGAGACGTCCGCAAGCCACCCGACGTTTCCCTCGAACGTCTCGACGGTCGGCGGGATCGCCAGGCGTACCCGGTCCTGCGGATCGGCGTAGCGCCACACGACCAAGGGCGGACGGACGAGGGAATCCAGCGGATCCACCCCGGCCGAGATCCGGAACCACGCGATCGTTCCGTGGGCGCGCAGTGCCCGCAGCACCTCCGCCGAGCCGATCACGAGAACGGCCCGGCGCAGCCTGGAGACCCCGGCCTCAACCCCGGATCGATCGACTTCATCGGTCTCCCGCAGTGACTCGCCGGACGGTGCGCGGCTTCCCTACGCCGACGCCACCGACGACAACCGGTGTACGTCCCGTGCCGTTCCCGTCACCCCGGACAGGAAACCCTGGGCGCGCGGAGAGGCGTTCTCCGTCAGCCAGGCCGGGTCGATGTCGCAGACGGCGACGCGGACCTCGGTGCCGGCCAGGGCCAGCGGCAGCGTGTGGACGACCGTGGAGGGGAAGCTGAGGATCGTGCGGCCGATGGGGCCGCGGCGGGCGATCAGTTCCAGGGGGAGATCGGGGCGGACGATCTCCAGGCCCGTCTCCGCGGCCAGCCGGTGGAGCTTTTCGACGCTCTCGCGGCGGTGGGCGAAGTAGCGGGTGGCACCGTGGGCCTTGGCGAGGGTGCGGACCGCCTGGAGATAGCGGTCCGGGTCGACCACACCCGTCTCGACGAGGGACGTGCCGACCAGGTCCGCGCCCTTGGTGAGGCGGGGCGGCCCGAAACGGGCCCGGGTCCAGGAGAAGTCGTTGGCGCTGACGCGCACACCGATCGGGGTCTCGTCGATCGGCATCGAGGAGAACACCTCGACCGTACGCCGCTCACTGGGCGTCAGCCGGCGCCTGGCCAAGGAGGACACCGGGGCGAAGAGCAGGTCGCGCGGGCCCGGGCGGCCACCCTTGCGGTGCCAGCGGACCAGTCGTTCGCCACGGGCGAGCTGGGCGACGAACTCCATCGTCGCCGTGCCGTCGTCGACCACGACCAGGTCGGGGGCGCGGGTGATGGTCAGGAGGAGTTGCACATAGCGGGAGAACGGGTCTCCCATGACGATGCGGCGGGCCCTGCGCAGCAGCGGGGCGAGGCCGCCGATGGTGTGGAAGGGCGCCGTGGTGCCACCGCGTGCCTCCTCCCAGCGGACCGAGTGGCCCTCGTCGCGGGCCAGTTCGGCCATGCGGCGCAGTTGGCCGCGGGTCATCGGGTCGTTGGGGGACAGGACGACGAGGGTGAGCCCCGCGCCGGGCGCCGTGCCGTGGTGGGCAGAGGTGTGTGCCCATTCCAGCACGTTCAGGAGCTGTACCGGACTCTCGACGAAGGCGAGAGTGTGGGGGCCGGTGGATCCGGCGCGGGGGCTCATCGACGTACGACCGTCCTGTCGTAAGGAGTTGTCGTAGGGAGGTGGGAGGTAACGCGTGGGGGGTTCTGGAGGTCAGGACCTCAGACCGTGACCGGCTCGCCCGCGGCCGCGGCGATCTCGGCCTCGGCGACGACGCCGGTGACGCGGCGCAGCTTCTTCATGGGGCCGAGCTCGGACTCGTAGACCTTCTTGACGCCGTCGCCGAGGGAGGCCTCGATGGTGCGGATGTCGCGGACGAGGCGGGTGAGGCCCCCCGGCTCGACGGAGGCGGCCTGGTCGGAGCCCCACATCGCGCGGTCGAGGGTGATGTGACGCTCGACGAAGGTGGCGCCCAGGGCGACCGCGGCCAGCGTGGTCTGCAGGCCCGTCTCGTGGCCGGAGTAGCCGATCGGGACGTTCGGGTACTCGGCCTGGAGGGTGTTGATGACGCGGAGGTTGAGCTCCTCGGCCTTCGCCGGGTACGTCGAGGTGGCGTGGCAGAGCAGGATGTTGTCGCTGCCCAGGACCTCGACCGCGTGGCGGATCTGCTTCGGGGTCGACATGCCCGTGGAGAGGATGACCGTGCGGCCGGTGGCGCGCAGGGCGCGCAGCAGCTCGTCGTCGGTGAGCGACGCGGAGGCGACCTTGTGTGCGGGGACGTCGAACTTCTCGAGGAAGGCGACGGCCTCGGTGTCCCACGGGGAGGCGAACCAGTCGATGTTCTTGCTCTTGGCGTACTCGTCGATCTGGCGGTACTCGTCCTCACCGAACTCCACGCGGTGGCGGTAGTCGATGTAGGTCATGCGGCCCCAGGGGGTGTCGCGCTCGATGTCCCACTGGTCGCGCGGGGTGCAGATCTCCGGGGTGCGCTTCTGGAACTTGACCGCGTCGCAACCGGCCTCGGCGGCGGCGTCGATCAGCTTGAAGGCGTTCTCGAGCTCGCCGTTGTGGTTGATGCCGATCTCGCCGACGACGTAGACGGGGTGGCCGGGGCCGGCGGTCTTCGAACCGAACTGGCGCAGACGGGAGTTGGTGCTCATGGTGGAGAAGTTCCTTACTTGTCGAGGGAGTCGAGAGAAGGGCCGAGGATCCAGCTGGCGATCTCTCGGATCGCGCCGTCGCCGCCGGGGACGGTGGTGACCGCGCGTGCGGCGCCGCGCACGACGTCGTGGGCGCTCGCGACCGCCACGGGCCAGCCCACGAGGGCGAAGCACGGGAGGTCGTTGACGTCGTTGCCGACGTAGAGCACGCGCTCAGGCGCGATGCCCTGCTCCTCGCACCACTGCTTCAGTGCGAGGTCCTTGCGGTCGATGCCGTGCAGGACCGGAATCTTGAGCTTCCGGGCCCGGGCGGCGACCACCGGGTTCTGTTCCGTGGACAGGATCAGCATCGTCAGCCCGCTCTTGCGGAGGGCGGCGATACCGAGGCCGTCCCCGCGATGCACGGAGACGAACTCCCGTCCGTCGGAGTCGATCAGCACCCTGTCGTCGGTCTGGGTGCCGTCGAAGTCGAGGACGACCGCGTCGATGTCCTCCGCGGTCGGAAGCGAACCGGGTCGGTTCGCGTCGAAGAGGGGGGCCAGTGCGCGGGCGCGGGCGAGGTCGTGCGGGTCGTCGATCTCCAGCACGCGGGCCGGGTCGGTGCGGACGAGCTCCGTGCGGCCGAAGAAGCGGTGCTGGTGCTCGCGCAGGCCCGCCGCGTCCATGGCGTAGGCCGCGCCGGTCTCCAGAAGGTCCTGGGGCCGGTCCTGGCGGCGGGGCCGGAAGGACTTGTCGTGGTTGACGCCGTTGCCGCCCTCGGTGGACTCGTCGGCGGCGTCGCGCCAGATGAAGCCGTGGAAGTTGGCCACCGTCAGCGCGGTGTCGGCGCCGTTCTCGACGACCGCCCCGGCGACCCCGTCGATGTCCTCCCGCGTGATGAACGGGCTGGTGCACTGGACGAGCAGGACCACGTCGACCGCGGATCCGTGCAGCGCCTCGTGGGCGTCCAGGGCGTGCAGGACGGCGGCCTCGGAGGTGGCGGTGTCACCGGCGATGGCGGCGGGGCGCAGGACGACCTCGGCGCCCGCCTCGCGGGCGGCGGCGGCGATGGCCTGGT
>LRTP01000990.1 GCA_001550305.1 Streptomyces diastatochromogenes
GACCTCGGCGCCCGCCTCGCGGGCGGCGGCGGCGATCGCCTGGTCGTCGGTGGAGACCACGACGTCCGTGACGAGCCGCGTCGCCCGGCACTCGCGCACCGCGCGGGCCACCAGCGGCACTCCGCCGACCGGGAGGAGGTTCTTGGCGGGGACGCCCTTGGAGCCGCCGCGCGCGGGAATCACCGCGAGCACCCGGCGCACCGGCGCCGCGTGACCCGCTTCCGAGTTGGTCATGCGCTGTTCTCCTTGACGAGGGACACGGGGAAGGCTTGGGATCGGCGGAAGGCCCGAGGGATCGGCGGTGGTCACAGCTCCCCCATCCGCCGGATCACGGGGGCCACGCGCTGCACTCCGTGGCGGTAGGCGCCGCGGGCCGCCCGGCGGACGATCTGCCGTACGGGGCTGGGCTCCTTGTCGGCCGCGGGAGCGCCGGGCAGCGGGCTGCCGTCCGGGGCGAGGTGGTGGCGGGCGAGGATCCCGGGGAGGTAGCCGGGGGCGGTGACGGGCGTGTAGTAGGGGGCGAGGGGCAGCAGTCCGGGGGCCGCCAGCAGGCCGGTGATCCGGGCGCGCGCCTCGTCGAAGGCCGTCTCGTACTGGCCGTCGGCGGCGACGCCCTGCCGGGCCACCCACACCGGGTCGGGGGCCGGCTCGTGTCCGGCGTCGAGCTGGTCCCAGGAGGCGAGGCAGCCGGAGCCCACGAAGTGGTGGTTGCCGAGCGCCTCGCGCACCCCGAGGTCGCTGAGGACGACGGTGGGGATGCGGCGGTGCAGTGACTCCAGGGCCGCCGTGGAGCTGATGGTGACCAGCAGGTCGGTGCGGTCGAGCACCTCGCCCATGTGGCCGTACACCAGCCGGAAGTTGGCGGGCAGGTCGGTCTTCTGCGCCAGCTTCTGGTAGGGCAGCTCCTCGATGTGCGTGGTGTGCTCGCCCGGCTTGGAGCGCAGCTTCAGCAGCACCTCGCGGTCCGGGTGGAGGCGGGCGTGCTGGATCAGCCGGTTCAGCAGGTACGTACGGTCCTTGCGGTTCTCCGGGACCGAGGGCTGGGCGGCGAAGACGACCGTGTACGGGTCGTGCTTCTCGTAGGCGGCGCCGCCCAGGAAGGGCAGTGCCACCTCCGTCACCGAGGAGGCGTCGGCGCCCACTCCCTCGTACACGGCCCGGAACCGTTCCGCGTCCTGTCGGGAGTTCGCGAGGACGAGGTCCGCGCCGTGCCGCAGCAGCAGGCCGTCGGCGAGCTTCTCGTAGACGACGCCGACATAGCCGGTGACGACCACGGGCCGCTTGCTCCGCCCCTCCCAGACGTGGGCCAGCCCGTGCAGGATCGCCTGCACACCGCCGCCCACGAGGGCGATGACGAGGACGTCGTACGGCTCCCCTTCCATGGCGCGCAGGAATTCGACGGCGGTGACCTCGCGGAGGGAATCCGCGCGGACGCCAACTTCTTCGAGCTGGCGGGCGGTGGGGGTGGCTCGGCCACGCAGGAGATAACCGTCGAGCAGAATGTCCGATTCATTCGGTGAAATGCGATTCGCGGTGAGCGAACCCCATTTCCACCGGGTGTCGGAATCCGCGAGAACGGCGACCCGCAGGGACTTCCTGGTACTTGCTGGCACGTCCAAGACGCTAGGAAGCCATTCCGAGTTGCGGCCCAACCTGAATGCAACAAACGGTTAACAGCACATCGACGAATGGCGAATCAGGCCGTGATCCAGCCGGAAATCAGCTGGGTTCACGGCTTCGCCACGCGTCGTTCACCTGACATCTCACCAACGGTCAAGACGAATGCCGGGCTGCCGCCTAACGTCACGTGGGTGGTCAAGCTCTCCGTCATCGTGCCGTTCTACAACGTGCAGCAATATGCACCCGACACCTTGAAGAGCCTGCGTGCGAACGCACGTGAGGACTTCGAATTCGTTCTCGTGGACGACTGTTCGCGAGACGAGACTCCGGACATTCTCGCGCGCGCGGAGCGCGAGCTCCCGGGCGCGGTGTATGTCAGACACGAGAAGAACGGAGGACTGGCGACCGCGCGCAACACGGGCATCGACGCGGCGCACGGCGAATACCTCACGTTCCTCGACGGGGACGACTGGCTCGCCCCCGGCTATTACGAACAACTTGTTGCCTCCATCGAGCAGCTGGGCTGTGACTTCGTCCGTACGGACCATGTCCAGTGCACCGCGCGGGCCCGCACCATCCACAGGGTCCCGCACGGCCGGCGCGGAGTGGTACTGAACCCCCGCGACGCGATACTGCCCGCCGACCGCTCCACCTCCGTCGACTACGCCTACGCCTGGGCGGGCATCTACCACCGCCGGCTGGTCGACCGGGGGCTGCTGCACTTCACCGACGGCCTGCGGACGGCCGAGGACCGGCCCTGGATCTGGAAGCTGCACCGGGAGGCGGAATCCTTCGCCACGGTGGGACTTCTCGGTGTTTTCTACCGACGTGGCGTGGCCTCCTCCCTCACCCAGATCGGGGACGTGCGCCAGCTCGACTTCATTCGCGCGTTCGACCAGGTGGTGGCGGAAACCGCGGCGGACCGCGACGCCGAAAAACTCCTGCCCAAGGCCGTGCGCACCTATTGCGCGATTATTTCCCATCATCTGGGATCCATCGAAAGGTTCGAGCCGGCAGTGGCAAGGAAACTGAAGTCGATGAGCGCCGTCGCTCTGCGGAACATGCCGCAGGACGTGCTCGACGACGCCCTCGACTCGATGGACGTGCAGCGCGCCACGCGGCTGCGCCGGCTGCGCCGCCGTCCGGCTTCCACCACGGGAGTGGCCGCGTGACCACCCAGATCTTCATGGCGTCCACGCTGTACGGCACGGCCACGCTCGCCGCGGCCCTGGACACCGACTGCTTCCGCCCCGCCGACCGGCGCATCCTGCTCGTCTCCAACAACGCGGCGACGCCCGAGACGACGCCCGGCCTCGACGAGATGCCCGGGTTCGAGCAGCTGCGCGGCCGCTTCGACGACGTGATCTCGTGGAACGAGACCATCTCCCCCTTCCACCCCGGCGGCTGGGCCCCGCGGCTCGACGACGTCCCCCTGTGGGAGCGGCACCTGCGGCTCGCCTGGAACCTCGGGGACGACGACATCGAGCTGGCCGTCGAGTCGATCCAGGTCAACCCGGCACTCGGCATCTCGCAGATCTTCATGGGCGCGCCCGTCACCGTGTACGCGGACGGCCTGATGAGCTACGGACCCACCCGCAACAAGATCGACCCGCTGGTCGGCACGCGCGTGACCCGCCTGCTCCACCTGGACCTCGTCCCCGGCCTCAAGCCGCTGCTCCTCACCGAGTTCGACGTCGAGCCGGAGATCGTGCCGACGGACGCGTTCTCGAAGGTGCTCGCCGAGCTGGTCGACACCGGCGACGAGCTGCCCTTCGTCGACGAACCGGCCCTCCTGCTCGGCCAGTACCTCTCCGCGCTGGACATCCTCACCGCCGAGGAAGAGGAGAACCTTCACGTACGGATGCTGAAGGGCGCCCTCGCGCTCGGCCACACGCGCGTGGTGTTCAAGCCGCACCCCTCGGCCCCGGCCCGCTGGTCGCGCCTGCTGGAGAAGGAGGCCGAGAAGCTCGGCGCCGACCTCACCGTGCTCGACACCCCGGTCCTCGCCGAGGTGCTCTACCAGCGGATGCGCCCCGCCCTGGTGGTCGGCTGCTTCTCCACCGCGCTGCTCACCGCGTCGGCGCTGTACGGCCTGCCGGTCGCCCGCGTCGGCACCGGCCCCCTCCTCGACCGTCTCACGCCGTACGAGAACAGCAATCGCGTCCCCGTCACGATCGTGGACGCGCTGCTGCCCGAACTGACGGACGAGTCGGCGGTCAACGAGCAGCGCCGGAGCATGGACGTGACGGCCCTGACGGACCTCGTCCGGGCCGTCGGCTTCGCGATGCAGCCGAAGATCTACCCGGACCTGCGCCCGGCCGCCGAGACCTACCTGACCAGGCATCTGAACCACCACACCCGGCGCTACTTCAAGCGCAAGCGCCTCACCTCGCTGGCGCTGCCCGGCGCGGTCCCGGCGCAGCTGGCGTTCATCCCGCGCAACGCCACCGTGCGCCGCGTGGCGCGCCGCGCCCGCTCGCTGAAGCGGGCGGTGGGTCGCTGATCCGGTTCCTGGGCCGGGCCGCGCGAACCGGCCCAGGAACCCGAAACGACGTGCAGGTGAACGCGTAGGGACCGTCGGGCGAATCGTCGATCGGACGGCCAGATAAACCTTATTGATCGGATTAGTGTGCTGTGGGTCCACTGAGTCCCGTTGAGGGGAAACCTGTGATCGACTCGCGCGAGGCCGTCCAAGTGGCCTCCACGGGCACCGTGGCCCGCACCGTCCTGCCGCCCACGGACGCAACGCCCCCCGCGATACCGGCCAAGCGCCGGGAGACGCGGCTGCGCGCACTGGACGGACTGCGGCTGGTCGCCGCGCTGATGGTGGCGGCGTACCACTACGGCGGACGCGACGGCGAGGTCGCGAAGGCCTGGGGCGGCTCGCCGCGCCACCAGTTCCCCGTGCTGCACGGGTACTTCGCGTACGGCTGCCTGGGCGTCCAGGTGTTCTTCGTGATCAGTGGCTTCGTCATCTGCATGAGCGGCTGGGGGCGCCCGCTGCGCTCGTTCTTCGCCTCCCGCGCCTCCCGGCTGCTGCCCGCGTACTGGGCCGCCATCATCCTGGTGACGGTGGTGTTCGCGCTGCCGATGGTCGCGTTCAAGACGGTCTCGCCGAGCGACACCCTGGTCAACTTCACGATGCTGCAGTATCCGCTCGGCGTCGACCGGGTGCTGGGCGTGTGCTGGACGCTGTGGGCGGAGGTCCGCTTCTACGCCCTCTTCGCGCTGTGCATCGTCCTGCCGGGCGCGAACCGCCGCCGCGTGATCATGTTCTGCGCCGGCTGGACGCTGGCCTACGTCATCGCGCAGGGCGCCAAGATGCCGCTGCTGGACATCGTCCTGATGCCCGAGTACGCGCCGTACTTCATCGGCGGCGTCGGCCTGTACCTGGTGCACCGCGACCGCAAGGACGTGTACGCCTGGGGCATCGTGGCCGTGAGCTGGCTGATCGGCCAGCACTACGCGGTGCAGGGGCTGTGGCACGCCCCGCAGGCGGGCGGCTTCTCCTACCGCACCACCTACGGCATCGTCCTCGTCGTCACCTTCGGCTACGTCGCGGTCGCCGCGATCGCCCTGGGCTGGCTGCGCTGGGCCAACTGGCGCTGGCTGACGGTCGCGGGCGCGCTGACGTACCCCTTCTACCTCGTCCACGAGCACCTGGGCTGGGTCGTGATCAAGGCCCTCCACCAGGGGCTGCACATCCCGTCGTACGCCACGTTCCTGCTGACGGCGGCGAGCATGCTGGTCCTGGCCTGGCTCCTTAACCGGTACGTGGAGAACTGGCTGACGCCCAAACTGCGCACGGCGCTGGCGAAGCCCCGGCCGACCGTGGGGACGTCTCGGCCGTAGGGCACAGCGTGCGGGTTCAGCCGATCCCGTACCGCAGGCGGCACGGCTTCGGGGCTGCGGGAGTACGCGAGGCGCTTGGGCGTCCTGGGCCAGGGCCTCTCCCAGGACCTGGCCGAGGAACTGTCCTAGGCGCTGGCCAGGGTGAGCTTCACGGCGAAGCCCAGGAACAGGGCGCCCGCCGCGGTCGTGGCCCCCGCCGAGAGCCGCTTGCGCCGCCGGAAGGCCGCCGCCAGCTTCGTCCCGCTGAAGATCAGCGCGGTGAGGTACAGGAAGCTGGCGAGCTGGGCGAAGGCGCCCAGGACGACGAAGGAGAGGGCCGGGTAGGCGTAGCCCGGGTCCACGAACTGCACGAAGAAGGCGACGAAGAACAGGATCGCCTTCGGGTTGAACAGGCTGATCACCAGCGCCCGTCGGTAGGGTCGCTCCTCGGCGGCCGGCGCCGCGGCGGCCTCGCTCTCCTCGGCCCGCTCGTGCCGGGTGCGCCACATGCCCCACGCGGCGCGCAGCATCCCGACCGCCAGCCAGGTCAGATATCCGGCCCCGGCGTACTTAACGATCCCGAACAGCACGGCGTTGGCCTGCAGCAGCGAGGCGACTCCGGCCGCGGACAGGGTCATCAGCACGGTGTCCCCGCACCAGACACCCGCTGCGGCCGTGTACCCCGTGCGTATGCCCTTGCGGGCGGCGACGGACAGCACGTACAGCGAGTTCGGACCGGGAAGCAGAACGATCAGCACGAGTCCCGCGAGATAGGTCGGGAGGTCGATAACACCAAGCATGAGGTGGAGTGTCGCACGAGAGTACGACACCGCACCTTCGGGTGTCGGGGTCAGTCGTCGCCGTCGAGGAGGGTGTCGACGGAGAGGTCGAGGGCGACACCGACGGAATCAGGGACGGGCACGCGCTGGCCACGCTCGAAGCGGAGAGGATCGGAGTATTTGCCGTCGACCGGGTGCCGGTAGAGGAGGACCTCGTCGTGTTTACGGTCGGCTACAAGATAGACAGGAACGTTTGCCCGGGCATAGATGTCGACCTTGGTTGCCGTGTCGTTGGTCCAGTTGGAAGAGGTCACCTCCACAACCAGACGGAAGACGTGTGGCGCGTAGCAGTTCTTCTCGACCAGTGCGTCTTTGTAATCGGCGTCGACAACAGAGAAGTCCGGCACAGCGTAATCGTCCGGTCCGGTCGGCAGCCACAAACCGATGCCCTGCACGTACCTGAGCCCCGCCCGCCTGGCTCCGATCCTCGAGAACTCCACAATGAGCCAGGTCAGCGTATCTTGATGCGGACCATCCGGCGGCGGTGTCACAACAATGCTCCCGTTGAGGATCTCCACCCGGTGCCCGGGCAGTTCCTCCCAGAGCCGGTCGGCAGCATCGGTGAGCGACGACTCATGCAGCATCACAGCCACGGCACCCTCCTTTCGGGAACACTCTCCCTGAGAGTAACCGGGGACGTGCGGTTTCTGCCCCTGGTCACCCATTCGGAGGAATCGTCCAGATCAGAACGCATCCGTCGGCACATACGCCCCCCAAACCCCCCGCAACGCGTTGCACACCTCGCCCACCGTCGCGCGGGCGCGCAGGGCGTCCTTCATGGGGTAGAGGACGTTGTCCGTGCCCTCGGCCGCCTTCTTGAGGTGGGCGAGGGCCGCGTCCACCGCCGACTGGTCGCGCTCGGCGCGGAGCTTGGTGAGGCGTTCGGCCTGCTGGGCCTCGATGGCCGGGTCGACGCGGAGGGGCTCGTACGGCTCCTCCTCGTCGAGCTGGAAGCGGTTGACGCCGACCACGACCCGTTCACCGGAGTCGGTCTCCTGCGCGATCCGGTAGGCGCTGCGCTCGATCTCGCCCTTCTGGAAGCCGTGCTCGATCGCGGACACCGCGCCGCCCAGCTCCTCGACCCTCGCCATCAGTTCGACCGTGGCCGCCTCGACGTCGTCGGTCATCTTCTCGATGACGTAACTGCCGGCGAAGGGGTCGACCGTCGCCGTCACGTCCGTCTCGTACGCCAGGACCTGCTGCGTCCGCAGGGCCAGGCGCGCGCTCTTGTCCGTCGGGAGCGCGATCGCCTCGTCGAAGGAGTTGGTGTGGAGCGACTGCGTGCCGCCGAGGACCGCGCCCAGGCCCTGGACCGCGACGCGCACCAGGTTCACCTCCGGCTGCTGGGCGGTCAGCTGGACCCCGGCGGTCTGGGTGTGGAAGCGCAGCATCAGCGACTTCGGGTTCTTCGCGCCGAACTCCTCCCGCATCACCCGTGCCCAGATGCGCCTGGCCGCACGGAACTTCGCGACCTCCTCCAGGATCGTCGTACGGGCGACGAAGAAGAAGGACAGGCGGGGGGCGAAGTCGTCGACGTCCATGCCGGCGGCCACGGCCGTGCGGACGTACTCGATGCCGTCGGCGAGGGTGAACGCGATCTCCTGCGCGGGCGAGGCACCGGCCTCGGCCATGTGGTAGCCGGAGATCGAGATCGTGTTCCACTTCGGGATCTCGGCCTTGCAGTACTTGAAGATGTCCGCGATCAGCCGCAGGGAGGGCTTGGGCGGGAAGATGTACGTGCCGCGCGCGATGTACTCCTTGAGCACGTCGTTCTGGATCGTGCCTGTCAGCTGGTCGGCCGGGACGCCCTGCTCCTCCCCCACCAGCTGGTACATGAGCAGGAGCAGCGCCGCGGGAGCGTTGATCGTCATCGACGTGGACACCTTGTCCAGCGGGATGCCGCCGAACAGGATCCGCATGTCCTCCACCGAGTCGATGGCCACGCCGACCTTGCCGACCTCGCCGTGCGCGATCGGCGCGTCCGAGTCGTGGCCCATCTGGGTGGGCAGGTCGAAGGCGACCGACAGGCCCATCGTGCCGTTCGCGATCAGCTGCTTGTAACGCGCGTTCGACTCCACGGCCGTGCCGAAGCCCGCGTACTGGCGCATCGTCCACGGGCGGCCCGTGTACATCGACGGGTAGACACCGCGGGTGAAGGGGTACGCGCCCGGCTCGCCCAGCTTCTCGGCCGGATCCCAGCCCTCCAGAACCTCGGGTCCGTAGAGGGGTTCGATGGGCAGTCCGGACTCCGACTCGCGCGCCATTGCTGTGCCTCCCGCTGAAGTTACTTACTGGTAGGTCCGACCCTCGCCACGGACTGTAGCGGCGGCCGTGCGCGGGATGGAGCGGACCGCGCTGGGACCTTGCTCACAGGCTTCATCGCTCTCAGGATTCATTGCTCACACGCTTCATTCCCCAGGATGGCCCGTCGTTCGCAACCGGGCGCGCGTGGGGAGCATCTCAGGGGACACGACGACGCACCGGGGGTTGGAATGCGTACGACTGGTATGGGGAGATCGCTGGCCGCCCTCGTGGCACTCGTAGCGGTGAGCGGCTGTACGGCCCAGGCCGTGGACGCGCACGGGAGCACGCACGGGAGCACGCAGGGAAGGACGCCGGGCAGCACGCCTCCGTCCGCCTCGAAGACGGACCGTTCGGCCACGCCCGGGGACGACAAGCCGGGCGGCACGACGCCGTCCGCCGCCCCCAAGGCCCTCTGGTCCCGCGGCGACAAGGGGAACGACGTCCGTGAGGTCCAGGCCCGGCTGCACCAGCTCGCCTGGCTCATCCCGGCGCCGACGGGGACGTACGACACCCCGACGGTCACGGCGGTGAAGGGGTTCCAGGGCAAGCGCGGGCTGCCGCGGACCGGCGAGCTGGACGCCGTCACCTGGGGGCGGCTGCGGGGGATGACGCACAAGCCGGCCGCGTGGGAGTTGTACCCGTACGGCGGGCAGCCCGCCGCGCGGCCCGACCCGCGCTGCATGACGGGCCGGGTGCTGTGCGTCAGCAAGACGAGCCGCACCCTGCGCTGGATGATCGACGGGAGGACGGTCTCGGAGATGGACGTGCGGTTCGGCTCGCAGTACACGCCGACCCGGGAAGGGGTCTTCAGCGTCTACTTCAAATCCCGCTACCACGTGTCGACGATCTACCACACGTCCATGCCGTACGCGATGTTCTTCAGCGGCGGCCAGGCGGTCCACTACTCCCCCGACTTCGCGGCCCGCGGCTACTACGGCGCCTCACACGGCTGCGTCAACGTACGGGACGAGGGGAAGATCGCGGCGCTGTTCGCCCAGGTCCGGAACGGGGACAAGGTCGTCGTCTACTGGTGACGGTCGGCCCGGAGGGGGCGGAAGGAGTGATGGGGCGCGGGCGGGACCGGGGGAACGTGTCCCGCCCGCGCCGATGTGCACCGGGCCTGGGTACGGGGGGAACCCCGGCTCGGTGCGACGGCCGATGACCAGTCGGCTCACCCAGTACTGCGTCGGCGCGGCCGAAAACGTCACACCCTGGCGGAAGAAATTTCCGAGGGAATCAGAAACCGCAGGTCAGATCGCAGATTGCGGGGTTCTCGAAGTTCGCGTGGCTGAGAACACGCCCGGGCCGGATGGCCGAAAGCTCGCCCAAAGGGCCGACAGCGGCGACTGCCCGGAGGGTCTGCTTCAGGGACCGACCAGAGGGCCGACCTCAGCGGCCGACCAGAGGGCCGACCTCAGCGGCTGTTCAGAGGGCCGACCGCAGCGGCTGCTCAGAGGGCCGACCGCAGCGGCGCGACGACCGAGCTCGGCGACGGGGCGAGGATCCCGTTGTGGCCGTGGTGGCTCCCCGTACCGCCGGAGCCTGTGTGGCCGTCGCCGTCACCGCCGTTGTCCCCGCCACCGGAGCCGCTGCCCGAACCGTCGCCGGAACCGCTCCCGGCCCCCTGGTCGGAGCCGGAGTCCGAGCCCTGGCCCTGATCGCCCCGGCCGTCGCCCGTGTTGGCGCCCGCCCGGCCCAGGACGTCCTTGCAGTACTTCGTCACGCGCCGGCCGCCACCCGCGGCGTCCACCAGGACACGTCTGCGGCCGGACTCCAGGGTCTTGCCGTCCAGCACGTCGCGGCAGTACGAGCGTGTCCTGGCCCACCACTCGCGGGCGCGGGCCGACCGCCCCGCGTCGGAGGAGTCGGGCTGTCCGCTCGGCGCGCCGGGCCCCTG
>LRTP01000991.1 GCA_001550305.1 Streptomyces diastatochromogenes
GGCCCAGCCGCGCAGGGCGGACGCGCAGGGGTTGCCGGGGGCGGTGGCGAGCATGCGGCGGGCGAGTGCGGCGGCACGGTCCTCGTCGCTCACCGCGGCCTCGGTCTCGGTCTCGGCTCCTGAGCCGGGTCCGGGGTCGGGGTCGAGGACGAGGCCGGGGACGGTGTCGGCGGAGGGGTCGGCGCAGTCCAGTTCCGCCCGTGCCTTGGCGAGCCGTTCGCCCCAGGCGTCGCCGTCCGCGCCACCGTCGGCGAGGCTCGACCAGAGCGGCCGCAGGACCTCGTCGTCGCCGCCCAGCAGCGGTACGCACCGATCCAAACAAGCCAGCCCGCTCGCCGCCAGACCACGCTCGTCGGCCCGAGCGATCAGGTCCACCAGGCTCATCACGCCTCCCTCGACAGGGCGCTCCCGCTTACGGAGCCCGCACTTTCCCTTACTGCGTGCTCCGGAGCGGGAGTGTCACAGGGGCACGACTCCGAGCCGGTCGAGGAACCGGAAGAGCAGGTTTTCGGCCAAGGGGTCGGCGTCCGCGGTCAGCACGGCGAGCAGGGGCTCGGCCACCACCGTGTGCCCGGCCTCCGCGGCCCAGGCGACGGCCCGTGCGGCGGCGTCGGAGGGCTCCAGGAAGTAGTCGTCGACGGTGAGCCCCTCCTCGCCCTGCCCCAGGTGCGCGGCCATCGCCGTGCGCGCCAGACAGGTCGTCCACGCGCCGCTCCCGGGACCGGCCGCCTCGACGACCACACAGTCGCTGTTCATGACGTACCCGAAGAGCGCGGGCGCGCCGGTCTCCCGGGCGAGCGTGTTCATGCTCCCGACGTCGCCGTCACCGCTCGGGTACTCCCAGACCTGCCAGCCGTCGGGCGCCGTGGTCCGCAGCACCATCCCGTGCGCCGCGCCCAGTGCGTCCAGCTCCGCGAGCGGCCGCTCGCTTCTGCCCACGACGTAGTAGCCCCAGTAGCCCATGCCGGTTTCCCCCCGGTGGTGTTTCGGTTCGGCCGCGCCGAATACACCACAGGGGCAAGTCAATTGGCCAGGGAATCGGCCGAACCGGCGCGCGGTCCGCCTCCAACGGCCCAACGCCGACGGTCAGCGGTGGTCCCGGACGGCCGCCGGGACCGGCTCCCCGGACGGGACCGGGCCCCGCAGGGCCTTCTCGTTCTGCATCCGGGTCAGCCGCAGCACGACGAGGATGGCGAGTACGGCGGCCACGACGCCGGTGACGTCCGCGAACAACACGTCGCCCACGGCGACGTAGAGCTCCGTGGCTGTCTCGGCCTTGCGGTAACTCTCGAACCCGGCCCGGCCGACGAACAGCGTGATGGTCCACATCACCCACCAGGCGTTGACGAGCCCGTGTGAGGTGCGGGTGCCGGCGGGACGGCTCGCGTCCCAGGTGTTGAGCATGATCCGGCGCGGGAACCAGAGGTTCACCACCGGCACGAACCAGCCCCACCCCGTCCAGGCGCGCCCCATCTCGTGCCCGAACGGGTCGAACACCTCGGCGTTGATCCGCACCCGGTGGAACCAGACGAGGTAGACGACGACCGTGGCGACCAGGGAGGCCACTTGCACGACCCCGACCTCGGCCATGACCGAGTCCGCGTGGACCGCGTCCCGCTGGACCGCCTCGCCGGCCTCGCCGGTCACGATGGTGCCCGTGACGTCGTAGACCTTGACGCCCGCCCAGATCGAGAAGAGACCCACGACGACCACCACGCCGAGCAGCACCGCGACCGCCCTCCCGAGACCCACCGGCGAGCGCAGCCAGGCATCCCCGTGCGGCGGCGCCATGGTGCCCCCGGGCACGGGCATGGGCGTACTGGACATGAAACCCCCCGAATCACCGGCACATGAGTCCGTGCCGGTGGAAGAAACCGGGCGCGCCCCTCCCCAGGGCACACCCGGCACATGAATCACAGGGAAGATACGCCTCAGCCCAGCCGGTTCGCCACATTCTTGAAGTCCGTCCAGGACAGCGTCGGCCGGCCCGGGTCCCACAGCTTCTGGATCGTGGCGCGCAGCGGCATCCTGATCCCCGCCGCCACCTGGTCCTGGGTCTGGGAGTTCGCGCGGTCGGACCAGACGGCGAAGCTCCCGCCGAGGATCTGGCCGTCGTACTTGGCGGGGACCGGTGTGGTGCCGCGGACGACGAGCGGGGTCCACTGCTCGTAGATGCGCTGCCCGGTCGGGTAGACGAAGGTCTGCGGCTCACCGAGGACGTAGTAGAGGTACTCGTCGTTGTAGTTGATGAGCTTGCGGCCCGCGCTCAGGTATTCGACGGGCGGCCGCGCGCCGAGCTCCTTGCCCGTCCAGTACGCGACCTCCAGGTCCTTGTCCGCCTGGACCGTGCCGCCGCGGAAGAACCCGTCGTTCCAGGCCCGTGCGGTCCGGTCGTGGCCGCGCACCACCTGGGCGCGGGCGTTGAGCCAGCCGGTGGCGAGGTCCGCGACGGTGGCGCCGGGGCCGTAGGCCTGCTTGGCGGCGGCGGCCAGCTGCGGGTAGGAGGTCGACGGGCTGGCCACGGTCAGGGCCTGGTACTCGTCGCCGCCGAGGTGCCAGTACGGGCCGGGGAAGAGACCGGCGTACTCGTTCAGCAGGTCGTCGACGATGGAGGCCGCGGCGGGCTTGGAGATGTCGACAGTGCCGCGCGGGGCGGTTCCCGCGGCGCTGCGCAGCTGGAGGTCGGGGTGGGCGGCGATCACCGCGCCGAGGTGGCCCGGCGAGTCGATCTCGGGGACGACATGGATGTGGCGGCTCTCCGCGAGGGCGACGATGTCGTGGACGTCCGTCTTGCTGAGGTGGTCCTTCGACACGATCTCCGGGTGGGTGTCCGACTGGATACGGAAGCCCTGGTCGTCGGAGAAGTGCAGCCCCAGCTCGTTGTACTTCAGATCGCCCAGTTCCCGGATCCGGTCCTCTATCCAGGCCGCGGAGTAGGGCTTGCGCGCGATGTCGAGCATGAACCCGCGGCGCGGTTTGGCGGGCTGGTCGCGCACGACGCCCTCGGGCGCCGTACCGCCGCCGTGCACCTCCTGCTTGAGGGTGCGGGTGCCGTAGAAGACGCCCGCCTCGCCGGGCGCGGAGATGGTGACCCGGCGGTTCTTGACGGTCAGGGTGTACGACTCCGGGTCGGCGCCGCCGGTGTTCAGGCCGAGCTCGACGTCACCGTCCTTGGCCCCCGTCTGTCCGGCGTACGACAGTTTCAGCTCGTCGGCGAGCAGCTTTCCCTCGTCGGCGAGGGCGGCGTCGTCGACGACCACGCGGGCGCCAGACGCGGGACGCCAGCCGGGGCCGCGCGCCGGGGTGTGCTCGCGCACGGCGGGGATGGTGCGCGGGGCCCGGGAGAGGGGGTAGGTCCGGGTCGGTGTGGGGGACGGTGGTGGCGCGGCCCCGGTCCGGTTCGCGGACACGGCCGCCGTCCGGCCCG
>LRTP01000992.1 GCA_001550305.1 Streptomyces diastatochromogenes
AGGCATCGCCCGGGGCCTGGGGCGGGCGTACGGGGACGCGGCGCAGAACGCGGGCGGGGCCGTGCTCGACATGACCGGCCTCGACCGCGTCCACGCGATCGACGTCGACGGCGGGACCGTGCTCTGCGACGCGGGCGTGAGCCTGCACCGGCTGATGGAGGTCCTGCTCCCGCTCGGCTGGTTCGTGCCGGTCACGCCCGGGACCCGCCAGGTGACCGTCGGCGGCGCGATCGGCGCGGACATCCACGGCAAGAACCACCACGTGTCCGGCTCGTTCGCCCGCCACGTCCTCTCCTTCGAGCTGCTGACCGCGGACGGCGCGATCCGCACGGTGGGCCGGGGCACCCCCCTCTTCGACGCCACCGCGGGCGGCATGGGCCTGACCGGGGTGATCCTCACGGCGACCGTCCGGCTCCAGCCCGTCGAGACCTCGCTGATGTCCGTCGACACCGAACGCGCGGCGGACCTGGACGACCTGATGGCCCGTCTCACCGCCACGGACCACCGCTACCGGTACTCGGTCGCCTGGATCGACCTGCTCGCGCGCGGCCGCTCGACGGGACGCTCGGTGCTCACCCGCGCGGAACACGCCCCCCTGGACGCGCTCCCCCCACGCACGCGCCGACGCCCGCTGGCGTTCCGACCGCCGCGATTCCCGTCCGCGCCCCCCTTCGTACCGGAGGGACTGCTCGGCCGCGGGACGGTGGCCCTCTTCAACGAGCTCTGGTACCGGAAGGCACCCCGCGCGCGTGCCGGTCAGCTACAGCGGATCCCGGCCTTCTTCCACCCGCTCGACGGGGTGCCGCACTGGAACCGGATCTACGGGCGCGGTGGCTTCGTGCAGTACCAGTTCGTCGTCGGACACGGGCGCGAGGAGGCCCTGCGGCGCATCGTGCGGCGCGTCGCCGAACGCCGGTGCCCGTCCTTCCTCGCCGTCCTGAAGCGTTTCGGCGAGGGCGATCCGGGCTGGCTCTCCTTCCCGATGCCGGGCTGGACCCTCGCCCTGGACATCCCCGCGAACCTGCCGGGCCTCGGCGCCTTCCTCGACGAGCTGGACGAGGAGGTGGCCGGGGCGGGCGGACGCGTGTACCTGGCGAAGGACGCGCGGCTGCGGCCGGAACTGCTGGCCGACATGTATCCACGACTGACCGAATTCCGGGAACTGCGGGCCGAGTTGGACCCGCGCGGGGTGTTCACCTCCGACCTGTCCCGCCGCCTCGACCTCTAGAACCGGTCGACCCACCCGCCGCCCCGGCCTCCAGAACCGGTCGACCCTCCCGCCTCCTCACCCCTCTAGGAGTTGTCATGAAGGACGCCTTCGGAGCCCCCCAGTCCCTGCTGATCCTCGGCGGCACGTCCGAGATCGCGCTGGCCACGGCGCGCCGTCTGATCGCCCGGCGCACCCGCACGGTGTGGCTCGCCGGACGGCCCTCGCCGGCCCTGGAGCGGGACGCCGAGCACCTGCGCGCACTGGGCGCGGACGTCCTTACCCTCGCCTTCGACGCGCTCGACCCCGAGTCCCACGAGACGGTTCTCGGCAAGGTCTTCGCCGAGGGCGACCTCGACATGGTGCTGCTCGCCTTCGGGGTCCTCGGCGACCAGGCCCGGGACGAGCGGGAGCCGGTGGCCGCCGCCCGGATCGCGCAGACCAACTACACGGGCGCGGTGTCGGCCCTGCTGGTGTGCGCGCGGGCCCTCCAGACGCAGGGGCACGGCTCCCTGGTGGTGCTCTCCTCGGTCGCGGGCGAGCGCGCCCGCCGCTCCAACTTCATCTACGGGTCGAGCAAGGCGGGGCTGGACGCCTTCGCCCAGGGTCTGGGCGACGCGCTGCACGGCACCGGCGTCCACGTGATGGTCGTACGCCCTGGGTTCGTTCGTACGAAGATGACCGCGGGGCGCGCGGAGGGACCCATGGCCACCACACCGGAGGCGGTCGCGACGGCCGTCGAGGTGGGGCTGCGACGGCGCTCGGAGACGGTGTGGGTGCCGGGGGCGCTGCGGCTGGTGATGGCGGCGCTGCGGCACGTACCGCGAGCGGTGTTCCGCCGCCTGCCGATCTAGCTCGACGGCGGCTGCCCGGCTCGACCGAGGCCGTCCGGCTCGACCGAGGCCGTCCGGCTCGACCGAGGCTGTTCGACTGCGGCTAGCGGCTGGCGATGGTGCCGCGCTCCACGTCCGCGTGGCCCACCTGCGGTGGCACCACGGATCCGCCGAAGGCGAACTCCCGGAGCTTTCGCCACACACTGTCGGAGCCCTGTTCGTAGAGCGCGAACCCCGTGCAGGGCCACTCGGCGTCGTAGTCGGCGAGTTCCTGGAACGCGCGGTCCATCGCCGCGTCGTCGATGCCGTGCGCCACCGTGACGTGCGGGTGGTACGGGAACTGCAGTTCGCGCGCCACGGGTCCGGAGGCGTCGCGGACCCGCTGCTGGAGCCAGGTGCAGGCCTCGGCGCCCTGGACGACCTTCACGAACACCACCGGCGACAGGGGCCGGAAGGTGCCGGTGCCCGACAGCCGCATCGGGAAGGGCCGGCCGGCCACGGCGACCTCGGTCAGGTGCGCCTCGACGGCCGGCAGGTCGGCGGCGTGGACCTCCGTCGGCGGCAGCAGGGTGACGTGCGTGGGAATGCCACAAGCCGCGGGGTCGCCGAAGCCCGCGCGCCGCTCCTGGAGCAGGCTGCCGTAAGGCTCCGGGACCGCGATCGACACGCCGATCGTTACGGTCCCCACGTCGTCTCCTGTCGTCGTGTCCGGTGCGTCGTCGGTCGCGTCACCGGTTGCGTTGTCCTTCGCGTCGCCGGGCGCGTTGTCTGGTTCGTACTCAGCCGTCCGGCTATCGACTGTAAGGCCACGGCTGTGTTGTGGGCAGGCGCAGCCGTAGTGATGTGCAGCGCTCTGCCCAGTGGTACGTGCGTGCGGTCGTACGCCTCAGTGCTTGGCGGGCAGGAAGCCCACCCGGTCGTACGCCTGCGCGAGCGTCTCCGCGGCGACGGCGCGCGCCTTCTCGGCTCCCTTGGCCAGGATCGAGTCGAGCGTCTCCGGGTCGTCCAGGTACTGCTGGGTGCGCTCCCGGAACGGGGTCACGAAGTCGACCATGACCTCGGCGAGGTCCGTCTTGAGCGCACCGTAGCCCTTGCCCGCGTAGTTCTCCTCCAGTTCCGCGATACCGGTACCGGTGAGGGTCGAGTAGATGGTCAGCAGATTGCTGATACCCGGTTTGTGCTCGCTGTCATACCTGATGACGGTGTCCGTGTCGGTGACCGCGCTCTTGACCTTCTTGGCGGTGGTCTTCGGCTCGTCGAGCAGGTTGATGAGGCCCTTCGGCGTGGACGCCGACTTGCTCATCTTGATCGACGGGTCCTGGAGGTCGTAGATCTTCGCCGTCTCCCTGAGGATGTACGGCTTCGGGATCGTGAAGGTCTCGCCGAAGCGGCCGTTGAAGCGCTCGGCGAGGTCGCGGGTGAGCTCGACGTGCTGGCGCTGGTCCTCACCGACCGGAACCTCGTTCGCCTGGTACAGCAGGATGTCGGCGACCTGGAGGATCGGGTACGTGAACAGGCCGACGGACGCGCGGTCCGAGCCCTGCTTGGCGGACTTGTCCTTGAACTGGGTCATGCGGGAGGCCTCGCCGAAGCCGGTGAGGCAGTTCATGATCCAGGCGAGCTGGGCGTGCTCGGGGACATGGCTCTGCACGAAGAGCGTGCAGCGGTCCGCGTCGAGACCGGCGGCGAGCAGCTGCGCGGCGGCGAGCCGGGTGTTCGCGCGCAGGTCCGCCGGGTCCTGCGGAACGGTGATCGCGTGCAGGTCGACGACCATGTAGAAGGCGTCGTGGGACTCCTGCAGGGCCACCCACTGGCGGACGGCGCCGAGGTAGTTGCCGAGGTGGAACGAGCCTGCTGTGGGCTGGATTCCGGAGAGCACGCGGGGACGTTCAGAGGCCATGTTCACCATTCTCTCAGGTACACCCGGGAGCTCGGGAACAGGTGGGAACAGAGCTCTCCCCCAAAGGGGGACCTGGGCGGATACTCGGGCGGGTACTCAAGGCACGTACCGGGGGCGGCGGACGGGGGACGTATGGCGGGCCGGGGCAGACGGGCGAGGTCGGGGATCGCGGGGTTCGTGGGGATCCCGGGGTTGGTGGGGTTGGTGGGGTTGGTGGGGTTGGTGGGGTTGGTGCTCGCCGTGCTGGGGGCGCACCCGGCGCGGGCTTCCGCACCGGCCGCGGGGCGCAGTGCCCCGGACATCGCGCTGGTCATCGAGGGCGGCACGGGGCGCACGACCGCGCTGCGCTCCGGGGAGCGGGACTTCACGCGGCTGTGGGACCTGCTGACCCCCACCTACATGGGGACGGAGCGGGTGCCGGACGCATGGACGGCGGGCGACTTCCCGCCGGTACGGGCCACCGTGGTGTGGGGGCTGAGCGGGGTCGGGGGCTGGCCGCAGACCGACAGCGCGCCGGGGGCCGATGTCGCCATGAGGCGCCAGGACCAGCTGTTCCTGGCCGCGGACGGCACGCCCTGGGTACGCACGGACCCCTCGCCCGACGTGGTGGACGACGACATCCGCTGGCACCGCGCGTCCCGCTCGGTGTACGAGCGGGTGGTCGAGCGGGGGAAGCTGATCGACGCCGCCGCAAGCGCACCGGGCTCGGAACGGGGTGTCGAGGAGCGTGCGCGGTGGGTGCTGCCGGGGCTGGGAGCGGGCCTGCTCCTCGGGGTCGGCGGCACCCTCCTGGTACGCCGCGCGGCGGCC
>LRTP01000993.1 GCA_001550305.1 Streptomyces diastatochromogenes
GGTCACCAGGAACCACGCCACCGTCACCCCCGCCACCACCGGCACCCCCATCGCCACCTCATTCCACACCGCCCCGGGCATCGGCACCGCCGCCAGCAGCGGAAACGCCGGCAGCAACGGCCCCGGCCCCGCCGCGGACAACGGCCCCGCGACATGCCCGGCTCCCAGCACGACCCCGGGCCCGAGTCCGTACGCGGCCCCCCACACCGCCGCGTTCGGCACCAGCGCCAGACAGAGCAGCAGTACCGCGAACCGCCCCGACCACACCTCGGTGAGCTGCGGGAACGAGTCCCGGACGGCATCGCCGTGCCACACCAGCGACGCCGCCACCAACAGCGAGCCACCCCCGACGAGCACCGCCGCCCCGGCCCCGGCCGCCCGCGCGGAGGCCCCGAGGAATTCGGGCGGGCAACGGCGTACGCCGGCGGGCAACACGGCGAGCAACCGCCGGACCCGCGCAGGCTCGGGGAAGCCGGCGCGTCCGTACGCCGCCCACACCCCCACCCCCGCCGCACTCCCGGCGAGCAACGGCAGGCATCCGGCGGTCCACACCCACGACGGCCGCAACTCCCCGCCCGAGCAGTACAGCGCCGCCGCCAGTCCGACCGTCAGATAGCCCCCGACGACCCCCGTCCACACCGTGCCCGGCTCCGCCTCGGCCCCGGCGTCCGCCACGCCACGCACCGCCCGGTACAGCAGCCACACGGGCAGGACGACCAGCAGCAGCGGTGTCACACCCACCGGCATGGGCAGGCCCGAAAGGGTCTCGGTGCGGACCAGCTCCACGCCGTGCGCGAGCAGCCACAACGCGGCGGCCACGTGCAGCGATCCACTCGGTCCGCTGTCCGGATAGGGCGAGCTGATCCACAGCATCATGACGAGGACGGCGAACGAGCCGAGTCCGAGCCCCGCCGCGAGGGCGCCACCCAGGAGGCTGGCGCCCAGTCCGGATGAACGCTGGCGCATCCGGGTGAGCAGGGGCGGCAACGACAGCCTGCGGTCGGTCATTTGGGTCACACCTGCCATGTTCCCAACGACACGCGCTTTCTCGTCGTAACAGGCGAACCTCGGATGTGTCGCTCAATATGCAGCTATGTACTTTTTCGTACTAAGGGGCACCCTATGGGGTCCGACATGACGCGCACCCCTGAGACCCCGCTGCCCTCCCCCAAGGAGTGCCGCCGCCTGCGCGAGGCCCAGTCGCTGAGCCAGGCCGACGTCGCGGCCGCGTTGGGCGTCACCCGTGCGACGGTGCGCTCGTGGGAGAACGGCCGTACGACGCCACGCGGCACCAATCGGGACGCGTACGTACGACTGCTGACGGGCGCCCAGAAGGTGACCCCCCATCAGGAGAACCCGGCTCCCGCCCTGGTCGGCGCCGCCACCGGCCCCGTACAGGCGTCCCCCGACCGTGCCGAACCCGCCCCCGAGCCGCCCTCCGAAACCCCACCCGCCTCCGAACTCGCCCCCGAACCCGATCCCGAACTCGGCCCTGATCCCGCACCCGGCCCCGAACCCGAGCTCGGCTCCGAGCTCAGCCCCGAAGCCGAACCCGAACCCCTTTCGCCCTCCCTGACGCCCGATCAGGCCTTCGACGCCCTCTACGCGTTCTGCGCCCCCGCCCTCGTACGGCAGACCTACCTGCTCACCGGGCGGCGCGAACTGGCGCGCGAGTCGGTGGAGTGCGCCTTCCAGCTGGCCTGGTACCGCTGGCCCGAGGTGGCCATGGACCGCGATCCGGCGGGGTGGGTGCGGGCGACGGCGCACGAGTTCGCGCTCTCGCCCTGGCACAGGCTGCGCCCCCGGCACCGCAACCCGGAGCCGCCGCCCGCCGCCCCCGCGGACCGCGCGCTGCTCGACGTACTCCTGCAGCTGCCGCCCGTGTACCGGCGGACCCTCCTGCTCTACGACGGGGTCGGGCTCGATCTGCCGGAGACCGCGGCCGAGACGGAGGCGAGCACGCCCGCGGCGGCCAACCGGCTGCTGCACGCGCGCGAGGCCGTGGCCACGCGGCTGCCGGAGCTGGCGGAGCCGAAGGAGTTGCACCGGCGACTCGCCGAGGTCGCCTCCGCCGAGCGGCTGCACGCCGCGAAGCCCACCACGGTCCGCTGGGGCGGAGAGCAGCGCGCCCGGCACTGGACCCGCGCCGCCATCGCCTTCACGGTCGTCCTCATCGGCGCCACGACACTGACGCTCCGTACGGCCCCGGACCACTACGAGCCGCCGCTGGCGCCCGGCGCCACGGTGCACGGGGTGCCGCCCCGGGTCGCACCCGGACCGCTGTCCGCGGAGCAGCTGGCCCTGCGCGCCAAGCTCAAGGGGGAGACGGTCAGCGGGCCGGAACGGCTGGTTCCGGAGGCAGGCTGAGCCGGGTACGACGACGGGCTCGCACCCCCGTGGGGATGCGAGCCCGTTCAGTCTGGAGAAGGTCCAGCCCGGAGAAGGTCAGCCGGCGAGGATCTCGCGGGCCAGCTTCGCCGTCTCGGTCGGCGTCTTGCCGACCTTGACGCCGGCGGCCTCGAGGGCCTCCTTCTTCGCGGCGGCCGTGCCGGAGGAGCCGGAGACGATGGCGCCGGCGTGGCCCATGGTCTTGCCCTCGGGCGCGGTGAAGCCGGCGACGTAGCCGACGACCGGCTTCGTCACGTTCTTGGCGATGAAGTCCGCCGCACGCTCCTCGGCGTCGCCACCGATCTCACCGATCATGACGATCAGGTCGGTGTCGGGGTCGGCCTCGAACGCGGCGAGCGCGTCGATGTGCGTCGTACCGATGACCGGGTCGCCACCGATGCCGACGGCGGACGAGAAGCCGATGTCACGGAGCTCGTACATCATCTGGTACGTCAGCGTGCCGGACTTCGAGACCAGGCCGATGCGGCCCGGCTTCGTGATGTCGCCCGGGATGATGCCGGCGTTCGACTGGCCCGGGGTGATGAGACCGGGGCAGTTCGGGCCGATGATGCGGGTCTTGTTGCCCTTCGACTTCGCGTACGCCCAGAAGGCGGCGGAGTCGTGGACGGCGATGCCCTCGGTGATGACGACCGCGAGGGGGATCTCCGCGTCGATCGCCTCGACGACGGCGGCCTTGGCGAAGGCCGGCGGCACGAAGAGGACGGACACGTTGGCGCCCGTCTTCTCCATGGCCTCGGCGACCGTGCCGAAGACCGGGATCTCGGTGCCGTCGATGTCGACGGACGTGCCCGCCTTGCGCGGGTTCACGCCACCGACGATGTTCGTGCCGTCGGCCAGCATGAGCTTGGTGTGCTTCATGCCCGTGGCACCGGTCATGCCCTGGACGATGACCTTGCTGTCCTTGTTGAGGAAGATAGCCATGGCGGTTGTTTCCCTCGTCCCTTACTTCGCAGCCGCGAGCTCGGCGGCCTTGTCGGCCGCGCCGTCCATGGTGTCCACGCGCTGGACCAGCGGGTGGTTGGCGTCCGACAGGATCTTGCGGCCCAGCTCGGCGTTGTTGCCGTCCAGACGCACGACCAGCGGCTTGGTGACTTCCTCGCCCTTGTCCTTGAGCAGCTGGAGCGCCTGGACGATGCCGTTGGCGACCTCGTCACAGGCGGTGATGCCGCCGAAGACGTTGACGAAGACGGACTTGACGTCCGGGTCGCCGAGGATGATCTCCAGGCCGTTCGCCATCACCGCGGCGGAGGCGCCGCCACCGATGTCGAGGAAGTTGGCGGGCTTGACGCCGCCGTGGTTCTCACCGGCGTAGGCGACGACGTCGAGGGTGCTCATGACGAGACCCGCGCCGTTGCCGATGATGCCGACCTCGCCGTCGAGCTTGACGTAGTTGAGGTTCTTGGCCTTGGCCGCCGCCTCGAGCGGGTTGGCGGCGGCGTGGTCGACCAGCGCCTCGTGCTCCGGCTGGCGGAACTCGGCGTTCTCGTCCAGCGACACCTTGCCGTCGAGCGCGATGACGCGGCCGTCGGCGACCTTGGCGAGCGGGTTGACCTCGACGAGGAGGGCGTCCTCCTTGATGAAGGTGTCCCACAGCGTCACCAGGATCTCGGCGACCTGCTCGGCGACCTCGGCCGGGAACTTCGCCTGGGCGACGATCTCGCGGGCCTTCTCGATCGAGACGCCCTCGTTGGCGTCGACCGGGACCTTCGCGAGGGCCTCGGGGTTCTCCTCCGCGACGACCTCGATCTCCACGCCGCCCTGGACGGACGCCATGGCGAGGAAGGTGCGGTTGGTGCGGTCGAGGAGGTACGAGACGTAGTACTCCTCGGCGATCTCGGGCGCGGTCTCGGCGATCATCACCTTGTGGACCGTGTGGCCCTTGATGTCCATGCCGAGGATGTCCGTCGCCCGGGCGACGGCCTCGTCCGGGGTGGCGGCGAGCTTGACGCCGCCGGCCTTGCCGCGGCCACCGACCTTCACCTGGGCCTTGACGACGGACTTGCCGCCAAGACGCTCGGTCGCCTCGCGGGCTGCCTCAGGCGTGTCAATGACTTCACCGGCCAGCACCGGTACACCGTGCTTGGCGAAGAGGTCCCTCGCCTGGTACTCGAACAGGTCCACGCGCGTCCGTCCCTATCAGTGATCTCGCGGTTCGTTGGATGCGTGGGCGTGCCGCGAAGGGCAACGTGACGTCCGCTGTCACAAGGGTGGCGCACACGGTGTCCGAGCGCGCGGCATGTCCGTCTCGCAGGTTATCGCCGCAGGACGTGGGTCCCTAAATCGCAGGTCACACCTGAGCGGTGATACCTGTCACAGATCTTGCCGGGACGGGGCCTCACCAGGCTGGGGTTTGCCTGGTGAGGCCCCTCGAACAGCCCCTGAGGGGCCCAGGGAGGGTGATCCCCACCCCAATGGGGACCACCCTCCCCATCCGCGGGGTTTCGGTCGGACACAGCCGACGGCTTTCGGCCGTCCGGGGCCGTGGCCCCGCGGAGTCGGTCAGTGGATACAGCGAGCGGTACGGCGGGAGGGACGGTCAGACGCTGTACGTGCCGTACGCGGCGTGGTGCGGAGGGCTCGGCGTGACGGACTCGGCCGCACGTCCTCCGCGACGCCCGCCGCGAAGTCGCCGACATTCACCTCGCCGCCGTAGGCCAGACCGGTGGCGCCGGCGGACCCTGGGCTTCCGTCCGGGGACCGGAAAGGGTCCGGATCGGCACCGGAGAGGGTGCGGATCGGGACCGGAGAGGGTCCGGACGGCGGGCAGACCTGTTCCACCCCCGCGCGGCAGGCCGGCCATGGAGGAAGGACCGCCCTAACCGGGGAAGAGCGGAATGTCCCGGTACCTGTCGCGGGTCCCGGCCGCGGTCACCGCCGCGGGAGCGCCGGGCACGAGCCGCAGCGGCGCCCGGTGACTCGGAGTGACGACGGCGTGAGGATCGCCGTGGCGCGGCGTGCCGCTGTCGACGGCAG
>LRTP01000994.1 GCA_001550305.1 Streptomyces diastatochromogenes
CGTGGGGTCGCCGGGGGGTGCCTGACGGTCGGGCCCCGATCGCGGCGCCACACCCCGGTGCTCGCCGCGCACGGCGACACCGTCCGTGTCCGTACCGAGGCGGGCGGGGCCGTAGTACGTCGGTCCGACGGTCCCGGCGTCCCCGTGCCGCACCACCGGGCGCGACGTCGAGGGCACGGCACCCGCACCCGAGTGCTGGGGCCCCGAGCCGGCGGACGGAACCTGACCCCCCGCGCCCGGAGGCGAGGGCGGACCGGGCAGCTCGGGCAGGGAGGGCGGGGAGGACAACGAGGGCAGGGACGGCAGGGTCTTCGGCGGAGCCTGGCCCAACTCGCCGGTCACGGTCTCCACGAGATCACCGACCGGCCGTACGACGCTGTCGGCAGCCGGCCGTACGACGTGCCGGACGGTGTCGCTCACGCGGGTGACGGTGTCGCCGACCTGAGCGACGGTGTCCGTGACGTCGGCGCGAGTGACGGTGTCCGTGACGTGCGTGCGAGTGACGGTGTCCGTGACGCGAGTGACGGTGTGAGCCACCGAGTGCGCCACCGGGAGCGGAGCACCCGGCTTCACCAGCCGTACCGACGAACTCGTCGGAGCCGTCGGAACCGTCGGAGCCGTCGAAACCAACCCGTCCGCCGCATGCGCCCGCTCCCCGCAGAGGAGCCCGAGCGCGAACAACCCGGCCACCAGCAGCGCCAGTCGCAGCGCACGCCGCCCGGCCACCGTGCGCGTCATGTGTGTCATGCGCAGAGCGGCACCGGCGAGGGGCAGTTCGGCGGCGGGCGGGGTCAAGACGGGGTGATCCTCCGTGCGGCGGGAAGAGGCGTCGATCCTCGCACGGGTCTCCCGAGGTCGCGCAAGCCCCCTGTCGCCGTCATCGCCGATGGCGCGTCTCCTCAGGCGGTGTCCGGTATCGGAAGCGGCCGCTTCTCGATCGCCGCCGCCATCACCTCGGGAAACAGGTCGGGCGTACAGGCGAACGCCGGTGCGCCCAGCGCCGCGAGCGCCGCCGCGTGCTCACGGTCGTACGCGGGCGCCCCCTCGTCGGACAACGCCAGCAGCGTCACGAACTGCACCCCCGACGCCTTCATCGCCGCGACCCGCTTGAGCATCTCGTCGCGTATACCCCCTTCGTAGAGGTCACTGATGAGCACGACCACCGTGTCGGCGGGGCGGGTGATCTGCGACTGGCAGTACGCCAGCGCCCTGTTGATGTCCGTACCGCCGCCCAACTGGGTGCCGAAGAGGACGTCGACCGGATCGTCGAGCTGGTCGGTCAGATCGACGACGGCCGTGTCGAAGACGACGAGCCGGGTGGCGATGGACCGCATCGACGCGAGGACGGCACCGAACACGGAGGCGTAGACGACGGACGCCGCCATGGATCCCGACTGGTCGATGCAGAGGACGACCTCCTTCTTCACGGACTGCGAGGCACGCCCGTAGCCGATCAGCCGTTCGGGCACGACCGTGCGGTACTCGGGCAGGTAGTGCTTCAGGTTCGCCGCGATCGTGCGGTTCCAGTCGATGTCGTGGTGACGGGGTCTGCTGATGCGCGTACTGCGGTCGAGGGCGCCGGTGAGAGTCGCCCGCGTGCGGCTCGCGAGCCGCTTCTCGAGATCCTCGACGACCTTGCGCACGACCGCCCGCGCCGTTTCCTTCGTCGTCTCCGGCATGGCCTTGTTGAGGGAGAGCAGCGTGCCGACCAGGTGCACATCGGCCTCGACCGCTTCCAGCATCTCGGGCTCCAGCAGGAGGGTGGACAGCCCGAGCCGGTCGATGGCGTCCCGCTGCATGACCTGCACGACGGACGAGGGGAAGTACGTCCGGATGTCCCCGAGCCAGCGCGCGACCGACGGCGCCGACGCCCCCAGCCCCGCCGAACGGTCCCGCCCGGACCGCCCCCTGCCGTCCTTCGCGTACAACGCGGTGAGCGCCCCATCCATCGCCGCGTCCTGCCCCGCGAGCACGCATCCGGTGCCGTCCGCCTCCGCACCTCCCAGCACGAGCCGCCACCGCCGCAGCCGCTCGTCGGCGGCGTCGCCGGCGTCGGTGGGTCCCGTCGGACCGTTCGATCCGGTCGCTTCCACAGGTGCCGCTGTCATCGGGCCACCCCCACAAAGTCGTCGTCGTAGGCCTCGCCCAGCCCCAGCAGCAGGCTCAGCACCGGCAGGACCGCGTCGGCGCGCCCGGGGTCGAGGTCGGGCGCGAACCCGGGTATGCCGGAGGCGGCGGCCTCGGCGCTCCCCCGCGCCCCCGGGCCGCGCCGGACCAGCTCGCCCAGCGTTCTGCGCACTCCTGTCTCGTACGCCGAGAAGGTGCGCCGCAGCAGTGGCAGCACATCGGTGAACGCCTCCGTCGGCACCCCGGTCAGCCACGCGTCCACCAGACCGAGCAGCCGCTCGTCGTGCACGAGCAGCATCCCGCCCCCGGAGCCACCGCCGACGAAGCCCTCGATCCACGCGGCCGCGTCCCCCGGCTCCGTACCCGGCGACAGCACGAGACCCATGAGTCGCGCGGCCTCGTCCTGCCCCAACTCCCCGTCGTCCAGCAGCAGTCGTACGGCCCGCCCGCGGATCAGCCCCGGCACGGTGTCCCGCCCGGCCAGCACCCGCAGTACGGAGTGCCAGCGCTCGCGTATGCCGCCGGAGGCCGCCGTGCCCGGCTCCCCCAACAGCCCCACCGCGCCGTGCACCGCGTCCACATGGCGTCGCATGTGCTCGGCGGCCTCGGCGTCGATGGCCGCGCAGGCAGGTGGGAGCCCGACGAAGATCCGCTCGGCGAGGCCCACGGCGACGTCCGTGAGGGCGTGTGTGTCCGTGCCGCGCACATCGCCGTACCGCAGGGAGCGGACCAGCGCGGGCAGGGCCTGGGCGAGGTGACCGACATCCGCGTCCAGCGCCGCCCGGTCGGCGAGGACCCGCATCACCACGGGCAGCGCGTCCGGGAGTTCGGCGAGCAGACAGCGCTCGGCCAGTGCCGTGACGTCGGCCAGGGCGTGCGCGGCGACGGCGTCCGCCTCGGCCTTGCCGGTCGCCGCCGACAGCACCGTCGTGCCCCAGACCCCGGCCTCGGCGACCCGCACGGACAGCTCCGGCTCCCAGCGCAGCCGCCAGGTCTCCCGGAAGGTGCCGGTGCTGCCGCGCGAGGCGGTGGGCTCGCCCCACGCGACACCGAGCAGCCGCAGCCGGTGCAGGAGTCTGCTCCGCCCCGCGTCGGTCTCCCCCCGCAGGTCCAGCTCCAACTCCCGCTCCATCGGCTCGGGTTTCAGTCGCAACCGCTTCTGCGCGCGCGCCAGATCGCGCTGCAACGGCACCGCGGGAGCGGACTGGGGCACCTCGCCCAGCACATCGCCGACCACGAGCCGGTCGTGCACGAGCCCCAGTGGCACGTCCGAGCCCTCGCACATCACGGCTCGTACGGCGTCGGTGGTCTCGGTCAGCCCGGGCAGTGGGCGACCGCGCATCGCGGCGAGGGTGTCGGCCAGCCGCACCGCCTCGATGACGTGCGCCGACGACACCATCCGGTCCTCGTCGCGCAGCAGCCGCGCCACCTTCGTCATCCAGCGCTCGACGGGACGGTCCGGCGCGGCGAACAGATGCCCGTACCAACCCGGCGAGTCGATGCCCGCGCCGTACCCGCTGACCCGCGACAGCCTCCGGTGCGACCACGGCACCCACGTCATGTCGGCCTTGGCCTTGGGGAGCCCCTTGAGCAGCGCCCGATCGGCGGCCACGCTCGGCTTCTGCCGCAGCGCGGGCACGTGCCAGGCCCCGCACACCACGGCCACCTCGTCCCCGAACTCCCGCTGCGCCGCCCGCAACTGGAGCCGCATGTACGCCTCGCGCACCAGGTCCCGGTCGTGTCCCCCGACCCCGTAGACCTCCCGCAGTGCCCCCATCGCCTCCTCCAGCGCGGTGAACGGCGCGAACGGGTCGGCCCCGATCCCGGCCCCGCCCCGGTGCTCGACCACGTCCTCCCACCAGCGCTCGGGATCGTCGTGACCGGCCGTCTCCGCGAGTACGGCGAGGGGGTCGATCCGCACGTCCGCGTCGACGGAACGGTCGGACGCACCAGCCTGCTGCTCCCCCTTCTTCTCTTGCCCCTTCTTCTCTTGCCCCTTCTTCTCCTCCGCCGTCCCCTTCTCCTCTTCGTTCCCCCACGCCAGCGTGTGGGTCGCCGGGAGGTCGATGAAGCGGGCCGGGACTCCGTGCTCCAGGGCCCACCGGATCGCCACCCACTCGGGGGAGAACTCGGCGAGCGGCCAGAAGGCGGAGCGGCCGGGCTCGTCCACGACATGGGCGAGGAGTGCGACGGGAGGACGCATGTCCTTCTCGGCGGCGAGCGGGATGAGCGCGTCCGCCTCCGGGGGTCCCTCGATCAGTACGACCTCGGGCGTCGCCGCCTCCAGCGCGGCCCGCACGGCACGGGCCGACCCCGGGCCGTGATGCCGCACCCCCAGCAGCAACGGCCCCGCCGCGAAGGTCGTCATGCGCTCACCTCCCGGCAGGCCCGGTAGAAGTCCTTCCAGCCGTCCCGCTCGCGGACGACCGCCTCCAGGTACTCCTGCCAGATGACCCGGTCAGCGGCCGGATCACGGACGACGGCGCCGAGGATGCCGGCCGCCACGTCGGACGCGCGCAGAACGCCGTCGCCGAAGTGGGCGGCGAGGGCCAGGCCGCCCGTGACGACCGAGATCGCCTCGGCGGTGGACAGCGTGCCGCTGGGCGACTTCAGCTTTGTCCGCCCGTCGGCCGTCACCCCGTCGCGCAACTCCCGGAAGACGGTGACGACACGGCGGATCTCTTCGACGCCCTCGGGCACGGCGGGCAGGTCGAGGGACCGGCCGATCTGGTCGACACGTCGCGAGACGATGTCGACCTCGGCGTCCGCGCTCTCCGGCAGGGGCAGCACCACCGTGTTGAAGCGGCGGCGCAGGGCACTGGACAGCTCGTTCACCCCGCGGTCGCGGTCGTTGGCGGTGGCGATCACGTTGAAGCCGCGGACGGCCTGCACCTCCTGACCCAATTCCGGTATGGGCAGGACCTTTTCCGACAGGATCGTGATCAGTGTGTCCTGCACGTCCGCCGGGATGCGGGTCAGCTCCTCGACCCGGGCCGTCATGCCCTCGGCCATGGCCCGCATGACCGGGCTCGGCACGAGGGCGTCCCGGCTGGGGCCGTGGGCCAGCAACTGCGCGTAGTTCCAGCCGTACCGGATCGCCTCCTCCGGTGTGCCGGCCGTGCCCTGCACCAGCAGGGTCGAGTCGCCGCTGACCGCCGCGGCCAGGTGCTCGGACACCCACGTCTTCGCGGTGCCGGGCACGCCGAGCAGGAGCAGGGCGCGGTCGGTGGCGAGCGTGGTGACGGCGACCTCGACGATGCGGCGCGGTCCCACGTACTTCGGTGTGATCACCGTGCCGTCCGGCAGCGTGCCGCCCAGCAGATAGGTCGCCACCGCCCACGGCGACAGCCGCCAGCGGGCGGGCCGCGGCCGGTCGTCCTGAGCGGCCAGCGCGGCGAGTTCGGCGGCGAAGGCGTGCTCGGCATGTGGTCGCAGCGCCTCGCCCGCGCTCTCGCTCACGCCTTCCCCCAGTCCCTCGCTCACGGGCGGACGGACGGTCGTCGGTTCAACGGACGCAACGGGCACGGACATGGCTCGCTCCCCCTCCAGCTCGGCCGGTTCGGATCTGGTTCCACCGTGCACCACGCCACTGACAATGCGCTCTGACCTGCGCAAATATGCTCGCGAAGGTCGATTGTCAGTGGCGGGACCTACCTTCGATGACATGACTCAGCAGGGGGTGCGCTGGACGGCGGATCAGGTGCTGGCACTGGCGCCTGACGCCGCGTCACGTACGGCCGGCAGCAAGCTCGGCGCGGCCGGGCCGTGGTCGGAGGCAGGCAGTTCTGACGAGGGGACGGTATGGGGACTGTGCAGGGGAAGCGGCAGCAGGCCTTATCAGACGGTCATCGACATCGCGGACTCCACCGGGCCCGCGTACACGTGCAGTTGCCCGAGCCGGAAGTTCCCGTGCAAGCACGCGCTGGGACTGCTGCTGCTCTGGACGGGCTCGGACGGTTCGGTACCGCGAGGGCCGGCGCCGGACTGGGCGGAGCAGTGGATAAAGGGGAGACGAGAGCGAGCGGCGGAGAAGAGGACGACGGACGGGGCATCTGGGACGGCGTCACCGGGCGATCCGGAGGCGGCCCGGCGCAGAGCGCAGCGGCGGGCCGAGCGGATCACCGCGGGGGCGGCGGAGCTGGAGCAGCGGTTGGCGGATCTGCTGCGGGGCGGCCTCGCGTCGGCCGAGCAGGCGGGGTACGGGATGTGGGAGGAGACGGCGGCCCGCATGGTCGACGCGCAGGCGCCCGGACTGGCCGCGCGGGTCAGGGAATTGGGGGCGATTCCCTCCTCCGGACCCGGCTGGCCGGTGCGGCTGCTGGAGGAGTGCGCGTTGCTCCATCTCCTCGACCAGGGCTGGCTGCGCCGTGAGCGGCTGCCGGACGACCTGGCCGCGACGGTTCGCTCGCGGGTGGGGCTGCCCGGTTCGGCGGACGGACCACCGGTGCGGGACCGCTGGCTGGTCCTCGCCCAGTACGACACGGCGGACACCCGGCTCACGACCCGCAGGATCTGGCTCTACGGCGCGGAGAGCGACCGCACCGCGCTGCTCCTCTCCTATGGGGCCGCCGGCCGTGCGCCGGAGCTGACACTGCCGGTGGGGCTGGCCTTCGAGGCGGAGGTGTCCGCGTATCCGGGCGCCGGACAGCTCCGAGCGGCCCTGGGCGAGCGGTTCACGCCGCCGGCCCCCGCGCGGACACGTCCACCGGGGCTGACCGCCTCCCAGGCGGCGGCCCGCTTCGGCGAAGCCCTGCGGGCCGACCCCTGGCTCGACTCCCACCCGGTCACGCTGGCCCGGGTGATACCCACCCCCGACGGCGACACCTGGCAACTGGCGGACGCCGAAGGCGACTTCGCCCTCCCGATCGCCTCTTCCCTTCTCTCCCGACCCGGGCTGTGGCGCCTCGCCGCCCTGTCCGGCGGCGCCCCCGTCACGGTCTTCGGAGAGTGCGGCCACCGCGGCTTCACTCCCCTGACGGCCTGGCCGGAGGGCATCGGGGAGCCGGTGTCCCTGTGCTGACCACCGGCACCGCCCACATCACTGGCACCAGCACCGCTGTCACCGGTCGAACCATCAGCACCGCCTCCCCACGGAAAGGACGCTCATGAACACGACCTCCGCCTCCGCGGGCGCGTCCGTCGGAGGTTCCTGGGAGGAGCTCGTCACGATGGCCCTGCTCGGGACCGAGCGGCGCCCGCCTCCCGCCTGGGCCGCCGGGCGCGAGGCGCCGGTGGCCCTGCTGGACGCGGCCGCGGTGGAAACCCT
>LRTP01000995.1 GCA_001550305.1 Streptomyces diastatochromogenes
CTGTGGCTCGCCCGGCTGAACCCGGACTGGCGCTTCGCCCTGCGGTCGCTGCCCGGCGGCGGCACCGCGCTGCCCGGCCCAGAGGACCCCGGGCGCGCGCAACAGCTCTGGCAGGAGGGTCTCTTCGCCGAGCGGGTCGCACTGCTCACCTCGATACGGGCCCAGGACCCCGGGGCCGCGCGCGAGCTGCTCGCCACCACCTGGGCGACCGAGCGGGCCGAGGACCGGCTGATGTTCCTCGACTCCTTGCGCTCCGGACTGTGCGCGGCGGACGAACCGTTCCTGGAGCGGGCGCTCGCCGACCGGAGCCGCAACGTCCGGGCCACGGCGGCGGAACTGCTGTCCGCGCTGCCCGGTTCGGCGCTCGCCGCGCGGATGGCGGCGCGGGCCGGCACCTGCGTGGCCGTCGACCGGACACGGGGCACACCCTCGATCGTCGTCGAGGCGCCGCACGAGTGCGACGCGAGCATGGAGCGCGACGGTGTTGTACCGAAAGCTCCGGCGGGACGAGGGGAACGGTCGTGGTGGCTGGGCCAGTTGGTCGAAGCAGCGCCGCTCGGGACATGGTCGCGACGGCTCGGCGGACGTACGCCGGAGGAGATCGTGGCGCTTCCGGTGGCGGACGACTGGCAGAGCGAGCTGCATGCCGCGTGGTGCCGGGCGGCGGTACGGCAGCGGGACCCGGGCTGGTCCCGGGCTCTGCTCGGCGCGCCGTCGGCTCCGGAGGCCGGCGGCCCGGGGGCGGTGTCGCTGGCGGAGCGGTCGAAACTGCTCGCCACGCTGGGCTCCGCCGAGCGGGCCGAGTGGGTGGCGGGGTTCATCGCCACGCACGGTTTGTCCGAGGCGTTCCAGCTGCTCGGGGTCTGCGCGGTGCCGTGGGCGGGCCCCCTGGGGCGGGCGGTGGTCGACGCGCTCAATATCGCGCGGGACGCGGGGAGTTATCCATGGAGCTTCAGTGGGGTGATGGGGCTGGCCGAGCGGTGCCTGGACCCGGCGGAGGCGGGGCGGCTGGAGGGACTCACGGCGGTCGCCGACGAGCCGGAGAACGCGGCGCCCGGTGCCGGTGGCTACTGGGCGGAGGCCTTCCAGCGCCTCGTCACCACCCTGCGTCTGCGCGCGGTGATGTCCTCGGAGCTGGATGGTGCGCGACCACACTGACAGGAGCGCCCCTCGAGGGGCACGGGGAACTGCGCGACCAGTCCCCACCCACCCGCGGCCGCCCCACGAGCGATGGGGACCGCACGTCCGCCGGAGAAGTGCTACGCGCCGGCCGGCTGGCGCACGTTCGCCCGGACCCACTCCACGATCGACGTGGTCGTCGCGCCCGGCGTGAAGATCTCGGCGACGCCCTTCTCCTTGAGCGGCGCAATGTCCGCCTCGGGAATGATCCCGCCGCCGAAGACCTTGATGTCCTCCGCGTCGCGCTCCTTGAGGAGATCGATGACCGCGGCGAACAGTGTGTTGTGGGCGCCGGAGAGGATCGAGAGGCCGATCGCGTCGGCGTCCTCCTGGATCGCGGTGTCGACGATCTGCTCCGGGGTCTGGTGGAGCCCGGTGTAGATGACCTCCATACCGGCGTCGCGCAGCGCTCGCGCGATCACCTTGGCCCCGCGATCGTGGCCGTCGAGCCCCGGCTTGGCCACCACCACGCGGATCGGACCGGCTGCCACACCCATCACTGCCTCCATGAACGGACTTCATCGACCGCCCCGCACCGCACCGGCAGGGGAAGTGAACGAACGTTATCGTCAGATCCGTGCAAACCGCAGTTTCCCGCTGAAGACCGAGGGGGAAATCACACGGTGGGACACATTCGCCGCGCACCGCTCCGCGTCACTGCGGCACACGCGCCGCAGGGATCTGCGGCGCGCGGGCCGTGGCCGGAGCCTGCGCAAGGAGAGCCGCCAGCGGGTGGCAGCACCACCGTCGCATCACGGAGGAGCGACGGCGGTGCGGCGCACCGGCGGGAGCACGACGGCAGGGAATCCCGTCGCGTCACCGGCGCACCACACGCCACGGACGCACCGTCGGCAACCGCCCACGCCATCGCCACCGGCACCATCACCGCGGCTTTCCACGAGGGCACACGGGGGACAGAGCGGTCCCGCTGCGTGCCGACTGGAGGTCGGCCATGAAGGTCACCGGGGCTGAGTTGCCCTTTCTCCCTCTCCGTCAGCGCCTGCTGCCCAGCCGACTGACCGGGCTCTCGGTGGCCCTGTTGAAGGCGACGGCCCTGGAGATCGCCATCCTCGCCGGGCACCTCCTCCTCTATCCGTCCGGCATCACCCAGGAGCGCCGCGGCACCCCCGCGCTCCCCCCGCCCGACGCGCCCCGGCTGCCCACCGGGACCAAGCCGCCGGTCGTGCTGCTGCACGGCTTCATCGACAACCGTTCGGTCTTCGTGCTGTTGCGCCGCAACCTCGCCCAGCACGGCAGGCAGCACATCGAGTCGCTCAACTACTCGCCGCTGACGAACGACATCCGCGCCGCCGCGGAGCTGCTCGGGCGACACATAGAGGACATCTGCGAGCGCACCGGGCGCGATCAGGTGGACATAGTGGGGCACAGCCTCGGCGGACTGATAGCGCGCTACTACGTCCAGCGCCTCGGCGGGGACCTGCGCGTCCGCACCCTGGTCACGCTCGGCACGCCGCACGCGGGCACGAAGGTCATTCCGCTGATGAACGCGCACCCGATCGTCCGTCAGATGCGGCCGGGTTCCGAGGTGATCGAGGAGCTGCGCAAGCCCGCGCCCGACTGCCGTACGCAGTTCGTGAGCTTCTGGAGCGACCTCGACCATCTGATGGACCCGCTGGAGACCGCCTCCATCGACCACCCGGACCTGCTCGCACAGAGCGTCCAAGTGAGCGGAATCGGACATCTCGCCCTGCCCGTCCACCCCGCGGTCGCCGCCGGGATACGGCAGGCACTCGACTTCGAGGAGACACAGGCCCGCCCCGTCGCCGCGCCCGTCGCCGAAACCGGGGGTCTGACAGTGGCGTAACGCCTCCACGGAACACCCTCAACATCGAACGGCAATCGAACGCCAGGCCAAAGCCGTGCCCGCCCTCCCCCGAAACACGGCCGAATGCCCGTTTCCCGAGTGGAGGAAACCTGCGGCAGATTGTCGCGCCCGCGTACCGCCGGGTACAGTCGCCGCACTGCTCTGCCAGCCCCTGTTGTCGAGGCGAAAGAGAAGTTGGTGAACGACCGTCACCCGTCGGGGACCGTAACGCCCCCGGCTCCGGCCTCCGATGCCGCCGCGACGCCCTACGCGTCGTACGGTGGCCAGGAAGCCCAGTACGGCGACTTCACCTCGTACGACGGCTACGCCACCACCGGTACCTACGCGACCGGAAACTTCGAGACCTCGACCTTCGCGGCCGACCCTCTCTTCGGCGACATGTCGGGCGGCGACGGCACGGGTTCGTACGACGCCACGCAGTGGAGCACCGGCAGCCACCAGATGCCGCACTACGACCCGTACGCCGCACAGCACCAGGCCGCGTACGACACGGGTGCCTACGACACGACCGCCTGGGCGAGCGGATACCAGCAGCTCGCCAGCATCCCCGCGCAGCACCCGGGCCCCGAGGGCACCGGTCAGTGGGACGCGGCCGCCTGGCTCCAGGCCGAACAGACCGGCCAGGCCCAGCAGTGGACCGCGCACACCCAGGAGACGGGCGCGTACGACGCCACGCAGTGGAACACCGCGGGCGAACACGACCCGTACGACGGGTACGAGCAGCACCAGCAGGCCGAGTCGTACGAGCAGCAGCTCGCCGCCGAGGCCTACGAGCATCAGCCGGTGTCCGAGTCCGACGTGGACGACCAGACCTTCGACCGGCCCTTCGACCAGCAGGCGACCTCGACCTTCGAGCAGGTGTCGTACGAGGAATCCGGCGCCGCGGAGGACGAGTTCGAGGACGCCGGTGACGCGCAGGACGCGCCGTTGCTGGAGGACATGGAAGAGGTCACTCCGGTCCCCCGCCCCGCGAACCGGTCCGGGTCCCGTTCCCGGCGGCGCAGCCCGGCGAAGCGTTCCGCCTTGCTGACCGTCGCGGTGCCCTCGGCCTGTGTGATGGGGGTCGCGGGGATCGCCGCCGCCTCCGTGGGCACCGTCGGCGGGAACGACAGCAAGGACAACACGACCCTCAGCGCGTCCGACGGGACCGCGGTGAAGCCGTCGGCCGCCAACAACAAGCTGGACACCCAGCTCCAGAGCCTCTCCGCGGGCGCGGACGACTTCGCCGACCGGGCCAGCCGGACGCAGGAGCGTATCGACCTCAAGGCTCAGCAGGCCGCCGAGAAGCAGAAGGCGGCGGCGGAGGCGGCCCGCAAGGAGCGGCTGCGGCCGAAATTCGTGCTCCCGGTCACGCAGAAGGGCCTCAGCGCCTACTTCGGCCAGGCCGGCATCAACTGGATGTCCGTGCACACGGGCATCGACTTCCCGGTGTCGTACGGCACGCCGGTGATGGCCGCGACCGACGGCACCGTACGGACGCAGTGGAACAGCGCGTACGGGAACATGGCGATCGTCACCGCGATGGACGGCACGGAGACCTGGTACTGCCACCTCTCCAGCTACAAGGTGCCGTCGGGGACGGTCGTGAAGGCCGGGGAGCAGATCGCGTTCTCCGGGAACTCCGGCAACTCGACCGGTCCGCACCTGCACTTCGAGGTCCGCCCCGCGGGCGGCTCGGCGATCGACCCGCTGCCGTGGCTGCGCAGCCACGGCCTGGACCCGACGTAACCCACGGGGCCTCGGGCCCGACGTAACCCACCGGCCCCTCACTCGGCGACGTGATCGAACGCCGTCGCCGAGCTCCAAGCTGCCGTCCCGTAGGACTACAGCTTCTCCACCGGCGCGTAGCGCAGCAGCAACCGCTTCGGCTTCGCCTCGCCGAAGTCGACCGTCGCCTCCGCGTTCGCACCCGTCCCCTTCACGCCGACCACGGTGCCCAGGCCGAACTGGTCATGGGTGACCCGGTCGCCGACCGCGAGCGAGACCACCGGCTTCTCGGAGATCCCGCGGCGCGTCGCGAAGCCGGAGGCGCCGGACGCCGCGGACCGCGAACGCGAGGACGACAGTGAGGCGGCCACACCGGAGACGGGCCCCGAGGGCATGGGAGCGGTCGCGCCGGTGCGCTTCCACTCCAGGTGCGTCTCCGGGATCTCCTCCAGGAAACGGGACGGCGGGTTGTACGAGGGCTGGCCCCAGGCGCTGCGCATGGACGAGCGGGTGAGGTACAGCCGCTCCCGCGCGCGCGTGATGCCGACGTACGCGAGGCGCCGCTCCTCCTCCAGTTCCTTGACCTGTCCCAGCGCGCGCATGTGCGGGAAGACGCCGTCCTCCATGCCGGTGAGGAAGACGACCGGGAACTCCAGGCCCTTGGCGGTGTGGAGGGTCATCAGCGTGATGACGCCGTTGCCGTCCTCCTCGTCCGGGATCTGGTCGGAGTCGGCGACGAGCGCGACACGCTCCAGGAACGCGGAGAGCCCACCGGACGCCGCACCAGCACCAGCAGCCGCCGCACCCGCGGCAGCGCCCGCCCCCGTGCCTTCGCCCTCGCCCTCGCCGGTCTCCTGCTCGAACTCCAGGGCCACGGCGGCGAGCTCCTGGAGGTTCTCGATCCGGGTCTCGTCCTGCGGGTCGGTCGAGGCCTGCAGCTCGGCGAGGTAGCCGGTGCGCTCGAGGACCGCCTCCAGGACGGTCGCCGGGCCCGCGCCGGACTCGACGATCGTGCGGAGATCCTCCATGAGCGTGTTGAACCGCTTCACGGCGTTCGTCGATCGCGCCGCCATCCCGTACGCCTCGTCGACGCGGCGCAGCGCCTGCGGGAAGCTGATCTTCTCGCGCTGCGAGAGCGCGTCGATCATGGCCTCGGCGCGCTCGCCGATGCCGCGCTTGGGAACGTTCAGAATGCGGCGCAGCGGGACCGAGTCCTCGGGGTTGGCCAGGACCCTGAGGTACGCGAGGACGTCCCGGACCTCCTTGCGCTCGTAGAAGCGGACGCCGCCGACGACCTTGTAGGGCAGGCCGACGCGGATGAACACCTCTTCGAAGACACGGGACTGGGCGTTCGTCCGGTAGAAGACGGCGACGTCGCCCGCCCTGGCCTCGCCCGCGTCGGTGAGACGGTCTATCTCGTCGGCGACGAACTGGGCCTCGTCGTGCTCGGTGTCGGCGACATAGCCGGTGATGTTCGAACCGGCGCCCGCGTTGGTCCACAGGTTCTTGGGGCGGCGGGACTCGTTGCGCTCGATGACCGCGTTCGCGGCGGTCAGGATCGTCTGGGTGGAGCGGTAGTTCTGCTCCAGCAGGATCGTCGTCGCGTCCGGGTAGTCCTCCTCGAACTGGAGGATGTTGCGGATGGTCGCCCCGCGGAAGGCGTAGATCGACTGGTCGGCGTCGCCCACGACGCACAGCTCGGCGGGCTCGAGCGCGCCCTCGGCGGGCGTCACGTCCTCGGGCCGGTCACCGGCGGCCGGGCCGACGAGCTCCCTGACCAGGGCGTACTGCGCGTGGTTCGTGTCCTGGTACTCGTCGACCAGGACGTGGCGGAAGCGGCGCCGGTAGTGCTCGGCGACGTCCGGGAAGGCGCGCAGCAGGTTGACCGTGGTCATGATCAGGTCGTCGAAGTCGAGCGCGTTGGCCTCGCGCAGCCGCGACTGGTACATCGCGTAGGCCTGGGCGAGGGTCTTCTCGAAGCCGTCGGCGGCCTGCGCTGCGAAGTCCTCCTCGTCGATCAGCTCGTTCTTCAGGTTCGAGATCTTGGCGCTGAAGGACTTGGGCGGGAAGCGCTTGGGATCGAGATCCAGATCACGGCAGACGAGCGCCATCAGCCGCTTGCTGTCGGCGGCGTCGTAGATCGAGAACGAGGAGGTGAAGCCGAGCTTCTTGCTCTCCCGGCGCAGGATCCGCACACACGCGCTGTGGAAGGTCATCACCCACATCGCGTTCGCGCGCGGGCCGACGAGCTGCTCGACGCGCTCCTTCATCTCGCCCGCGGCCTTGTTCGTGAAGGTGATCGCGAGGATCTGGCCGGGGTGGACATGCCGCTCGCCCAGCAGATGGGCGATCCGGTGGGTGAGCACCCGGGTCTTGCCGGAGCCCGCGCCGGCCACGATGAGCAGCGGGGAGCCGGAGTGCACCACGGCCGCGCGCTGGTTCTCGTTCAGCCCGTCCAGCAGGGCCGCCGGGTCCACGGCGGGGCGGTGCGCGCCGTCGCGGTAGTAGGCGTCCCGGCTCGCGGGCACGTCGAAGCGGCCGCCGAACAGGTCGTCCGGAAGCGGCTCCGGCGCCCCGTCCTCGGGCGGCGGCGGAGGCTCTTCCTCGTGGGCCCCGGAAGGCTGGAGGTCCGCCAGAAAGCTGTCATCAAAGAGGCTGCTCATCGCTCTCCGAGTCTAGGCGGCCCCACTGACAACCCGCGGCCACCCTGGAAACCCGACCGGTTTTTCCGCGACCGCGCATGATCTCTTTCCACGACCGCACCTGATCCCTTTCAGTGACCGCACCTGATCCCTTTCCGCCACTCTTTCCGCCATGGACGCCGTCACCGTTCAGAATCGTTTCATTACGGTCAGCCACAGTCGGTCCCGATCAATGGCCCCCAGGATCAAGGTCACGAAAATGTATCGGGCATTTCGCACATCAAACTTCACAGAACACTTATGAGTTGGCTAGCGTGCCGGGCAGGCCGCTCGACCCAACCGGCGAACATCGCCGGGCCGTGCGGTCTCCGCCGAGTCCGGTGCGCCCACGTGGCAGCCGGAGCCGGGGACCCAACCGAACTTGGGGTGAATCGGTCCAACTGTCCGCTGGGACAAGGACCGTAGGGCAAACCTTCCGGAAGCACCCGCCCGAACCCGACAGCTAACTCGGTAGGCGGATGACGGAAGGAGTCGCCACCTTGGCGTCGCATCGCAAGTGGAGTCCTACGGGTACGCGCATAGCGGGTATACGGACCCCCGCCCTCGCCACGGCGGCCCTCACCTCCGTGGCCCTGCTCTCCCAGACGGCGAACGCCGCGCCCTCGGCCGACTCCAAGCCGAGCATCGAAGAGGTCGAGAAGAAGGTCGACGACCTCTACCACCAGGCCGAGGCCGCGACCGAGAAGTACAACGCGACCAGGGAGAAGACCGCGCAGCAGCGCAAGCGCGTCGACTCCCTCCTCGACGACGTGGCCCAGCGCACCGAGAAGCTCAACACCGCGCGCGACGAGCTGGGTTCGTTCGCCGCGGCGCAGTACCGCACCGGTGCCTCCGCCCCCGACACCGCGACCCTCCTGCTGGCCGACAATCCGCAGGACTACTTCGACCAGACCCAGCTGATGAGCCGTCTGACCAGCCGCCAGAAGGTGGCCGTCGACGACTACATCACCGAGCAGGCCGCCACCACCAAGAAGCGCGCGGAGGCCTCCCAGAGCCTGCAGACGCTCACCACGACGCAGAGCGCGCTGAGGACGTCCAAGGCCGACGTGCAGCGCAAGCTCGCCGAGGCGCGCGACCTGCTCTCGAAGCTGACTGCCGACGAGAAGGCGCGGCTCGCGGCGATCGAGAAGAAGAAGCAGGAAGCGGCCGACCGCAAGGCGGCCGAACTGGCGCAGCAGCAGGCCGCGGCGGAGAAGAAGGCCCAGGAGGCAGCCGCCCGGCAGCAGACGACCACCGGGACCACCGGGACCACCGGGACCACCGGGAGTTCGGCCACCGACTCCTCGTACACCGCCAAGGCCGACAAGGCCCTCGCCTTCGCCCGCGCCCAGGTCGGCAAGCCGTACGTCTGGGGCGCGACCGGGCCCGGCTCCTACGACTGCTCCGGCCTCACCCAGGCCGCCTGGAAGACCGCCGGCGTCGATCTCCCGCGCACCACCTGGGACCAGGTCAACGTGGGCACGACGGTCCCGCTCTCCGACATCAAGCCCGGTGACCTCGTCTTCTTCTACGACGACATCAGCCACGTCGGCCTCTACGTCGGCAACGGCATGATGATCCACGCCCCCAAGCCGGGCGCGTACGTCCGCGAGGAGTCGATCTTCTACGGCGGCGAGTCGATCATCCACAGCGTGGTGCGTCCGGCCTAACGCCTCGACGCCCGGCACGCGCGCGTGGGGCCCATCGAGCTCCACGCGCGCGTGGCCCGCCGCCAACCCGCTCGAAGGTCCTTAGCATCGGGCGCATGTCAGCCATCTCCCCGCCCGGCACCCGGTGGACCGGCCTGCACACCTGGTGGGCGCAGAGTCCGCCGGGCGCCGGAGCCGCGATCCTGGCCACCGGCATCATCTCGATCGGGCTGGAGCAGACCGGCTACGAGATCCTGTCCCGGATCGTGCTGGTCCTCGCGGCCGTCGGCTGGCTCGGGCTCGCCGCGGCCTTCGTCGTACGGCTGTTGCGGGAGCGGGAACGGTGGCTGACGGAGGCCGGTACACCGAGCGCGCTCACCGCGGTCGCGGCGACCACCGTGCTCGGCACGCGGCTGGTCACGCTGGGCTGGGAGGTGCCGGCCGAGGCCCTGCTCGCCCTGTCTGCGGCCCTCTGGCCGGGGCTGCTCCTCCTGGTCGTACGGCAATGGCGGCCCCGTATGCCCGGAGCCGTGTTCCTCGGCTGTGTGGCCACGCAGGGGCTCGCGGTGCTGGGCGCGACGCTCGCCCCCGCGACGCACACGGACTGGCTCGCGCACACCGCGCTGGTGCTGTTCTGGCTGGGGCTCCTGCTCTACACGATGGCGCTGTTCTACTTCGACTACCGCGAGGTCGCCACGGGCGCCGGGGACCAGTGGGTCGCGGGCGGCGCGCTCGCCATCTCGGCGCTGGCGGGGTCGAAGCTGATCCTCGCCTACCAGGCGAACATCTACCTCTGGAACGACGACGACAACGGCGTGCTGAGCTGGGTGACCGAGGCGCTCCTCGTGCTCGTCCTCGGCACGTACTGCGTGCTGGCCGTGGCGGAGGCCCTGTGGCCCCGACCGCGCTACGACGTGCTGCGCTGGGCGACCGTGTTCCCGCTCGGGATGACGGCGGTGGCGACGCTGTCGGTCGCGGCCGCCATCGGCGTCGGCCGGCTCAGGGGGCTCGGGCAGGTCCTGCTGTGGATCTCGGTCGCGGCGTGGCTGGCGGTGGTGGCCGTAGCGGTCAGGCGTCCGCGGGAGCCGTAGCGGTCAGGCGCCCGCAGGAGCCGTAGCGGTCGGGCATCCGTAACGCTGTCCGGAAGCGCCGTAGCCGTCCGTGGGGGCCTTCGGGGGGCCGTCAGGTCCAGAGCACCGCGATGAAGATGTTCGCGGTCGTGAGCAGCCCTACGAGCCCGAACAGGCCCTTGTCCACCTTCTCGTCGTCCCGCTTCACATAGACGAGTCCGAGGATCACGATCAGCAGGGCGAGCTTCACGCCGATCTTGATGGTGTTGACCGAGTGGTCGTCGGCCTGGTTGAGGCCGACGAGTGCGACGCCCGTGACCAGCATGGTCAGCGCGCCGTGCAGCATGGCGGGGACGAACCGGGCGGTGCCCTGGCCCATCGCCTTCATCTGGGTGAGGAAACCGCCGAGGAGCGAGGCGATGCCGATGATGTGCAGGCCGACGAAGAGATGGATGAGTACGTCCATGGGGCCGGAGCCTAATCGGCGGCCCTGACCCCTCTTGTCACCGGCCCACCCCCTGTAGACCCGTACCACCTGGGAACCACCGATTGTCCCGGAACCGCCCCATCGGTCATCACACCGCGTGAAGTCGACCCCGTCGGGCCGGGATCACGGTCACATACGGTCGCCCCGCGATCCAGTGGTGCCACTTCCGTACATGACGTTACCGGGACATCACTCTCAGGTTTAGCGTCCTCCACCAGGTGACCGGCTCCCCACCGCCGCCCGGGCCAGGGGCGGCAGCCGGACACCACCGCCGAGAAAGGTCCGGCGGCGGCGCGCTCCCCCTGTGTGGGCCGCCGCCGGACGTGTCCCCCGCAGACCGCGCTCGTCCCCGGCGGTCGTAGGCAAGTCCCCCGGGAAGGATGTGGGCCCTCGTGGCAGCGCACCGAAAGCCCAGACAGCGCTCGCTCGGTGGAAACACGGCCCGCACCGCCGCGACCATCGCCCTCGCGGGCGCGGCCACGGCGACGGGCTTCGACGGGACGGGGCACGCGGACCCGCAGCTGTCGCCGGCACAGGTGAAGGCCAAGGTGGACAAGTTGTACGAGGAGGCGGAGGTCGCCACCCAGAAGTACGACGGCGCGAAGGACAAGGCCGACAAGGCGGAGCAGCGGCTGAACGCACTGCGCGACGAGGCGGCGCGCAAGGAGGACCGGTTCAACACGGCTCGGGAAGCGCTGGGTTCGATCGCCGCCGCGCAGTACCGCAGCGGAGGCCTGGACCCCGCGCTGCAACTCGCGCTCTCCGACAATCCCGACCAGTATCTGGAAGGGGCCGCGTTCGCCGAGCGGGCCGGCAGCCGGCAGGCGGAGGCCGTGGCCAGGGTGCGCAAGCAGTTGCGGGAGATCGAGCAGCTGCGCGGGGCCGCGCATGTCGAGCTGGCCTCGCTCAAGTCGCGTCAGGCGGAGCTGAAGCGGGCCAAGAAGACGATCACCGGGAAGCTGGACACGGCGCGGCAGCTGCTGTCGCGGCTCACCGACGAGCAGCGCGCGCAGCTCGGCGACCTGGGAGCGGCCGGGGGTACGGGAAGCGCCGGGCAGCGCGCCTCGCGCTCCGCCGTGCGGGACCTCGGCCCGGTGTCGTCGCCCGGCTCCGTCGCGGCACCCAACTCGCGTGCGGCGGAGGCTGTCGCGTACGCCTACGGGAAGCTCGGGAGCCCCTACGTCTGGGGCGCCACCGGGCCCGACGCCTTCGACTGCTCGGGCCTGGCCCAGGCCGCGTACCGTGCCGCGGGCATCTCGCTGCCGCGCACGACGTACGCGCAGATCAACGCCGGACACCGGGTCTCACGGTCCGAACTCCGCCCCGGCGACCTGGTGTTCTTCTACTCGGGAATCAGCCATGTGGGCATCTACGTCGGAAACGGCCAGATGATCCACGCCCCGAACCCTTCGGCGCCCGTGCGGCTGGCGCCGGTCGACGAGATGCCGTTCGCGGGGGCCACCCGAGTGGCGTGAAAGACGCGGGGGCGACCGCGGTGTGGTGCGGACGGAGAAGTGGATCACGGTAGCGTCGGCGCGGACTCTGTTTCCGTCGTCATCGCTCCGTCGTTCCGTCGTCGCTCTGTAGTCCGAGAGGTTCTGATGCCCGGCTCTCTGCTGCCGCCTCCGCCGCCGCCCGCGCACATCAGGACCTGGCCGGACCGTGCCGCGCTGCTGGCCGACCGGGGGCGGGCGCTGGAGGAGCTGCGCAGGCGGAGCCTCGGGGTGCACCGGGTGCTGCTGCTCTGGCTGCTGGCGCTCGCGGCGATCGTCGGCTGGGCGCTGCTGGTGCTGCCGCTGCGACAACTCGAGCAGCGCGACCCCACCGGTTTCGTCCTCGGCCCGCTCTTCGCCCTGCTGGGCCTCGCCGCGCTCGCCCCGACCGTCGTCGCCGTCGCCCTCTCCGTGCGCCGGGACCACCACATACACCGACTGCTGGACGCCTGGTCCGAGTTGGACCGGCACCCCGCGACCGACTCCCGGCTCCGCTCCCCCGGCCTCAGCCTCTTCTGGCTGCTCTCCTCGCTCGGCGTCTGCGCGATCGGTGCCTGGACGTCCTTCACGGCGGCGGCGCGGGCCGAGCCCGGCCACCCCCTGTACAGCGATGTCGTCCAGGGCATGGGCATCGGCCTGATCCTGTGGCTGACCGGCCTCATCGGCATCGTGAAGGCCGTCCGTCACTACCGCTGGGCGCTACGGATACTGGGCCGGGCGACCGACGCGGAACACCGGTAGCCGACCCTCTCGACGCGATCGGCTAGACCAGCCGACGCGCGGTGGCCCATCGGGTCAGCTCGTGGCGGTTCGACAGCTGGAGCTTCCTGAGGACCGCCGAGACGTGCGACTCGACCGTCTTCACCGAGATGAACAGCTGCTTGGCGATCTCCTTGTAGGCGTAGCCGCGGGCGATGAGACGCAGGACCTCGCGCTCGCGCTGGGTGAGACGGTCGAGGTCCTCGTCGACGGGCGGGGCGTCGGTGGAGGCGAACGCGTCCAGGACGAATCCGGCCAGGCGGGGCGAGAAGACCGCGTCGCCGTCCTGGACGCGGAAGATGGAGTCCACCAGGTCCGTGCCGGTGATGGTCTTGGTGACGTAGCCACGGGCGCCGCCGCGGATCACACCGATGACGTCCTCCGCGGCGTCCGACACGGAGAGCGCGAGAAAACGGACCGGCTGGCGGGCGTCGGCCATCAACGGGGCGCAGCGGCGCAGCACTTCGACACCGCCGCCGCCGGGCAGATGGACGTCGAGCAGGACGACCTCGGGCCGGGTGGCCGTGATGACCGTGACCGCCTGGTCGACGTCCGCGGCCTCGCCGACCACCTCGACGCCGGTCCGCTCGGTCTCTCCGATCTCGGCCTGCACTCCCGTACGGAACATGCGGTGGTCGTCGACGAGTACGACCCGCACACGGCGTCCGCCCTCGGCGGCAGTCGTGTGGGGGCCGACGGCGGTCGCACCCGTGGGCGTGCCCACGCCGGCGACGGACTCGGCGGCCGATCCGGCGGCCGACCCGGTCGCGGCCTCAGCCCCGGCCCCCGCCCCGGCCCCGGCCCCGGCCGTACCCACGGCGGCATCCTCCGGCCCGTTCGATGCCGGGGTCTGCCCGGTCGGTCCGTTCACGTCGCTCATGACGTCTTCTCCGCCCTTTCCATCTCCAGCTCGACCTCCGTGCCGCCGTCCGGCACCGCGCGCAGTCGCGCCGTGCCGCCGTTGCGCTCCATGCGGCCGATGATCGATTCTCTAACGCCCATGCGGTCGGCGGGTATCCCGTCGAGGTCGAAGCCGGGACCGCGGTCGCGGACGGACACGAAGACCGTCCTGCCCTCGACTTCTGCGTAGACCTGTACGGCGCCGCCCTCGCCACCGTACTTGGCGGCGTTCACCATCGCTTCGCGCGCGGCCTGCATCTGTGCGGTCAGGCCCTCGTCGAGCGGGCAGTCGCCCACGACGACGACCTCGATGGGGACGCCGTGCTTGTCCTCGACCTCGGCCGCGTTGCGACGGACCGCCTCGGCCAGGGTCGTCGGCTCGTCCGCCTCGTCCTTGCCGGTGCCCTCCGGTTTGTAGAGCCAGGCGCGCAGGTCGCGCTCCTGGGCGCGGGCGAGCCGGCGCACCTCGTTCGCGTTCTCCGCGTTGCGCTGGATCAAGGTCAGGGTGTGCAGCACCGAGTCGTGGACGTGGGCGGCGACCTCGGCCCGCTCCTGGGCGCGGATGCGCATCAGGCGCTCCTCGGAGAGGTCCTGGGTCATGCGCACGAGATAGGGGCCGGCGAGGAGCGCCGTGCCGACCAGGACCGCGAGTGCCGCCTGGAGGACCGACCCGAGGTGGGCCGCCGAGCCCTGCAGCACGAATATTCCGGAGACGCCCGCGGTGACGAGCAGGACACCGGCCGCGGAGCGCAGCAGCGTGAGCGTACGACGACGACGGCCGACCTCGACCCAGCGGGCCCGCCGCGCGTTGTCCGCCTGGCGCCAGACCAGGGCGACGCCCGCGCCGACGAGAACGGTCGGCCAGAGATAGGCCCTTGCCCCACCGCCGAGATTCACATTGCCGACGAAGACCATGGCCACGACGACCATGAGGAGCAGGGCGACCATCTGGCCCCGGTCCGGCTTGCGGGCCACGAGTCTGCGGCGGCCGTCGGGGGCGGTCTCGGTGGTGAAGGCCGGGGTGCGCCCGGAGTCGACGCCGCCGACGCCGAGCGGCACGAAGAACCAGAACGCGGCATAGAGCAGCGCCCCGAGGCCGTCCGCCATGAACAGGCCGACGAACACCAGCCGCACCCAGATCACGGGCAGCCCGAGATGCCCGGCGAGCCCTCGCGCCACGCCCCCGAGCCAGCGTCCGTCGCTGCTGCGGTAGAGCTTGCGCGGGGGCCGCGGGTCGTCGAGGGGCACTGCTGCGGCTTCCGGCATGCCATCGATGTTCACACGGGCGGAGGGCAGGAGCATCAGGGTCGACCCCCGAGACTCCCCTGATCTTCGAGAGATTGGTGCTCGAACGGTTCCCTCCGACCCCGTCAGGGCCGATATCAGGGTTCGGCCAGGGTCGTCCCGACTGCCGCCCGGCCTTCCCGCCCGTCACCATGGACACATGACAGATCAGCAGCACGCGGCAGCGGAGCCGGATCCCGGCCCCGGCCCGGGCGCCCCACCATCGGGTGCCGGGCCGCGGGACG
>LRTP01000996.1 GCA_001550305.1 Streptomyces diastatochromogenes
CGCCGCGCGGCCTCGGCATCGGCCCCCTGCGCACTGGCGACCACCGCGCCGAACGAGGCTCCGGGCCTCCCCCCGGAGGTACTACCGGCTCCCCCGCCGGGCAGTCCTCCGGTCGCTCCACCAGGCGCGGCACCGCGCGCACGGGCCGCTCCACGCGGGACACCGGCGCCCGTACCCGTACCCGTACCCGTACCCGCTCGTGAATCCGCACCGGGACCCGCGTGGGGCGAACCGGCGCCGACGCCTCCCTCACCCCCGGGACCCTCGAAGTCCTGTACCGGCACCGGGTCGTACCCGCACAGTGCCTCCTCCGCGGCGCCGGCGGCCAGGCCGGTCAGCATCACCCGGCCGTCGTCGCAGACGAGCACCGTGCGCACGGTGATGTTGCGGTGGACCCATCCGTGCGCGTGCAGCACCCGCAGCGCGGTGACGACGTCGGCGGCGACCTCGGCCGCCCGATAGGGGCTCAGCGGCTTCTCGGCGAGCAGTGCGGCCAGCGACCGCGCGGGCACCAGTTCACTCACTATCCACAACGACCCGCCTTCGGCGAACACGTCGAAGACCTGGTCCAGCCGGGGATGGTCGGGAATCTGCGCGGCGGCCTGCGCCGCCTCGATCGCCCGCAGTACGGCGGGTTCGGTGGGCCTGCGCGTGGTCCGTGCGGAGGCGCGCCGCGCCCCGCCGTCCCGCGCCACGAACCCTTCGGGCAGCCCGTCCGCGTCGAGCATCTCCGCCTCGACGACCTCCGGCAACGGCACCTGCCGGACGAGGACTTCCTGACCGCTGTAGGTGTCGAAGGCCCGGCTCTCGGCGAGTTCGTACTCGTCGGAGGGCGGCAGCGGCAGGCGGTAACGGTCGGCGAGTACCCGACCCGCATAGTCGTCCACGACGCCTCCCCCGGCCGCCCGGTGGTCAATTCCGTTCGCCTCGCGTCCCGTTACGGCTTCGTACGGTCCGCAACCATTCACGATACGTGCCGGAGGCAACCCGCAATGTCGGGATGCGAGATGTCACCGCCCCGTGACCGACCCCTACAACAGACACCCGGGGCGAACCGGCCCGAACCTCACGGCATGAGCACGCGGCTCACGACGTGGGCTCGGGCCCATGCCTCACGACTTCGGCTGGAACGTCGCCGTCAGTGTCTTCCAGGTGTCCTTGCGCAGCTCGCCGTCCCAGTCGGATGCCTTCGCCGTGTACATCAGCCCGTACCCGAGATGATCATTCACGACGAACCCGCGGTCGATCGACCGGTACTTCGTGCCGCCGTCCTGATAAGTGAACTCCCAGTCGGCCGTGTTCCAACCGCGGTAGTCCACCTTCTCTATGCGCACCCGCTTGTACTGCGAGCGCACCATGTACCCCTCTTGGTTCTTCCAGTCCGCCACGGGGTCGCTCTTGGGCGTGGTCGTCCAGCCGACGAGGAGCTTCTGTCCGTCGGGACCGGTGAAGCGGGCTCCCGCGTCATCCGTCGACTGGTACTTCCACCCCTTGGGCAGCCCGATCTTGAACCCCTGGCCGCCCTCGTACGTCTGCACGGCAGTGGAGCCCGAGGAGCCCGACTCCTTGCCGTCGCCGCCCGTCCCGCTCGTTCCGTTCGTGGCGGCGGCGCTGCCCGACGCGTCGGTGTTCGGCGCGCTGCCGGAACTCCCGTCCCCGGCCGCCCCGGTGGCACCGTCCGTCTTGTCGCCGCTGTCGGTGTGAGAGCCGCTGGTCGCGCCCTTGCCGCCGCTGCCCGCGGTCACCCCGTTGGACGCGGCCGCCTTGGTGTCACCGCTCTTGCCGTTCTTCGCCCCGCTGTCGTCACCGCCACCGAGGGTCAGGGCCAGCACGGTGCCGATCACGGCGAGCGCCACGACCACCGCGATGATCAACAGGGTCCGCCGCGACACCACATCGGTGAGCGGTGCCCGCGGCGCGGGCCGCGGCGGCCGCTCGGGCGCCACGGGCCA
>LRTP01000997.1 GCA_001550305.1 Streptomyces diastatochromogenes
GCCGCACCGGCGACCGAGGCGGCCTTCCGCACGGAACGCAGCGCTCCGCGCAGCCGCTCCCCGGCCTCCTCGCCCCGCTTGGCCCCGGAACCGCCCGAGCCACCCGAGCCACCCGAACTCTTCTTGCCCCGGCCCTCGTCCGGCACCGGCGGCAGCACCACGACCTTCGTCGCGTCCACCGGCTCCGGCACGGTCTCCTTGGGCTCGGGGGCGTAGACCACCTCGCTGAGCATCGCCCGGGCGCGCTCGTTGTCGAGCCGCTGCGCGGGGTCCTTCACGAGCAGCCCGTAAATCACGTTCTCCAGCGGGCCCGCGTTCTTCGGCTGCTCCACCGGCTCGGTCATCACCGCGGTGAGCGTCGCGATCGCGGAACCCTTGTCGTACGGCGGCACGCCCTCGACCGACGCGTACAACAGCCCGCCCAGCGACCACAGGTCGGCCGCGGGGCCGGGCTTGTGCCCGCGCGCCCGCTCCGGCGAGATGTACGAGGGCGCGCCCACCAGCATGCCGGTCGAGGTGATCGACGGGTCGCCCTCGACCTGAGCGATGCCGAAGTCGGTCAGCACGACCCGGCCGTCGTCGGAGATCAGCACGTTCGACGGCTTCACGTCGCGGTGCAGAATGCCCTCGCGGTGCGCGGACCGCAGCACGTCGAGTATCGCGAGCCCCACCTCGGCGGCGCGCTTCGGCGTGAGCAGGCCGTCCTCGCGGATGACCTCGGCGAGCGACTTGCCCTCGACGAGCTCCATCACGATCCATGGTCGGTTGTCCTCGTCGACCACGTCGAAGACCGTCACCGCGCCGTTGTTGCGAATCCGCGCGATCGCCTTGGCCTCACGCAGGGTGCGCGTGATCAGCCGCCGCTTCTCGTCGTCATCGATGCTCGACGGGAACCGCAGCTCCTTGACGGCGACCGTGCGGCCCAGCGTTTCGTCCTGGGCCCGCCACACCGTGCCCATGCCGCCGCGGCCGAGAACATCTCCCAGCCGGTAGCGCCCGGCGAGGAGACGTTCGCTCTTGTCCTGACGGGATGCTCCCGCCCGCTCCGCCTCCGACATGCGTCCCCTCATGCAACCCGCCCTGACAGAGCCTTCATTGTCCCTCACCCGACAAGCGCTCAGCGCCCAGGGGGCCCTTCGGCCGACAAGCCCCCGACGACCGGCACGCCCCTCACCTGCGGACCACCCGCTCGTGCGCACAGGTCCGTCCCCCATGATGTGCCGCAACAAGGAAGGAACGCCGATGCCTGCGCCCCGGACACCTCGGACACTCCTGGTCATACCCGTGTCTCTGGCCGTCCTGTTGCTGGCCCCGATCGACCTGCCGCGCCTGATGGCGACCGCCGGTCCTTCCCACTCCACCACACCCTCGGCCGCCCGTCACACCCCCAGGTCCGCGACCCCGACGGGCTCACACTCCCCCGCCGCCGCCCCGGCAACGGGCGCCACCCGTGCCCTCCGCCGTCTGCTCCCCCTTCTCGTCACCCGCGGCAGGGCTCCCGCCGCCGCGCTGCTGGCC
>LRTP01000998.1 GCA_001550305.1 Streptomyces diastatochromogenes
TGCTGGCCGGCGACGCCTCCGGCGCACGCTTCGCCCGCGCCGGCGAGGGCATCGCGCGCGGCGACCACTTCCGCGCGGGCAGCATCACCAAGACGTTCATCGCGACCGTGGTACTGCAACTCGCCGCCGAGCACCGGCTGTCCCTGTCCGACGCCCTGGACGCTCATCTTCCGGGTCTGGTGCGCGGCGCGGGCAACGACGGCCGGCGTCTGACGCTGCGCTCCCTGCTCACCCACACCAGTGGCCTGTACGACTTCGCCGACGACACCAAGGGCGCCGTCCCCCTCACCCCGCTCCGGGCCGTCCGCATCGCACTCACCCACCCCCCGGCCACCCGCGGCCGCTTCGCCTACTCGAACACCAACTACGTCCTGCTCGGCATGGTCATCCGCCAGGTCACCGGCCACTCGTACGCCACCGAGGCCGAGCGCCGCATCATCAACCCCCTTCGTCTGACGGGCACCTCCTTCCCGGGCGCCCGCACCTCACTGCCCTCCCCGCACGGCCGCGCCTACTCCGCCGACGGCACCGACGTGACCGCCCTCGACCCGCGCGTCGCCGGTGCGGCGGGTGAACTGGTCACCACGCTCGCCGACCTGAACCGCTTCTACGCGGCCCTGCTCGCGGGCGACCTGCTCCCGCCCCGCCAACTGCGCGAGATGCTCGACACCCGCACCGCACAAGGCCTGTACGGCATGGGTCTGTATCCGGTGAAGCTGTCGTGCGGCACCACGGTGTGGGGGCACGACGGCCACATATCCGGCAGCTACGTGCGCACCGCGGCCACCGTCGACGGCCGTCGTGTCCTCACCTTCCGGGTGAACACGGACGGGATCGAGGACCCGGACCTCGAACCCGACCTGCTCGCCGCCGAGTTCTGCCCTCGCACCCAGTAGAACGGCCGGGTTTCGAGCAAAGATCCCAGCTCACGACACCCGTTCGAGTGACATTCACGGGAACCCCCGGGAACTCCTGGGATCCCCCGGGAACTCCTGAGACGTCCCGGGAACTCCTGGGACCCCCTGGAGTCCCCCGGAACTCCCGGGCAGGCCCTCGCAGGCAGCAGCGCCCGATCAACGCGGCACGATGTCCGGCGCCCCCAGCCGCGCCGCGTCCGCCGTCTGGTCGTCCGGCTGACGCTGGGACTCCCGCTCGGCCTCGACCCGCTTCTCGTAGTGCTCCACCTCGCGCTCGATCTGGTCCTTGTCCCAGCCGAGGACCGGCGCCATCAGATCGGCGGCCTCGCGGGCGCTGCGCGTACCGCGGTCGAAGGTCTCGATGGAGATACGGGTGCGCCGGGTCAGCACGTCGTCCAGGTGCCGCGCGCCCTCGTGCGAGGCGGCGTAGACGATCTCGGCCTTGAGGTAGTCCTCGGCGGCCGGAAGGGGTTCGCCCAGCGCGGGGTTGGCGGCGATGAGCTCGAAGATCTCCTCGGCCAGCACACCGAACCGGTTCAGCAGATGCTCCACGCGGACCACATGGAGTCCGGTGCGCTGCGCGATGCGCGCCCGCGCGTTCCACAGCGCCCGGTACCCCTCGGCCCCGAGCAGGGGGATGTCCTCGGTGACGCATTCGGCGACCCGCTGGTCGAGGCCGTGCACCGCCTCGTCGACCGCGTCCTTGGCCATCACCCGGTACGTCGTGTACTTGCCGCCCGCCACGACCACCAGTCCCGGCACCGGATGGGCCACGGTGTGCTCGCGCGAGAGCTTGCTGGTCGCGTCCGACTCGCCCGCGAGCAGCGGACGCAGTCCCGCGTACACACCCTCCACGTCGTCGCGGGTCAAAGGCACCGAGAGCACCGAGTTCACATGCTCCAGCAGATAGTCGATGTCGGCGCTGGAGGCCGCGGGGTGGGCCTTGTCGAGGTTCCAGTCGGTGTCCGTGGTGCCGATGATCCAGTGCCGCCCCCAGGGGATCACGAAGAGGACGGACTTCTCCGTGCGCAGGATCAGACCCGTCGCGGCGTTGATCCGGTCCTTCGGCACGACCAGGTGGATGCCCTTGGAGGCCCGTACGTGGAACTGGCCTCTCTCGCCCACCATGGCCTGGGTGTCGTCGGTCCACACGCCCGTGGCGTTGACGATCTGCTTGGCGTGGATCTCGTACTCCCCGCCGCCCTCGACGTCCAACACCCTGGCGCCGACCACGCGCTCGCCCTCGCGCAGGAATCCGGTCACGCGGGCACGGTTGGCGACCTTCGCGCCGTACGCCGCCGCCGTGCGCACCAACGTGGCCACATAACGGGCGTCGTCCACCTGTGCGTCGTAGTACTGCAACGCGCCGACCAGCGCGTCCTTCTTCAAGGCGGGTGCTATGCGCAGGGCGTGGGCGCGCGTCAGATGACGGTGGGCGGGCAGTCCGCGTCCATGTCCGCTCGTCATCGACATGGCGTCGTACAGCGCGACGCCCGATCCCGCGTACAGCCGCTCCCAGCCCTTGTGCTGGAGCGGATAGAGGAAGGGCACCGGCTTCACCAGGTGCGGTGCCAGACGTTCCAGAAGGAGTCCACGCTCCTTCAGGGCCTCGCGCACGAGGGCGAAGTCGAGCATCTCGAGATAGCGCAGGCCGCCGTGGATCAGCTTGCTGGACCTGCTGGAGGTGCCCGACGCCCAGTCGCGCGCTTCGACCAGACCCGTGGACAGGCCGCGCGTCACGGCGTCGAGCGCCGTCCCCGCACCGACCACGCCCGCGCCCACCACCAGCACATCCAGCTCACGCTCGGCCATTCCCGCCAGGGACTCGGCACGCTCCGCCGGCCCCAGTTTCGCTGTCCTCACCGCTGCCTCCCGCTGTCTGTCGCGCTGGCCGCACCTGTCCGGCGACGCCCGGCTCACGTCCCCCTGCCCCAAAGTCTGACCGCGATGTCCGTCATCGGCCACCACGCGCCCCCAGCCTGTGGACAACACTCCCGGAAACTCGCCCGCCCAATACCGCGAATCGGTCATATTTACTCCTAGTCTGACATTGCGCTCGCCCGTTCTGTCCACAGGGCTTGCGCACCTGTCCCGCTTCGGTTACTGGGAAGGACGGCCCACGCCATGCCCGCAGATCTCGCCGTCATCGGACTCGGACATCTCGGCCTGCCCCTGGCCCAGGCCGCCGTCGCCGCCGGCATCCCCACGCTCGGCTACAAGACCGGGCCGGAGGGCGGCTCACTCACCCCGGCCGAACTGCGCCGGATGCTCTCGGGGGGCTTCCGGCCGACCACCAACCCCGCCGAACTCGGCCGCGTCCGCACCGCCGTCATCTGCGCCCCGACCCCACCCGTCCCGGACGGCACCCCCGACCTGGGCCAAGTGGCCTCGGCCGCCCGCACCCTGGCCGAACGGCTGCGCCCGCACACCACCGTGATCCTGGAGTCGCCGGTCCACCCCGGCACCACCGAGGACTTCCTGCGCCCGCTCCTCGAAGAGGGCTCGGGCCTGCGCGCGGGGCGCGACTTCCACCTCGCGTACTCACCCAGCCGCGTCGATCCCGGCAACCGCGACTTCACCCCCGCCAACACCCCCAAGGTCATCGGCGGCCTCACCCCCGCCTGCACCGAGTCGGCCGCCGCCTTCTACGGGCGCCTCACCGACAAGGTCGTACGCGCGCGTGGCCCCCGCGAGGCGGAGACCGTGCAGCTCCTGGAGAACAACTACCGGCACGTCAACATCGCCCTGGTCAACGAGATGGCCGTGCTCTGCCACGACCTGGGCGTCGACGTGTGGGACGTCATCCGCTGCGCCGAGACCAAGCCGTTCGGATTCCAGGCGTTCCGGCCGGGGCCGGGCGTCGGCGGCCACGGCATCGCCCAGGACCTGGCGGGCCATTCGGGCCGCACCCTCCGCATGGTCGAACTGGCCCAGCAGGTCAACAGCCACATGCCGCGGTACGTCATCCAGCGCGCCGCCACGCTCCTCAACGAACACGGGAAATCGGCCCGCGCCGCGCGCGTGCTCCTCCTCGGCGTCACCTACAAGCCCGATCTCGCCGACCAACAGGGCACGCCCGCCCACGAGATCGCCCTGCGTCTGATGGAGCTCGGCGCGACCGTCAGCTACCACGACCCGCACATCCCGGCCTGGAACGTCCTCGGCCGCCCCGTCCCGCGCGCCGACTCCCTCTACGAGGCCGCCGCCGACGCCGATCTCACGATCCTGCTCCAACAGCACCGCACGTACGACCTCCAGGGGCTCTCCGTGAAAGCCCAGCTCCTGCTGGACACCAGGGGAGCGACCCCGACCGGAGCCGCGCACCGGCTCTGACCCCGGCGAAACCCCTGGACGGGATGTCACTGCCGACTGCTACTGTGCGTCAGCTCTCGCACACCAGTGCGCCCGTGTCCCGGGCGCTCCCAGGTGTGCGCTCACATCCCTGGGGGGAACCACATGAGTCAGTCGTCTCCGCCGCCGTCCGGTCCACCGGTCGACAACCCGTACGCGGACCAGAACCCGTACGCCGACCAGCCGGGCCGGCCGCCCGCGCCGCCGCAGGAGGCCGCCCAGGCCGGGTTCCCGCAGCAGGGTGCCCCGC